>CAZNCQ010000008.1:0-42126 GCA_964571275.1 uncultured Myxococcales bacterium
TCACGTCGCCGAACAGCACCTCGGCGACCGCGGTGCCGGTCTCCTCGCCCAGGTAGAAGCCGTCGAGGATCGCCGGCACGCTCTTCGCGAGCTCGGGGATCGCCAGCGGGCCGCCGTGGATCAGCACCAGCACCACCGGCTTCTTGTGCGCCATCACCGCGTGCGCCAGGTCCATCTGCCGGCCGACCAGGCCGAGGTCCATGCGATCGCCGCGGTGGTTGTCGGCCCAGCCCTCGCGCGAGAGCTGCTCGTTCTGCCCGAGCACCAGCACGGTCAGATCGGCCTGCGCCGCCAGCTTGTCGGCTTCGGCGATCAGCTTGGCGTCTTCGGCGGGGTCGGCCATCTCGATGAGGTCGTCGGCCCAGCCACGGTTTCCCTTGGTCAGGCCGCAGCCGGGCGCGGTGGTCACTGTGATGTGCCCGCCTGCGCGCGATTTGATCCCTTCGGCGATGGTCACCACGCGATCGGGCTTGCCGCTGTAGGCGCCCAGCCGCACCACATCGGCGTTGGGGCCGATGACCGCGATCGACTTCAGGCGCGCGGGATCGAGCGGCAACAGATTTCCCTCGTTGCGCAGCAGGATGATCGCTTCCTCGGCGGCGTGACGCGCCAGCGCGCGATCCGCCGGGCGCTCGGCCTCGGGCACCGGCGACAGCGTGTAGGGCTGGTCGAAGAGACCGAGCTGCATCTTGCCGCGCAGCACGCGGGCGACGGCCTGGTCGATCTCGGTCGCCGGCACGCGGCCGGCCTGCATCTCCTCGATCAGCGTCGGGAAGCCTTCGCCCTCGGGCACCTCGAGATCGACCCCGGCGTTCAGCGCCTTCCGGCCGGCGGCGCGCAGGTCGGCGACCACGTGGTGCTTGCGCTCGAGCTCGGCGACGCCGAAGTAGTCGGACACGGCGAAGCCGCGGAATCCCCACTCGCCGCGCAGCACGCTGCCGAGGAGCCAGCGGTTGGCGTGCGACGGGATGCCGTCGACCTCGTTGTAGCTCGGCATGACGCTGGCGATCGAGGCCTCGCGCACCACGGCCTCGAACGGCGGGAAGAAGACCTCGCGCAGCACGTGCATCGAGTAGTTGCCGGGCGCGGTGTTGCGCCCGCCCTCGGGCGTGCCGTGGCCGCTGAAGTGCTTGGCGGTGGCGGCGACGTGCGCGGCGTCGATCGGCGCGTCGGGCCCGCGCCGGCCCTGGAAGCCGCGCACCGCCGCCACGCCCATGCGGCTGACGAGATACGTGTCCTCGCCGTAGGTCTCCTCGATGCGGCCCCAGCGCGGATCGCGCGCGACGTCGACCACCGGCGCCAGCACGTGCTGCACACCACGGCCGCGCGCCTGGCGCGCGGCGACGGTGAACGCCTGCTCGGCCAGATCCGGATCGAACGTGGCCGCGAGCGCGATCGCCTGCGGGAAGCTGGTCGCCGAGGGCACCGCGAAGCCGTGCAGCGCTTCCTCGTGCATCAGCGCGGGGATGCCGAGGCGCGTCTGCTCGACCAGGTACTTCTGGATGGCGTTGGCGAACTCGGTGGCGCTCTTGGCGTCGCTGTGGCGGTCCGACGGGCGCGTGATCTCGCCGATGCCGTCGCCGATCAGCTTCTTCGCCGCCTCCAGCGAGAGCTGGTGGGTCTTGGCGTCGTCGAGGTGCGTGTGCTCCCAGTTGACCGACATGAGCTGCGCGACCTTCTCCGCCGGGGTCATGCGGCCCAGCAGATCGGCGACACGGTCGGCGACGGGCACCTTCGCGTCTCGATAGCGCGCGCTGGCCGGAGCGCGCGCCGGCCCCTCGGCCGCGCGGATGCGCGGCGACGTCGATCCAATCAAGACACCCACCGTCGCCACCACCGCCGCCGAGCCAAGCACGAGCTTGAGGGGGGCCATCCGCTTCATGGCCGCGGACCATAACATCAACCCGGCGGGGATGGTCGAGCGGCTGGCGGGAGGGGGAGAGCCCGAGGCGCTCCTACGCGATCAGCTTCGCGCGTGCCGCTTTCACCGCAGCGACCAACTCTTTCGCGCGTTCCGTCAGCACCTGGTCGTCGCCCGCCGCCAGCGCCGCCGGGTCGACCAGCTCCGAGCCCACGCCCAGCGCCGACGCGCCCGAGGCGATGTAGTCGGCCGCCGTCACCGCGCTCACGCCGCCGGTCGGCAGCATGCGAACGTGCGGCAGCGGCCCGCGCAGGGCGCGCAAGTACTTCGCACCCCCGACCGCGCCGCAGGGAAAGATCTTCACCATGTCCGCGCCGGCCTCCCACGCGGTGATCACCTCGGTCGGCGTCAGCGCGCCGGGCATCGCGGGGACCTCGCGCGCGTGCGCGGCGGCGATCGTCGCCAGGTTCAGGCCCGGGCCGACGATGAACTGCGCGCCGGCGTCGACGCAGGTCAGCGCGTCGTCGGGGTTCAGCACGGTGCCCGCGCCGATGAGCGCGCGGCCGCGAAAGCGCTCGCAGAGCTCGCGGATCACTTCAACCGCTCCGGGCACGGTCATCGTGATCTCGAAGACCGAGATGCCGCCGGCCAGCACCGCCTCGGCCGCACGCAGCGCCAGCTCGGCCGATGGAGCGCGCACCACGGGGACGATCCCGATCTCTTCGATGTAGCGCCGGATGCTTTCGCGTTTCGCGGATGCCTTCATGTTCCACCCCTTCCTAGCGCCCTCGACCCAGCTTTGTCGATGTCTGTCGCTGGCCCGCTCAACGATCGATACGAGCGTTGGGGCCGTCCATCGCGCGGAGCACTTCGGGGAGCGTCGCCATGGTCGTGTCGCCCGGCGTCGACATCGCCAGCGCACCGTGCGCGACGCCGCAGCGGAGCGCCCAGTCCAGGTCGTTGCCCGCGAGCAGCCCGTAGATCAGCCCCGACGCGAACGAGTCGCCGCCGCCGACGCGGTCGAGGATCTCGACGTCGCGCTGGGGCACCTCGTGAAAGGCGCCCGCACTGTAGGCGATCGCGCCCCAGCCGTTGGCGCTGGCCGAGCGCGCCGTGCGCAGCGTGGTGGCCACCACCTGGATGTTGGGGAAGGCGGCCACGACCTTGCCGATCATCCCGCGGAAGCTCGCGGTTGGCAGGTCCTTGAAGGCCGCATCCACGCCGTCGAGCTCGAACCCCAGCGCGGCCGAGAAGTCTTCCTCGTTTCCGAAAAGTACGTCGACGAACGGCATCAGCGCGCGGTTCACCTCGCGCGCGCGCGCCTGCCCGCCGTTGGCGCGCCAGAGCGAGTCGCGGTAGTTGAGATCGTAGGAGATGCGCGCGCCGTGACGGCGCGCGGCCTCCATCGCCTCGCGCGCGACCACCGGCGTCGTCGCCGACAGCGCGGCGAAGATGCCGCCGGTGTGGAACCAGCGCGCGCCCTGGCCCGCGCCGCCGAAGATCGCGTCCCAGTCGACGCTGCCCGGCGGCAGCTGCGCGATCGCCGTGTGCCCGCGGTCCGAGCAGCCGACGCCGCCGCGCGGGCCAAAGCCGCGCTCGGTGAAGTTCAGGCCGTTCCGGCTGTCGCGCCCGACGCCGTCGTATTTCATCCAGCGGAGAAAAGACAGGTCGACGCCCCCTTGCAACATCAGATCCTCGACCAGCCGGCCCACCGGGTTGTCGGCCAGCGCGGTCACGATCGCGGTGCGCAGTCCGAAACAACGGCGTAACCCGCGCGCGACGTTGTACTCGCCGCCGCCCTCCCAGGCGGTGAAGCTGCGCGTGGTGTGGATCCGCCCTTCGCCCGGATCGAGGCGCAGCATCACCTCGCCCAGGCTCACTTGATCGAAGCGGCATTGCGCCGCGCTTTTGATTGCCAAGTCGCTCATGGTCGGTCGGCCCTGTTGCGTCGATGGTACGTCAAGTGCCGCGTCAGTCCTCGACGGAGTCATTAACCCGCGGTGCCTTGAATTGTCACGTGTTTCGCGTCCGTTTGTGATAGCTTGCCAGCGCCACAAAAACCTTCGATCGAGGAAAGAGCCCACCAGGGGGACGGATGCCACTCGGGCACTTTGCTTGGAAAGCTGGATCGCACTTCAGTCGGTACGAGATTCTCGGCCGACTGTCCGCCGGTGGCATGGCGGAGGTCTGGCGCGCCCGCGTGCTCGGCGTCGAGAGCTTTCAGAAGGACATCGTCATCAAGACGATGCGGCCCGAGCTCGCCGACACGCCCGACCTGGTGCGCATGTTCATCAACGAGGCAGAGATCGCCGCGCGCATGAACCATCCGGGCATGGTGCAGGTCTTCGACTTCGGCCGGCACGAGGGGCGCTACTTCATCGCCATGGAGTACGTGCCCGGCCGCTCGCTGCGTCAGCTCGGGCGATCGTTTCGCCTCAAACAGCGGCGATTGCCGCGTTCGTTTTTCCTTCGTTCCATGCTCGATGTCGTTCGCGCGCTGTCCTACGGGCACGCGTTGACCGAAAACGGGGCGCCGGTCGGTTTCGTCCACCGCGACGTGAGCCCCGAGAACGTCATGATCTCATACGCGGGCGCGACCAAGCTGATCGACTTCGGCGCGGCGGCGACCACCAACACGCCACCGCCGTCGGCCTCGGTGGTCGGCAAGCTGCGCTACCTCAGTCCCGAGCGGTTGCGCGGAAACGTCGGTGACGCGCGCAGCGATCTCTATTCGGTGGGCATCATGCTCTACGAGTATCTGGCCGGCATCAGCCCGTTCGACGGCCAGGACATGGTGAAGAAGATCATCGACGGCCAGGCGCCCGACATCACCACCAAGGTCAACGTGCCGCCCTCGGTCGCGCGCGTCGTGCGGCGCGCGATGGCGCCCGATCTGCGCAAGCGTTACGGGTGGGCGGACCGGCTGGCCGATGAGCTGCTGCAGTTGCTGGCCAGCGATCTGGGCCATGACCCGTACGCCGCCGACGAGGGTGACGTGCTCGAGCACTTGCGCAAGGCAGGTGCCGCGGTGCACGACATGGCGGCGGCGACCGAGGGGCAGGCGGCGCGCCTGCGCGTATTGCCCCCGGTGGCGGGCACGGGGGCGCCGGCGCCGGCGCAGGCGGTCGCTACCGCTTCTCCGTCCGACGGGACCGCCGACGTTTCGCGCGGCGCCGCCCGCCGCACGCCGACGGCTGCGCGTCCGTCCATCAGCCTCGACGACGTTTCGTTCCTGCAGCAACAGCGGACGCCTCCCGCCACGGTGACCTCACCCAGCGCCGGGTCCACGTCGCCGCCGATGCGGGCGCCGTTCGTCACCGCGCCGTCGGCGCAGTTCGCCGCGCCTTCAGCGCAGGTTGCCGCGCCGGCGACGCTGTCGGATCCGTTTTCGGTCGTGCGCCGCGCCGGCGTGAACCCGGTGGCCGCGTGGGTGCGCGGCGCGCCGCCCGAGTCGGTGCTGCCGCCACCGCCCACCAACAACCTCAGCGAGGACGAAGCCGTCGCCGCCGCGTGCTTCGATCGCGGGCTGTCACTGGTTTCGGAGCGCCGGCCGCTGGACGCCGTGCTCTACTGGGAACGCGCAGTCGCGCTCGCGCCCGCAGTCGCCATGTACCAGGAGCAACTGCGCCGCCTCGTGACGCAGATCCGCGACGAGAAGGATGCGGGCGGCTCGCCGACACCGACGCCGCGCCGCACGTCGATCCGCAAGGCGGACTGAGCCGTCCCGCAAGACGGCCTCGGCCGTCGCCACGACTTACTGCGGCCCCGCCTGCGCCATGATCTCGACGGCGGCGGTGCAGGGATCCTCGGTGGTGTAGTCGTAGGGCGGCGTGAACGCCGCGCCTCCCACGCCGGCGGTGTTGCCCTTGACGCCCTCGAAGAGGTTGGCGCGCGCTTCGAGCACGCTGGTGGCGTCGGCGTAGTCGGTGACGTCGAACGGTGTGTTGGTGCCGCGGAAGATGTTCTTCTCGGCCAGGATGCTCGCGCCCACGCCGAGGCCGATGCAATACGCGTTGCCCCCCGACGTCCACAGGTTGTCGAAGAGGTGAATCTCGCCGTAGCGCGCCCGTGGCATGCGCTCGTACACGTTGGGCCCCCACCAGTCATGGTGCCAGGTCACGCGCAGGTGGCCCTGGTCCGACGTCGAGTTGTCGGAGCTGCCGATCAGGTCCGAGAACTCGTGCCCGCCGGCGGCGCCCGCCGGGTCGACGCGCGGAGCCGTGTAATAGAACTTGGTCCAGGACAGCGTGATGAAGTCGGAGGCCTGGTTGATGTCCAGGTTGCCGTCGGAGCCGTCGGAGATCTCGTCGTGATCGAACCAGACGTGGTGCGAGCCGCTGATCGTCACCGCGTCGGCGCCGGCCGAGCAGTCCTTGGCGGCCGCGGGATCCTTGCAGTTGTAACCGACGATCTTGAGGTTGCGGACGATGACGTTGTACGAGGCCGAGATCTTGATGTTGCCCTGGACCTGGCCGCCGCAGACGCCGACCAGAGTCTTGTTGGACCCGATGCGCACGTTGCCGGAGATCGTGACGCCGGCGATCTGCACGACCGCCGGCGCCGTGCCCGCGAGCGCGTTGTTGAGATCGGCGAGCGTGGTGACGCTGACCGGCGTCGCCGCGTCGCCGCCGGTCGTCGTGTCGACCGACACCGTGCCGTTGCCCATGCCGGGCACGGTGGCCCAGCCGACGAGCGGGCTCGGCGGCGGCGGCGCGTCGCAGCTGGGGGGCGTCTCGGTGTTGCCCGCGCCCGGCATCGCCAGGCCCGCGTCGACCGGCGGACAGAGACCGAAGGGATCCGAGTTGACCGGCATGGTCGTCGGGGTGGCCGCGGAGAAGCAACCGGCGATTCCCACGAGCCCGAGCCACGCCCATCGCGATCGCGAACACACCGCTATCCAGAGCCGCGCATCCACGGTTGGGCTCTAGAGTGTTCCGCCGCGCGCGCGACGGCTCATGACGGGCAATTCGTTCATTTCAATCCGAACGACTCCATCCATCGATAGATCTGCCGGCGGTCGCGACCGTAGTAGCGCGCGGTCGCGCGCACGCTTCCCTGGTGCTGCGCCAGCGCGGCGACCAGCTCTTCGCGGCTGGGCGCGGGGCGCGCGGGCGCCGCCGGCACCGGCGTGTGATGGGTTTCCGCTGGTTCGATCGACGCTGGCTCCCACAGCCACGACGGCAGGCCCGCGAACGAGAACGGCTCGCCGCCCGGCTCCGTGCCCGCACCCGCGAGCGCGTGAACCAGCCGATCGATGCCGCGCAGGTTGTCGCGCCATTCGCGCAGCAGCAGTGCCTCGGCGGCGCGCGCTTCGAAGATCCATTCTTGCGCGGGTGCGGCGCGCGCGCGCTCGGAAAGCCAGCGCCGCCGCAGCCGCTCGATCCACATGAAGAGATCGCCGCGCCGGCGGCGCAGCGGCGGCACCGTGATCTCCCACAGCGACAGCCGGCCGTAGAGATCGCGGCGGAAGCTGCCCTCGTCGACCTGCCTCGCGAGGTTGCGGTTGGTCGCGGCGATGATGCGCACGTCGACCGCGAAGCTGCGCGTCGATCCGACGGGCCGCACCTCGCGCTCCTGGATCGCGCGCAGCAGCTTCGGCTGCAGGTCCAGCGGCAGCTCGCCGATCTCGTCGAGGAACAGCGTGCCGCCGTCGGCCTCGCGGAAGAGCCCCGGCTGCGCCTCCGACGCGCCGGTGAACGCGCCGCGCACGTGGCCAAAGAGCTGGCTCTCGACCAGCGCCGGCGTCAGCGCCGCGCAGTTGACCGCGACCAGATCGCCTTTGCGTCCACCCAGGCGGTGAATCTCTTCGGCGATGTGCTCCTTGCCGGTGCCGGTCTCGCCGATCAGGAGCACCGGCGAGGGATCGGAGGCCACGCGCGCCACCGACGAGCGCAGCGCGCGCGTCGCCGGCGCCTGTCCCGGGATCGCGTCGCGCGACGTGGCCGCCGCACCGTCGCCGTCGTCGCCGCCGGCTTGCGCCGCCGGTGATTGATAGACCGCGACCACCGTCGGCCCGAGCCGCACCACCGAGCCGTCGGCGAGCGGCAGCCGCGACACCGCGCGCACCGAATCGACGAACGACCCGTTGCTGCTGCCGAGATCGACGCCGGTATGAAACCCGCCGCCCGCGTCCCACTCGACGGCGAAGTGCTTGCGCGACACCGAAACGTCCCCGATCTCGGGCGCGCCTGGCTGCTCCGCCTGCCGCCCCAGCACCAGCCGCTCCGAGCCGAGCGGAATCGTCGCCACCAGCGCCGGCGGAACCACCACGCGCAACTCCGCCGTCGCCACGCGATCCGCGCGCGCGTTTCGCTGTGACGGAACCGCCGTCGTCTGCTGCCGCAGCTCGTCGCTCATGCCCATGCGCAGGCTACCGCGCCCCGCGCCAGGAAAAAAAGCCCTACGGAGCGGTCCCGAGCCCGAAGATCAGCCGCCACCCGACGAAAACGCAGTGTGGGGCCCGCTCTTCCCGGCGAATCGACTCGACGCTCGCGAAACGCCTCACCGGTTGTCGGTGGGCGCGAGCTCGATGAGGGGGATGTCGTCGCGGCGGCGCGGGCCGAGGCGGACGCCGATGAGGGGGCCGAACAGCGGGGTCTCGATCGGCGTCGCCTTGGGCTCGGTCCAGTCGGTGACCGGCACGCCGGTGAGCTTGCGTGGCTCCACGCCGCTCTCGCCGACGGAGCGGCCGCGCGCCTTGGGCAGCTCGACGTGGGCGGCGCGCGACGCCAGCTCCAGCAGGAACGTCAGCGCGTTGTACGAGTAGATGGTCTGGTTCGCGGGCAGACCGGTGACGCGCGACAGCTCGTCGGTCCAGAAGATGTAGGGCTCGATGGCGATCGCGTACAGCCGCTTGCGCTGCGCTTCGGGGATGCCGGCCAGCTCGCGCAGGCCGACGAATTCGGCCTCGGTGGTGCGATCGCCCCACTCGTGGCGGTGGCGCACGGCCACGCGGCGCAACGCCTGCCGCTTGTCGAGATCGCCGGAGCGGAAGAACTGGCGCAGCTCGTCGGCCGACAGCTCCTGGTCGCCGGTGCGGTCGGCCATGTTGATCAGATCGGCGCGCCGGGTGATCGGCCCGTCGCCGGCGGCATTGATGTAGTGGAACGCGCGCCCGAAGTCGCCGCCCAGGCGCTCGGTGGTGAAGATCTCGAAGTGGATCTCGGGCCCCTGCTCGGGGCCGCGGCTCACGGTGCCGACGTGGCCGATGACGTCGCCGGCCTCGACGCGCTCGTCGATGTTCACGACCTCGCCCGCTTCGAGCGCGGCGCGGATCGCGACCGGGCCGTGCGCGACCGACTGCAGCCAGGGGATGGCGTTGGCCTCGTAGGATCCGATCGACGGCAGCGCGATGTGAGCGATGAGCGAGTAGAACGTCACCGGTTCGTCGTCGACGTCCAGGTCGTGGCGAATGAGCACGAACGATCGTGACGACGCGCCCGCGGTCGCGTTGCGCGCGGCGATGATGCGGCCGCGCGTCGGCGCGTGCACGGTGGAGCCGAGCGCCGCGCGAATGTGTACGCCCGAGTGCCACAGGCGGCCCGCCGCGACCGGGAAGAAGCCGGTGGCGCGCTCTTCGGCGTTGTAGAAAGCGGCGCGCCGCGCCGACACGAGATCTTGTTGCGTGCGCGGCAGGTCGGTGAACGACCGGATCTGCACCGGCAGCTCGAAGCCGTTGAGCGCGCGCATCAGGCGATGCCAGTCGAGCGCGCCCGGATCCCACTTCTGCTTCTGGAGGTCGACGTGCAGGTGACCGAGGATGCCGGCGAAGCTCATCGGATCCGCGAGCGTGTCCATGATCGGCTGGCCGTTGTTTTCGGGGATCATCGGCTTGATCTTGGGGAACACGCGCAGCAGCGTGCGCGCGAGCGCGACCAGCGAATCGTATTGCTCGGGGCGGAAGTCGTAGGCCTCGTGACGCTCGCCATTGATCACCACCTCGCGCGTGGGACGGGTGCGATACTCGGCGGGCAGCTTGGGCCACTCGCTGCGGTCGACCTTGCCTCGGTTGCAGATCTCGACGCCGATCGAGGTCGCGTTGGCTTCCTCGGCGTGGAACGCGCGCTCGACCAGATCCAGGGTCTGGTAAATCGTGCCATCGGCGTCGATCATGAAGTGCGCCGACAGCCCGCAGCCGGCGCCGCTCGGGCGCGGGCGGTTGTGCATCGACTTGAAACAAGAGCGCGAGTTCACGCAGCCGTCGAAGTGCAGCACCAGCTGCGAGACTTGCTGTTGCATGTCCTCGACAGTGTCGCGTTCCAGCTTCCGCGAACCGTAGCGTTTGGAGTCGGTGTCGCAGCAGCCGCCGTGCTGATCGATGCAGCGCACCTGGTAGGCGTCGAACCCTTGCGGGTCCTTCCACAGCACCACGGTGCGGCCGACGTCGAACGGCTGCCCGGCGACGATGATGGCGGTCGATTGCACGCCCGATTCGGGCGCGGGCAGAAGCCGGGTCGGCAGCGCCGCGTGAACGATCGCCGCGATGGCGCCGCTCGTGACGGCCACGGCGAACGCCGCGGCGAGCGTCGGGTGGGTCGTGAGCCCGAAACTTCGGCTGGCCATCGAAGCCGCTGATGTTAGCGGCCGGCCGGCCAAGTGGGCAAAGTTCTCTGGCAAGTTCTCCAGGAAAGTTCTCGAGGAAACGTCGTGAGAAAGTTCCCTTCGAAGGTGACCGTCCCGGTTGGGGTTCGCCGCCCTGTCCGGCGCCCCTCGATCCTTGTTTGACCCTCTCCGATCGCGAACCTATGATGACGTCCGCTAACCGCGTGTTCGATAAGCTGAAAAATCTTCTCGGCAATCAGCCGCCCCAGCAGCCGGAGTCGCCGGCTCCGGCGCGTCCGCCGCGGGCGAGCGCCGCCGGCGGGCCGCCGCGGCGGCCCGCTCGACCACGGAGTCCGCTCTCGGACCCGAACCTCGGCAGCGGCGGCAGCGCCGGTAGCGGCGGGACGCGATCGCGCGGGTCGAGCGGCGCGTTCGAGCCCCTGGAGCCGCCCGAAGAATCCGCGCCCGCCGAGATTCCGTGCCCCAACTGCGGGGAGCCGATGCTCGCCGGCTGGGGCACCACGTGCGGCAAGTGCCGGCCCAATCTCGTCGGCGCCAAGACCATGTTCTTCGCGCCCGGGCAGGTCGAGCTGCCGGCGTCACACGCCGCGGCCGGCATGACGCTCGGCTGGCTGATCGTCGTACGCACCGGGGATGAATCGAAGAAGGGCTCGCTCGTCGAGCTGGACGCCGACGCCGTGCTGTCGCGGGCCGACGCGCCGCCGATCGGCGCCGCCAAGCTGGTGGCGTTCGACGATGGCTTCATGTCGAGCGGGCACGCCGTGCTGAGCCGCCCGCTGACCGGTGAGCGGACCGACGCGTTCACGATCCGCGACCGCGACCGTCCCGGCCCGTCGGCCAACGGCACCTTCGTGAACTCGCACAAGCTGGTCAAGGGCGAGATCGTCCGGCTGGCCGACGGTGACATCATCAAGGTCGGCACCACCGAGCTGCTCTTCAAGTCGCTGTGGCTTCCTCCGGTCGGCACTCGAACCCCATGATGAATAGCCGACGGCGAATCCCCGCAGCGGTCGTCCTGGCGACCGTGCTCGCGCTCCCGACGTTGCCGTCGGTCGCGTGGGCGGCCGGGCCGGCGCTGATCACCACGCGGCCGACGCTCGACGCCGAGACCGACGAGCTGACGTTCTTCGTCGGCGGCTTCAATGACGCCGGACGCTCGCTGAAGGCGACCAGCCTCGAGCTGACGATCGATGGACAAAAGTCGGACGCGCCGCCGATCACCCAGTCGCTGTCCGACTGGGCGACGACGTCGGCCGAGGGGAGCAAGACCTGGCACCCGCCCGTGTCGGTCGGCCTGGTCTATTTGTGGATCGAGCACATCCCGCCCGGCGTTCTCGACGGGATCCAGGCGTTCTTCCAGCGCGTCCCGTCGCGCACCGTGGTCTATCCGACGGTCTACGGCCGCATGCGCCAGGGGCGCGCGCGCCTGACCGCCGCCGACGTGAGCCGCCTCGGCGACGTGCCTTACATCGAGGGCAACCGCCCCAATCTGGTCGAGGCCATGCGGCTGGATCTCGGCGACCTGGGCGCCGACCAGGCGCCGTTGCGCATCCTGGTCGTGGTCACCGACGGGCGCGACTTCGCGGATCCCAAGGGCGAGGGGCCGGGCGATTTCGCGTCGCTCGGCCGCGAGATCCGCAAGGCCGGCATCACGCCGCTGGTGGTCGCGTTCCCGGCTCCCGACGCCGATCGCGCGCAGGCGACCTCGAATCTCAGCGACTTCCACGACGCCGCCGGTGGTGTGCTGCGCATGCTCGACCAGCCGCAGGATCTGGAGAACGCGCTCGAGTCGCTGGGCCAGGGCATCGCCGACTTGCTGCGCGTGCGCGTGGCCACGCCATTCAGCTGGCACCTGCTCGGCGGCGCGCACAAGTTGTCGGTTCGCCTCAACGTCGGTGGCGGGCAGCGCCTGGGCGCGGACATGGGCGCGGTCTCGATCGGCCCGGGCAAGCTGCGATCGTTGCTCCTGGGCGTGGCCGGCGCTCTGGCGCTGGTGGCGGGCGGCGTGATCGTCTTCATGCGGCGCCGGCCGGCGGCCAGCGCCGGCAGCGACGACGAGATCCTGCAGGCGGCGCACGATCTGATCCGGCGCGGCGCCTCGCCGCGGCGCGCGGTCGACGAGCTGACGCGCAGCTACCCCGAGACAATCGGCGAGCTCGCCAATCTGGATCAAGAGGTCTTCTCCGACCCGCGCTTCCCTTACTTTCGCACGCGCCCCGGACGGCTGCGCATGCAGGAGATCCGCGACCTGCTCGCGAAGAAATCAGTCGACAGCCCGATGCTCGACGACACCCTGGCGGCGGTGCTGGCCGACGCGGTCAGCAATCGCTCGCCGCCGGATCAGGCGGCGGCGATGGTCGCCGCGCGCGTGGGCGCCGACGAGTGCACGGCGTTCACCAGCCTGGGGCTCGACCGCCTCGTCGAGGCGCTGCGCGCGGCCGCGGAGTCGCACCCGTCGCTGGGGACGCCGCGCGCGCGCGGCGCCGTGGTCGCGATCCAGGACACGCTGCGCACGCGCGTGGGCGCGCTCGGGATCGTCGTCGGCTGGCTGGTGCGCGCGGGCGGCAGCGGCCGTCGCGGTGAGACGCTGCGTCTCGGCGACGGGCGCACCTTGATCGGCCTCTCCGGAAGCTGCTCGATTCGCCTCTCGCAAGACCATACGGTCGCCGCCGAGCACGCGGAGGTCACCCTCGAGGGCGGCGAGTTCGCGATCGCGCCGCTCGGCGGACCGGTCACCGTCGAGGGCTCCGCGGTCGACAAGCGCACCCCGCTGACCGACGGCGAGACCATCGGCATCGGCGAAGGCCTCTTCATCTTCAAGTCGGCCAGCGCCGGCAACCTGTCGACCGAGCCCGGCAAGGGCAGCCGCACCACGGCTGCCCGAGTCCGCCAGCGCAGCTAGAGCTCAGTCAGAGCTGCTGCTGCTGCGCGAGCCAGCGCGCGAGGATCGACGGTGCCGTCGCCACCAGGTTCCCGTCCTTCAACGTCACCTGCCGCTCCGACTGCACGCGCGTCACGAATGAGCCGGTGCCGGTGTCCGACGCCGGCTCGGCGCCGCTCAGACCCAGCTGCTCGCGCACCGACATGTTGTCGGGCCCGTAGGTGATCGAAACCGAGATGTCGTACTTGTTGCGCTTGCGCCCGTGGGCGACACCGGCCTGGTGCATCGGAAAGAACGCGGGTCCCAGGCAGGCGCTCTTGTCGTCGACGAGCGGCTTGTTGACGAAGCGATCGCCGACCAGCGGCAGGATGCGGGTCGCGCGCTCGCACGACGACGGCTTCGCGCAGTACTCACCGTCGGCGACCAGCACCGTGCCGCTGCCCAGGCGTGCCAGACGCAGCGATGGATTCTCGGGGTAGGCGCGCAGGACGCCGATCGCCCGCATCGCCAGCCCCTGCGGCTCGATCTCGACCAGCGCGACGGGGCCTTCGCCCTGGCCGTCGGCGTAGCGATCGGTCACGGCCCAGACCAGCCGCCGCGAATCCGTCACGTTGACGATGGTCACATCGCGGTTCGACACGATCGCGCCGGGGTTGACCCGCACGGCCGACGTCTCGCCCGGGCAGCCGTCACCCTCCAGGTTGATCGGCGATCCCGTGCAGGTCAGCGCCGGCCGCATCAGCTCGCCGGTCATCTGGTAGCCCTGCAGCAGCAGCGCGAACCAGTACTGTGGCGGGAAGACGCGGTCGCGCAGCGGCTTGTCGGAGCCCATCGTGGTCGCGACCGTGCAAGGACGCGCCGGGCCCGCGACCATCGGCCGCGCGCGAGGCTGGCATCCGGCCGCGGCCGCCGCGCAGGCGAGCGTGACCGCGAGACAGAGCTCGCCACGCGTCTTCATTTCTTGTCCTCTTTCTTGCGGCGCACGCCCTCTTCGCCCAGCGTGACGCTGGCGTAGGCGCGCGCGAAATCATCGCTGAAGATCGCCGTGTGCAGCTCGTCGTCGTCGGTGACCAGCTGATCGAACCGCTCGAGATAGTTCTTCCACTGCGCCTTGGTCTTGCCGCGCGACAGGAGCCCGCCCGCCCCCACGTCCAGCTCGTTGGCGCGCGGGTCCAGTGACTGCAGCACCGCGCGTACGCCCTCGGTGATCGCTTCCATCATCGCGATGTGGTGGATCCCCAGGTCGGCGAAGACCCCGATCAGCTCGCGCGCCGCCACGGCCGGATCGAGGTTGGGCTGCAGCAAGTAGTCGAGGATCTCGGCCGCGGTGCGCGCGCGGTGCAGCGCGGACTTGCCGTGGATGGTGCGCACGCCGACTTCGGCGCCAAACTGCTCGTAGCCCTTGCGCAGGCCGACGAACGACTCCGCGAACGCCTCCAGCAGCTGGCGCTGCCGCGCCACCAGGTCCGGCGCGCCGGGACCGGGCGCCGAGGCCACCGGCGACGGCGCAGCTCCGGCTGCCGAGGGAGCCGCCAGCGGAACGTTCCCGGACGCCGATCCTCGTGCGCCGACGTGCGCGGGCGCAGCCGGCGGCGGGCCGTGCGGGGGCGTCGCATGAGGATCTTCCACGGGTGACTGCCGCAATCCGGGGCTGCTGACCCCCGGGTGGTAGCTCGAAAACGGCGACGCCGATCCTGGGCCGCCCGACTTGGGCCGGTCGGGCGAGCGAATCACCGCGGGCGCCGGGCCGGGCGGCGACGTGCGATCGTCGGGCACGCCCCACCCGAGAGTCTTGCCGAGGTTGGCGTCGCCCTGTTGCACGGCGATCGACAGCTCGACGCCACCCACTTGTAGGCGCGACGCCTCCGTCAGCTCCACGGCGACGTTCTTGGTCAGGCGTTTCCCGTCGAGCATCGACCCGTTCGTCGACCCGAGGTCGAAGTAGGCGACGCTGCGGTTATCGAAGCGGATTGTGCCGTGCCACTCGGAGACGAACGGCGTGTCGATCGACAGGTCGTTCAGCTGGTTGCGTCCGATGCGCACCGGCGAATGAGAAAACCGCATCTTCCGGCTCGAGCCGGTCTTCGGATCGGTGATCTGGACTTCGAGGATCATCAGTCAGCGCCCTGCAGGACGGAGGCCGCCATCATAGCCGATCGTGACCCCTGCCGCGCGGAGTGATGCGGAGCGCAAGCCAATTGACAACGAGCGGAAGGTAAAGGCTAATAAGCACGATTTAGTAGATACGCTAGGACCGCCATGGATCTGGAAACCCTACTTGCGCCCGTCAGCCCGGACGACCAGACCGGGGCCGATCTGGAATACGACGCTTCGTTTTCGGAGATCGATCGGTTGTCTCAGGGTAAGCCTGAGCAGCAGATCGGGTCCACCATCGTCGCCGCCGAGGAGCCGGACTGGAAGACTCTCCAGAAGAAGACGGCGGAATTTCTCGGGCGTAGCAAGGACTTGCGAGTTGCGGCCCATCTGACTCGCGCGCTCCTGCGCAACAATGGCTGGTCCGGGCTGGCCACGGGCCTGGGCCTGCTGCGCGGGCTGGTGGAGCGGTACTGGGACGGCGTGCACCCACGCCTCGATCCCGACGACGACAACGACCCGACGATGCGGGTCAATGTCTTCTCCAGCTTCTCGGATACGCCCATGCTGGCGGCCGTGCGGGCGACGCCGATCGTCTCGTCGCGCGCGGTCGGCCGCTTCTCGCTGCGCGATCTCGAGATCGCTGCCGGCGACGTGCCTCCCTCTACCGCGGCCGAAGGCGCCCCGGCGCCCCCGACGATGGCGACGATCGACGGCGCGGCGATGGACGCGGATCTGGCCGGGCTCGAGGAGACCGCGAAGTCGCTGGCCGCCTGTGTCGATTCGCTGAAGGGCCTGGAAGAGGCGATCGCGGCGCGCGTCGACGCGTCGGCCGCGGCGAGCTTCGGTAAACTGCCGGCGCTGCTGCGCAAGGCCAGCAGCTATGTCTCGGGCAAGGTGGCCCAGCGCACGGCGGTTGGCGCCGTCGACGCGTCCGCCGGCGACGGCGCGGTCGCGACCAACGGCAGCAACGGCGCCGTCGCGCCGGGTCGTGCCTTCGGTGGCGCGATCAACTCGCGCGAGGACGTCCTCAAGGCGCTCGACGCCATCTGCGCGTACTACGCGCGGAACGAGCCCTCGAGCCCGATTCCCATGTTCATGGAGCGCAGCAAGAAGCTCGTCACGATGAGCTTCGTCGATCTCATCAAGGAGCTGGTGCCGGAAGGCCTCTCCAAGGTCGACATACTGCGTGGTCAAAGCGAAGGTTGACGTCGAAAAGGCGGGGGGAGTGGCGCGACGGAGGGAACTCAGGTAGCGCTTCAGCGTTTTTCTTCACAGGAGAGATCACATGGGCAGCAGTCAAAAGTTCATCGCACGGAACAGGGCGCCGCGGGTTCAGATCGAATACGACGTCGAGCTCTATGGCGCGCAGAAGAAGGTGCAGCTCCCCTTCGTCATGGGCGTCATGTCCGACCTATCGGGAAACCCGAAGGAGCCGTTGCCCGCAGTCGCCGACCGCAAGTTCCTCGAGATCTCCGTCGACAACTTCGACGAGCGCATGAAAGGCATCAAGCCACGCGCCGCGTTTCAGGTGCCGAATACGCTGACCGGGCAGGGGAATATGTCCGTCGACATAACGTTTGACAACATGGATGACTTCTCCCCGGCTGCGATCGCCAAGAAAGTGGCTCCGCTTCGCGAGCTTCTCGAGGCGCGTCAGCAGCTGTCGAACCTGGTCACCTACATGGACGGGAAGACCGGGGCCGAGGAGCTGATCGGAAACGTCCTGCGCGACCCGTCGCTGCTGAAGACTCTGGCTTCGGCACCGAAACCGGCGGATGGCACGCAACCGGCTGCGGACGCGGCCGATAAGGATAAGTAACATGGCCGAGACACAACAGACCAAGCCAGAAGCCGAGACCGCGACCGCTGAAACCAGCGATTTCGCCTCGCTGCTGACCAAGCAATTCAAGCCGCAGACCGATCGCGCGCGCGACGAGGTCGAGTCGGCGGTCCGGACCCTGGCGCAGCAGGCGCTGGAGAAGACCGCGGTCATCGGCTCGGACGTCGTCGAATCGATCAACGCGATGATCGCGCAGATCGACAAGAAGATGAGCGAGCAGATCAACGCCATCATCCACCAGAAGGACTTCCAGCAGCTCGAGAGCGCGTGGCGCGGCCTGCACTATCTCGTCAACAACACCGAGACCGACGAGATGCTGAAGATCCGCGTGATGAACATCTCGAAGAAAGAGCTGCACAAGACCCTGCGCAAGTTCAAGGGAGCGGCGTGGGATCAGAGCCCGGTCTTCAAGCGGCTCTACGAAGAAGAGTTCGGCCAGCTCGGCGGCGAGCCGTACGGCTGCCTGGTCGGCGACTACTACTTCGATCACAACGCGCCGGACGTCGAGTTGCTTGGCGAGATGTCGAAGATCGCGGCGTCGATCCACGCGCCTTTCATCGCGGGCACGTCACCGTCCCTGATGCAGATGGAGTCGTGGCAGGAGCTGTCGAACCCCCGCGACCTGACCAAGATCTTCACCACGCCCGAGTACGCGGGCTGGCGGTCGCTGCGTGAGTCGGACGACGCGCGCTATCTCGGTCTCGCGATGCCCCGGTTCCTCGCGCGCGCTCCCTACGGCGCGAAGAGCAACCCGGTGGAAGCCTTCGATTTCGAGGAGGACACCGCGGGCGCCGACAGCAACAAGTACGCGTGGGCCAACGCCGCCTACGCGATGGCGACCAACATCAACCGGTCGTTCAAGATGTACGGCTGGTGCTCGCGCATTCGCGGCATCGAGGCTGGCGGCGCGGTCGAGGGGTTGCCAACGCATGCCTTCCCGACCGACGACGGCGGCGTCGACATGAAGTGCCCGACGGAGATCGCGATCAGCGATCGCCGCGAGGCCGAGCTCGCGAAGAACGGCTTCATGCCGCTCATTCACAAGAAGAACTCCGACTTCGCCGCCTTCATCGGCGCGCAGTCGCTACAGAAGCCGGGCGTCTATGACGACCCGGACGCGACCGCGAACGCGAACCTGGCGGCGCGCCTTCCGTATCTCTTCGCGACCTGCCGCTTCGCGCACTACTTGAAGTGCATCGTGCGCGACAAGATCGGATCGTTCAAGGAGCGCGAAGAGGTGCAGAGCTGGCTCTCGACCTGGATCATGCAGTACGTCGACGGCGATCCGCAGCACTCGAGCGAAGAGGTCAAGGCGCGCATGCCGCTGGCGGGCGCCGAGGTCGTTGTCGAAGAGGTCGAGGGCAACCCCGGGTACTACACCTCGAAGTTCTTCTTGCGGCCGCACTACCAGCTCGAGGGGTTGACCGTGTCCTTGCGGCTCACCTCGAAGCTGCCGTCCGCCAAAGCGGGCTGATTCGTAAGTCTGTTCGACTCGAGAAGTTGAAACATAGTCCTCGGATTGGGCTGGGGATTTGGGAAGTCACATCAAAAAAGGAGAGCGTTCATGGCCGGCGAAATGTTCTTGAAATTGGGAGATGTCACGGGAGAGTCCAAGGCGGACGGACACGCAGGAGAAATCGAGATCATGTCGTGGAGCTGGGGGGCGACTCAGTCGGGCTCGACCCGCGGCATCAGCGGCCTGACGGCCGGCAAGGTGAACGTTCAGGATCTGACCTTCACCAAGCTGGTCGACAGCGCCAGCACGAACCTCACGAACGCCGTCTGCGCTGGCACCTCCTTCCCGCTGGCGACGCTGATCTGCGAGAAGACGGGCGGCAACAACAAGAAGCCGGTCCAGTACCTCAAGATCAAGCTGAAGGACGTCTTGGTCTCGTCGTACGCTTGTGGCGGCAGCGGCGGCAGCGACACGCACACGGAGACGATCACGCTCAACTTCGGTTCGGTCGAGACCACCTATACGCCGATGAACTCCGACGGGACGCCGGGCGCTGCCAAGCCGACGGCCTGGAACGTCGTCGCCGGTAACAACAAGTTCTAACGGGCGGCGCTGGGAGCGGGTGACCCTCTCCAGTCTCCAGTCCAGGAGGAGTATCGCGTCCGGCGAGCGCGCCGGACGCGGTATTTCCCGTGTTACGAAAGGGAGCCATGACCGCTGAAGAGAGCGTGCGCGCGGGGCGTCTCGACGAAGCTCTGGCGGAGCTTCAGGCGCAGGTGCGCAAACAGCCGGCGGATCCGAAGCTGCGCGTGTTTTTGTTCCAGCTCCTGTCGGTCATGGGGCAGTGGGACCGCGCGCTGACCCAGCTCAAGGTTGCCGGCGACATGGATGCCACCGCCGCGACGATGATGGCGACCTACAAGGAAGTCATTCGCTGCGAGATGCTGCGCGCCGAGGTCTTCGCGGGACGCCAGCGGCCGCTGCTCTTCGGGAAGCCCGCGGAATGGATGGCGCTGCTGATCGAGGCGTTGCGCTTGTCCGGCGAACAGAAGTTCGAAGAGGCGGCGAAGCTGCGCGAGCAGGCGCTGGAAGCCGCCCCCGCTACATCGGGCGCTGTCGATGACAAGCCATTCGAGTGGATCAGCGATGCCGATCAGCGCATCGGTCCGATGCTGGAAGCGATCGTCAACGGCCGCTACTACTGGATTCCGTTCGGGCGCCTGAGCGAGGTGCGGATCGAGAAGCCGGCCGATCTGCGTGACATCGCCTGGACGCCCGCGTTCTTGACGCTCGCGAACGGCGGCGAGACCGTCGGACTGATTCCCACGCGCTATCCGGGATCGGAAAAGTCGTCGACCTCGGCGCTGGTGATGGCGCGCGGCACCGAGTGGACCGAGACGCCGGGGGGCACCTACGTCGGGCTCGGCCAGCGGTTGCTGGCCACCGACGAGACAGAGTATGCGTTGATGGACGTTCGTCAGATCAGGCTCGACTCGACCAACGACGGGGAACCCGCCGCCGAGCCCGCGTCCGAGGTGTAGGTTTCATGGCCGAGCTGACCCAGAAGGAGCGGCTACAGCCTTCGTTGTTGGATCGGTTGACCGACGACAGCCCAGGCGAACGGCGGGAGTCGCGCGACAAGCACGTGATCTCGCCTTCCCGGCTGCGCGAGTGCGTGCGGCGCGATCTGACCTGGCTGCTCAACACGTCGAACCTGGCGGCGGTCGAGGATCTGGACGACCACCCGCACGTGGCGCGTTCGGTCCTGAACTACGGCATGCCGGATCTCGCCGGCCACGTCGCGTCCAGCGTCGACGTGCGCGCGATGGAGCGACTATTGTTGAACGTGATCTGGGATTTCGAGCCGCGCCTCATCAAGAGCTCGGTCAAGGTCAGGCTGGTGGTCGACGAAAAGAAGATGGATCCCAATGCCATGTGGTTCGACATCGAGGCGGAGCTGTGGGCGCAGCCGCTGCCGCTGCGGTTGTTCCTGCGTACCGAGATCGATCTCGAGAACGGTGGCGTGAAGATCACGGAAGCCGACGGTCAGCGCGGCTAATGGATCCTCGGCTTCTTCGCTACTACGGCCGCGAGCTCCAGTACGTACGCGAGCTGGGCGCCGAATTCGCGCGCGACTTCCCGAAGATCGCGGGGCGGCTCGGCCTCGATACCTTCGAGTGCTCGGACCCTTACGTCGAGCGATTGCTCGAGGGGTTCGCTTTCCTTTCGGCGCGCGTGCACCTGCGCATCGATTCGGAGTTCCCGCGCTTCACGCAGCACCTGCTGGAGATCGTCTACCCGCACTACCTGGCGCCGACGCCGTCGATGGCGGTGGTGCAGATGCGGCCCAACCTGGCCGAGGGGACGCTCGCGCAGGGTTACCGCGTGCCGCGCGGCACGGCGTTGCGCAGCCTGCTCGGGCGCGGCGAGCAGACGCCGTGCGAGTACCGGACGTCGCAAGACGTGACGCTCTGGCCGCTCGAGCTGACCCACGCGGAGTACACCGGCTACGTCGGCGACATCGGCGAAGTGAAGCTGCCGGCGCGTGCGCGCGGCGCGATCCGGTTCAAGCTGCGCACGACGGCGGGGCTCAACTTTTCCGACCTGGCGCTCGACGATTTGCCGCTGTTCATTCGTGGCGCCGACGAGCTGCCGATGAAGATCTACGAGCAGCTGATGGCGCACGCGGTGGCGCTCGTGGCCCGTCCGACGACGCGGCCCGCGCCCTGGCAGCACGTGGTCACCGAGAACCCGATCGAGAGCGTTGGCTTCGCCGACGAAGAGGCGCTCTTGCCGTATGGCCCGCGCTCTTTCCAGGGCTACCGGCTTCTTCAGGAGTACTTCGCGTTTCCGTCGCGTTTTCTCTTCGTGCGGCTCAAGGGCCTGGCCGATGCGGTCCGTCGCTGCAGCGGCTCCGAGCTCGAGATAGTCGTATTGACCGACGCGCATGATCGCGGGCTCGACGGCGCGGTCAGCCCGGAGAACTTCGCGATGTTCTGCGCGCCCGCCGTGAACCTGTTCCCGCGGCGCGCGGATCGAATTCACCTGAACGAAGCCGAGACCGAATATCACATCGTGCCTGACCGCACGCGCCCGATGGACTTCGAAGTCCACACGGTGAAGGAGGTCGTCGGCTACGGCTCGAGCTCGGAGCTGAAGCAGACCTTTTATCCGTTCTTCGCCTGGAACGACCAGACCTCGGTCGAGGAGGCGCCGGCTTACTTCACGCTGCAGCGGCAGCCGCGCATGCTGTCGGCGCGCCAGCGCGCGAGCGGCACGCGATCGAGCTACGTCGGCAGCGAGGTGTTCATGGCGCTGGTCGATCCCAATGAGGGACCGTACCGCTCGAGCCTGCGCCAACTGGCGATCGAGACGCTGTGCACGAACCGCGACCTACCGCTGCACCTGCCGGTGGGTCAGGCGCACACCGACTTCACGCTGGAGTCGGGCGCGCCCGTCGAGTCGACGCGGTGCCTGGCGGGCCCCACGCCGCCGCGCGCGTCGTACGCAGACGCCGACGCCAGCTGGCGGCTGATCAGCCACCTGTCGCTCAACTACCTGTCGCTGGTCGACGGAAGCGCGGGCGCCGGGGAGAAAGCGGGCGCGTTGCGCGAGCTGCTGTCGCTCTACTGCGACCTCAACGATTCGAACACGCGCAAGCAGATCGAGGGCGTGCGCGAGACGGCGTCGTCGGGCATCACGCGCGCGCTGCCGGTGCCGGGCCCGACGACGTTCGGCCGCGGCCTGGAGATTTCGGTGACCTGTGACGAGGCGGCGTTCGAAGGCAGCGGCGTCTTCTTGCTCGGAGCGGTGCTGGAGCGCTTCTTCGCGAAGTACGTCTCGATCAATGCGTTCACCGAGACCGTCCTGCGCACGGTACAGCGCGGAGAGATCATGCGATGGCAGGCGAGGACAGGCCTCCGGCCGGCAATCTAGCGGCGGCGGCCGCTCCGGTCCCCTCGCTCGTCGCCGCGCCCGCGGCGCGGAACGGTGGCGCGCAACCGGCGTCCGGCGGCGCGTCGGCCGACGCCGCGACGGCGCCGATCATTCCGCCGGCGCCCGCCGCGGCGCCGCCCGCTGCCGGCGGCCCGGCAAGCGCGAACGCTCCTGCCGCGCCCGCGCTGGCGGCGGCGGCGCGCGCGTCCCTTTCGCGCGAGAAGTCGGCGGGGATGAACGCGCTCCTCGACCAGGTGTCGCGCAAGCCCGAGGCCTTCGACTTCTACCAGGTCATGCGCCGACTCGAGAGCCTGTACTGCGATCGGCCCGAGCGTCCGCGGTTCGGCGCAGGGGCCCGCCCGGCCGACGAGCCGATCCGCCTCGGTCAAGACCCGTCGCTGCTGTTCGCGCCACGTCCGCTGGGCGGGTTGACCTCCGGCAAGAACGGGGCGCCGCCACGGCTGTCGCTCAACTTCTTTGGCCTCATGGGGCCGAACGGGCCGCTGCCGCTGCACATCACGGAGTACGCGAACGATCGCCAGCGTCACGCCGAGGACCCGACGATGAGTCGGTTCTTCGACCTCTTCCACCACCGGATGATGCTGCTGTTCTATCGCGCCTGGTCGACGGCGCAGCCGACGGTGGGTCAGGATCACCCGGCCACCAACCGCTTCCTGCTGTACGTCGGCGCGCTCGCGGGGCTGGGCCTGGCGTCGACGCGCAACCGCGACGACTTCCCCGACCCGGCGAAGTTCTTCTATGCCGGCCGGCTCAGCGGGCAGACGCGCAACGCCGACGGCCTGGCCGCGATGGTCGGCGAGTTTTTCCAGATGCCCGCGCACGTCGAGCCGTTCATGGGCACCTGGCTGCTGGTCCCGCCGGGACACCAGTGGCGCCTGGGTGTCGGCGGTACGCGCGGCGGCGCGCTCGGCGGATCGACCATCGCCGGCCAGCGCGTCTGGAGCCGCCAGCAGAAGTTCCGCGTGACGCTGGGGCCGCTCAACCGCGCGCAGTTCACGCGCATGTTGCCCGGCCACGACAGCCTCAAGAAGCTGACGGCGCTGGTGCGCAACTACGCCGGCGACGAGCACGTGTGGGACGTGCGTCTGATCCTCGACGAGCGGACCGAGGAGCCGTGCCGTCTCGGGCGCTCGTTGCTCGGGTGGACATCGTGGCTGGGCAGGCCCAAGGGCGGCAAGCGCGAGGATCTGATATTGGATCCCATGTCGGAACTGCATCAGACGGCTGCATGAGCGGTCATCAACGCTAGCTGGGACGGGAGAGAGAAAATGTCGGAGATTAGCCGTGTCAAGCTGTTCGAGAAGCTGAATAGCGTCGGGTACAAGGCGATCGAGAGCGCGACCGTCTTTTGCAAGCTGCGGGGCAACCCGTACGTCGAGCTGGTGCACTGGTTCCACCAGATCCTGCAGACCCAGGACTCCGACATCCATCGCATCGTGCGCCACTTCCAGCTGGAGCCGTCGCGCCTGGCCAAGGACTTCACCGAGGCGCTGGACCGGCTGCCGCGCGGCGCGACGTCGATCTCCGATCTGTCATCGCACGTCGAGGAGGCGGTCGAGCGCGGCTGGGTCTATGGCAGCCTGATGTTCGGCGACGTGCAAGTGCGCACGGGCCACCTGATCGTCGGCGCGCTCAAGACCAACGTCCTGCGCAACGCGCTCTACGCGATGTCGCGCGAGTTCGAGAAGGTCAAGGCCGACCGCTTGACCGAGGAGTTCGACGCCATCGTCGGCGGCTCGCCGGAGACGTCGCTGCGCGCGGCGGGTACGTCGGCGTCGCCCGGCGAGACGAGCGGCGCCATCGCGCCGGCGGCGATGGGCAAGCAAGAGGCGCTGGCGAAGTTTTCCGTCGACCTGACCGAGCGCGCGCGCAACGGCGAGATCGATCCGATCGCGGGGCGCGACGACGAGATCCGCCAGATCGTCGACATCCTGATGCGCCGCCGCCAGAACAACCCGATCCTCACCGGCGAGGCCGGCGTCGGCAAGACCGCGGTCGTCGAGGGTTTCGCGCTGCGCATCGCCAAGGGCGACGTGCCGCCGATGCTCAAGGACGTTTCGCTGCGGTCGCTCGACGTGGGCCTGCTGCAGGCGGGCGCGAGCATGAAGGGCGAGTTCGAGAACCGCCTGCGCCAGGTGATCGACGAGGTGCAGTCGTCGCCGAAGCCGATCATCCTGTTCATCGACGAGGCGCACACGCTGGTCGGTGCGGGTGGCGCAGCCGGCACGGGCGACGCGGCCAACTTGCTGAAGCCGGCGCTGGCGCGTGGCAAGCTGCGCACGATCGCGGCGACCACCTGGGCCGAGTACAAGAAGCATATCGAGAAGGATCCGGCGCTCACGCGGCGCTTTCAGGTGGTGCAGGTGCCGGAGCCGACCGAGGACAAGGCGCTGCTGATGATGCGCGGCATGGCGTCGACGCTCGAGGCACACCACCGCGTGCAGGTGCTCGACGAGGCGCTCGAGGCGTCGGTCAAGCTCTCGCACCGCTACATCCCGGCGCGCCAGCTGCCCGACAAATCGGTGAGCCTGCTGGACACCGCCTGCGCGCGCGTCGCCGTGAGCCAGCACGCGGTGCCGGCCGAGGTGCAGGACAGCCGCAGCCGCATCGAGGGGCTCGAGACCGAGATGGCGATCATCGGGCGCGAGCAGTCGGCCGGCTGGGACACCGTCGATCGCGAGAAGGATGTGCGAGACAAGCTGCTCGTCGAGACCAAGCGCCTCGGCGAGCTCGAGACGCGCTGGAAGTCGGAGCAGGGGTTGGTCGACAAGATCCTCGGCCTGCGGCGCACGTTGCGCGGCGACGGCAACCCCGTCGACGGGCCGGCGGTGTCCGGCGCCGGCGCGCCCGCGACCAAGGACGGCAAGTCGCCCGCGCCGCCGTCGGCGCCCGCGAAGAAGCCGCAGGCGCCCGCCGACGAGGCGCAGCGTCCGGCGCTGCTCGCGCAGCTGAAGGAAGCGCAGGCCGAGCTGACCAAGCTGCAGGGGCAGACGCCGCTGATCTTTCCGACCGTCGACAACCAGGCGATCGCCGCCGTCGTCGAGGACTGGACCGGCATTCCCGTCGGCCGCATGGTCAAGGACGAGATCGAGACCGTGCTCAAGCTGGCCGAGTCGCTGGGACAGCGGGTGATCGGCCAGAACCACGCGCTGGAGATGATCGCCAAGCGCATCCAGACCTCGCGCGCGGGCCTGGAGAATCCGTCGAAGCCGATCGGCGTCTTCATGCTGGCCGGTCCGTCCGGTGTGGGCAAGACCGAGACGGCGCTGGCGCTGGCCGAGGCGCTCTACGGCGGCGAGCAGAACCTGATCACCATCAACATGAGCGAGTTCCAGGAGGCGCACACCGTCTCGACCCTCAAGGGAGCGCCTCCCGGATACGTCGGCTACGGCGAGGGCGGTGTGCTCACCGAGGCGGTTCGGCGCCGTCCGTACAGCGTCGTGCTGCTCGACGAGGTCGAGAAGGCGCACCCCGATGTGCACGAGATCTTCTTCCAGGTCTTCGACAAGGGGATCATGGAGGACGGCGAGGGGCGGCTCATCGACTTCAAGAACACGCTGATCATCCTGACGTCGAACGTCGGTACCGAGCTCATCGCCAACATGTGCAAGGACCCGGAGCTGCTGCCGGATCCGGAGGGGATCGCCAAGGCGCTGCGCGAGCCGCTGCTCAAGGCGTTCCCGGCGGCGCTGCTCGGCCGCATCGTGACCATTCCCTACTACCCGCTCAGCGACTCGATGATCGGCAACATCGTTCGGCTGCAGCTCGCGCGCGTGGCCAAGCGGGTCTCGCAGTCGCATCGGATCCCGTTCACCTACGACGACGCGACGGTCAAGCTGGTGGTGAGCCGCTGCACGGAGCTGGAGAGCGGCGGCCGCATGATCGACGCGATCCTCACCAACAGCCTGCTGCCGCGCGTGAGCAAGGAGATCCTCACGCGCACCATGGAGGGTCGGCCGGTGACCAAGGTGGCGGTCACGGCGCCGGCCGGCGACTTCGAGTACGCATTCGACTGAAATGCTCGAGTCGTCGGCGCGCGTTTCATGACTGAACTCTCCGGTGACGACGGCGCGGGCGGCGCCGAGGCTGCGCCGCGCGAGCTGACGATCGAACAGGCGATCGAGCTGGCGGTGGCGATCCAGAAGCGCGGTCGTCTCGACGCCGCCGAGGAGATCTATCGGCGGGTGCTCGAAGCGGTGCCCGATCAGGTCGACGCGCTTCACTTCCTGGGCATCTGCCGGTTCCATCGCGGCCAGCACGAAGAAGGGCTGGCGCTCGTGCGGCGCGCGCTGGCGCTGGCGCCCGACAGCGTCGACGTGCGCAACAACCTGGGCAACATGCTGTACTCGCGTCGGCGCTTCGAGGAGGCGGAGGCGGCGTTCCGGCAGGTGCTGGCGCTGGCGCCCGACTACGTCAACGCGCACGCGAACCTGGGGTCGGTGCTGCGGCGTCGCCGCGACCTCGACGGCGCCGAGGCGGCGCTCCGGCGGGCGATCGCGCTCGCGCCGGATCACGGCGAGGCGTACCACAATCTGGCCAACGTCTTGCGCGACATGGATCGCGACGACGAAGCGCTGGAGATGTCGACGAAGGCGCTGGAGCTGTGCCCGTACGACGGCGAAGCGTACCGGGCGATGGGTGCCGTGCTCTACGCCAAGGGTCGAGTCGCCGACGCGCTGGTCATCTATCGGCGGTGGCTCGAGGTCGAGCCGAACAGCGATTCGGCCCGCCACATGGTCGCGTCCTGCTCTGGCGACGCGCCGCCGCCGCGTGCGGCCGACGAGTTCGTACGCCGGACCTTCGAGGGGTTCGCCGATGGGTTCGATCAGATCCTGACCAAGCTCGACTACCGCGCGCCGGCCCTGGTGGCGCAGACGGTGCGTTCGCTCGCGGGCGAGCCGTCGCGCGCGCTGTCGGTGCTGGACGCCGGCGTCGGCACCGGCTGGTGCGGCGCCGATCTGCGCCCGTTCGCGCGCAACCTGGTCGGCGTCGATCTGTCGCCCGACATGCTCCGCAAGGCGCGCGAGCGGCAGATCGACGGCCGCCCGACCTACGACGAGCTCTGCGAGGGCGAGCTCACGGCGTTCATGCGGGCGCGCCCGCGCGCCTTCGACCTGATTGTTTCAGCCGACACGCTGGTCTACTTCGGGCCGCTCGAAGACGTGCTCGTCGCGGCGGCCGGCGCCCTGCGTCCCGGCGGCCAGCTGGTGTTCACCGTCGAGCAGGCAGTCGACGACGCCCCCGAGGGCTTCCGCCTCAATCCGCACGGCCGATACAGTCACGCCGAAGACTATGTGCGCCGCACGCTCGCGGGCGCCGGCTTCGCGGAGCCTTCGATCGACCGCGTGATCTTGCGGCGAGAGCTGAAGGTGCCGGTCGCCGGCTTCCTGGTGAGCACGCACCTCACGGGATGATGTCGACGGCGATCGGCCCGGCCCATCCTTCGGTGGGAGAGGACGTGCAGCTCTCGAACCCGCTGCAAGAGGTCGCGCTGCCGAGACCCTGATTGAAGACACTCTCCACGATGAGCATCGCTCGACCGGTGATCGCGGGGGCGGTCATCACGACCGTCTGCGGAACCGATCCGTCCGGCGCGATCGCGAACGTGTAGAACGGCACGCCCGAAGGTTGAGCGTCGAGCCAGTAGAAACGGCCAGCGCCCAGATTGGGCCCGAAAGGAACCGTGGTCGCAGGCAAGGCGACCACCACTTGGCTGCCCGCGTGGATCGTGCCGTCGCCCGCCGGAACCAGCTGCGCGCCGACGCCCGGGAACAGATCGTCATAGGTGGCCTCGCCGTACACCCGACTCCCGCTGGCGATCCGCACGTGGACCGGCCCGTCCGGCGCGACCGCGTCGAAGTTCACCAGGATGTCCCACACGCACTCGCCCGTTTGCTCAGGCGTGACCACGCGATCGTTGACCGCGACGGTCAGATCCGAAGGCAACGAGAAGCAGCTCTGCGCGCGGCTCGGCCATCCGAAGTCGACCGATACCCGGTATCCGATCGCATCCAGGGTCCCCGGATCCTCGTTCCACACGGCGGCGGTCAACAGATCGATCGGCGGCGGGGCGTCGGAGCCGCACCCGGCGGCGCCGGCCATCGCCGCCAGGCACGCGGCCGCGCGAATGAGCGCGCTCCGCGCCGCCGGCCGAAGCGTCCGCGCGCGCTTCACATCGCCTCCGTCACGAACACCGGACCCAGCACGTTGCTGGCGTCGCCCAGGCACACCGCGAACCCGTGGCAATTCACCGTCGCCTGGGGCCCGTAGGGCGACCCTCTCAACACCACGGCGGCGCGACCGCTGAATACGGGCATGTGGACATGGACTCCGTCGGGAAAACGGGTGGGCAGGTCGGCGGTGTATTCGGCGCCGGGCCAGGGTGTTCCCTCCAGGGGGAAAAGCGATCCCGTCGCGATCTCGCTGCTCGGCAGGCCGGGGGTCGGTGAAATCACGATCTCGTCGCCAGCGTGAACCATCCCATCCGCCGGCGTCACCAGCGTCGCGCCCAGCCCCGGGAGCAGATCGTCGAAGGTCCCCTCGGCGATCATCTCGCCGTTCTCCTCCGCAGTGACTGTGACCGACGAGGACGCCATCGTCGGCGTCGCCGCGACTTCGCTGTTCAGACAGTTGTCCGCGTCGCGTGTCAGCGGCACCGGCTGGCCGAAGGCCAAGATCTGCAGCGATGCCGGAAGGTCGTCGCAGCTGCCGTCGGTCTGCTTCTTTTGCTGGACGACCAGGGCGTAGACGAAACCGACTTCGGCGGCGGACGTCGCGGTCCAGTTCCAGTCGGCGCTGATGCCGACTTCCAGCTCGGGGCGGGTCGCGCTGTCGCCGCCGCACCCGCCGAGCGCCGTTCCGGCCACCGCTCCGAGCAGAAGTGCCAATCGCATCCTAGGCTCGTACCGTCTCTCCCCTTTCCCAACCCCATGCATGGCTCGGCAGATTAGCGCACGCCTTCGTCACGGTCGAGCGCCACGCTTTCGTCGCCGCAACCGAATCGACCTCCGCTGAGACGGCATTGTGGCGACGCAAGGGATGACCATCCTGTATCCATGGACCGTCACGCGAGGGAGACCGCCGCCATGCTCGGGTTGGTCCTGGCGGGCGCCTGGATGGTCGGCTGGCAAACCGGCGCCACCGGTTGGTTGGTGTGGACCGACTTGCTGGTTGCGTGCGTCGCTCTCGGCGGGATCGTCCCGGCAACCACCGAAGAGCTCTCTGGAATCGCGACCTGGCCGTTTGCCGGCCTCCTTCTGTTTGCGCTCTGGTTGTTGGGTTCGAGGTTCGGCGCCACCAGCTGGCTGACCTGGTTGAACCTGGGGGTTAGCTGCGCGTTTCTGCTCCTGACGGCTGGCTACATCTTTGCGAGCAGCGGCGCCGTTCATCTTCACCACCGGCCCCACCACCGTATTTGATCAACGCGCGCTCCGTCGCTGGTCTGCGGAGCTCGGAGGTCCGTGAGCATTCACTCCCGCTGCCAGGCCGGCTTCGCCGTGTAGACAGCGCGATAGTAATCGGAGAGCGACAGCGCGGCCGCCGCCGCCTCGTCGCACAGGACGGTGACGTGCGGATGAAGTTGCAGCGCCGACGACGGCACCAGGGCCGTCACCGGTCCCTCGACGGTCCTGGCGAGCGCCGCCGCCTTGGGCGCGCCGGTCGCCAGCAGCACGCACCGCCGAGCGGAGAGGATCGTCGCGATCCCCATCGTGATCACGTGCGCGGGAACCGGTTCGGCGCCAAAGGCGGACTGGTTGGCGGCGCGCGTGCCCTCGGAGAGGGTCTTGAGGCGCGTGCGCGATCCCAGCGACGAGGTCGGTTCGTTGAACGCGATGTGGCCGTCGGCGCCGAGACCCAGCAGCGCCAGGTCCAGCCCGCCGGCGGCGGCGATCGCCGCCTCGTACGCGGCGCAGCTGGCGGCGATGTCCGCCGCTCTGCCGTCCGGCACGTGGATCCGCGCCGGTGACAGGTCGACCTCGTCGAACAGGGCCTGCTCCATGTACCGGCGAAACGACGCGGGGTGATCCGCCGCCAGGCCGACGTACTCGTCCAGGTTGAACGTGGTCGCGCGCGAGAACGAGAGGCTCTCTTCGCGGTGCAGCCGCACCAGCTCCGCGTACAGCGGCCGAGGCGTCCGTCCTGTCGGCAGGGCCAGGACCGCCTCCGGCTTGCGTCCGAGCAATCGCGCCACGAGGCGAGCCCCCGCCACGCCCACCGCCTCCGCCGTCGAAAGAATTGCTACCTCCATGTGTGACCGTGCGGCTGACGCGGCAGTGATCCGTCGGGCCGCTGCTCAGCCGAACGCCGTCAGCAACTCGGCGAGGCTGGAGCCGGGGTTCTCGACCAGGCGCCGCTGCTCGGGCGTCAGCGCCTTGAGCGCCGCCTCGATCGCTGCGCCGACCTCGGTGCGCAACGGCCAGAAGCGCGGCGCGCGGTGGCGTGGGTTCGCCAGGTAGGCGAGCGCCGCGGGTGCCGGATAGCCGAGCGTCACCAGCATGCGCGAGCTCTCGCCGCCGGTCCACAGCAGCGACGGCGAGTTATCCCGCCACTTGAGCCGCCGCCGCGCCAGCTCCAGCCACAGCGTGCGCGCGGCGGACGTCGGCGCGGGCGCGTCGACGGTGATGACGCCGCCCTGTCCCGCTGGCCCGGTCTTGGCCGCCTGGTCGCACGCCATCGCGAATGTTCGCAGCGCATAGCCGAGCGACGATCGTGACGCTCCCGTCGCGGCCGCCAGCGCCTGCGCGCTCTCTTGCCCCAGGGCGCCCACCGCTGCGCGCGCGTGGGCTTCGCTCGGATGCGCCGGCGCATCCAGGCCCAGCGCCTGCGCGTGCGTGATCAAGTCGGGTCCGCTCAGCTCCGCGCCCGCCGTCGCCACCGCCCCGGCGGCCTGAATGAAGGGCTCGTACGCGGCCGGCATCGCCGGCAGCTCCTCGAAGAGACCGACCGCCGGCACCGTCGCAAACACCGACAGCGGGAACAGTCGCCCCGCCGCATCGGTGCCGGGAACGAACGCACCGACGAACGCGTAGCCCGAATCCGGCGGCGTCAGCACGAACGCCGTCGGACCCGGCGGCAGCGCCGTCTTCTCGGTGCGGATGATCTCCATCGCGTCCTGGAACCAGCGATCGAGCCCGGCCTGAGAAAACTCGCCCGCGTTGGCGCGCAGGAAGTCCGGCTGGCTTCGCACCTTGCCGTAGACGCCGATCGCCATTCCACCGCCCATGCCCATGCCCGCGCTCATCGTCCACACCCTCCCGCGCCATTGACGACCGATCGAGGCATCTCGACCCCGCGGAACGCACGGAGCAGCGCCGCCGGCTTGACGTCGGCGTGAATCACGCCGTCGCCGAGCGGGGGCGTCCACGATCCAGCGAGATACTCTTCGCCCTCGGACGAGGTCACGAGCTTGCCGTCCTCGAGCAAGTGCAGCAGCGCCCACTCGCCGTCGGTGTAGCCGAGGTCGCCTTCGCCGCCCTTCGGGTAATAAAAGTGAAACAGCGCGCCGCGCCCGGGCCAGGGCACGTCATCCCAGCGCTCCTTGGCGTTGAAGTAGGTGATCTTCTTGCCGCCGCTCTCGAACACGATCTTGTTGTACGGCGCCGACGGCCGGATGCGCACCTGCGCGGTCAGCCCCAGCTTCGACGGGTCCTTGGCGAACAGCAGATCGGTGATCTCCTGCGCGCGCTTCAAGAACGCCGGCAGCGCCGGCTTGTACTTCACGCTCGCGCCGTCGCGCAGGTGGAACAGCGTGGTCCCCGCGGGGTGGTCGATGTCGGCCTGCAGCGACTCGGAGAAGTACTGCCACAGCGTACCGGTCTTGGGTTGGAAGAACTTCTGCACGTCGTCGACGTGCGCATCCCGCGCGCCCTTGCCGCGCACGAACGGATACTTGCCGAGCAGCAGCTGGTCGTAAACCACCACGATGCTGTCGCACCACTTCCGGTTCGCCGAGTCGCCGGTCGCGCCGTTGACCGCGACCTCGGCCCCGCGCAAGGGCGGCATCAAGATCTTCTCGAGCAACGCGGCTTCCCAGCCGTTTTCGTTGTAGCTCGTGATCAGGTTCTGCAGCTTCACGCGCTGAGCCTTCACCGTCGTCTGGAACGCCTTGGGATCGGGCGCGCCCGATTCGCCGACGGCGCCCTGCAGCTCGGCGAGGATCTGCCCATATGTCTCGAGCCCGGTCGGCTTGGTCATGCCGAAGCTCAGGAACGGCCCGAACTCCTTGCCGACGTCCTCGGGGGTCATCGGGTCGTCGCTGGTCGGCTTTCCGCCCTTGCCCTGCGGCGCCGAGGGATCGCCGGCGCCATCGCCGCCGTCGCCGTCGCCCTGGCCGAACATCTTCTTGATCTTGCCGCCGATGCCGGCCGTCGCCTTGCCCTTGATCTTGTCGAACGTCGACCCCTCGTCCTTGAAGATCAGATCCTTGCTGGCGTTGCGCCAGATCGAATCGAGCGGGCGGTCCATCACGAACGCCTTCAGCAGCGACCGCACCTCGTCGATGTTGGCCGGCTCCTTCACCGCCAGCGACAGAAGGAAGGCCTTCCACGCGTCGACGTAGCGCCGGAAGTAAGCCGCGCGCAACGTATTCTCGTCGGCGCCGTTGGCCTTGCGCGGGGCGGCCAGCACCCACGCGTTCTCGTCGTGCTCGCGCTCCGCGGTCCGCCGCTTGATGCGCCCCTTGACGATCTCCCACCCGGCGGGCGTGAACGCGCCCGGCACGAACGGCCCGCTCTTGCGGTCGCCGCCCGACTGGAAAACCGTGACCGCGCCCGCGACGATGTCGAACAGGCGCACGTCGCGCGGCATCTGCGGGTCGCGCAGCAGATCCGCCAGCGGGTCGCCCTCGGTCGCGCCCAGCAGCGCCGCGCGCACGCGCGCCACCAGCGGCTGGCGCTCCTGCAGATCGCCGGTGGATTCGATGTCGAGCAGGTAGAAGCGGACGGCATTCTCCAGCGCCTTGCGCCCCCGCGTCGTCGCCGCCTCTCCTGCCAGCGCCGCCCAGCGATCGGTCGCCAGATCCGCGGCCACGTCGACAGTCTTGTCGCGCCACTGGTCGCTCTCGGGCGCCGGTTCGTCGGCGGCCTTCGGCTGCGTGAGCAGCAGGTGCCACATCAGGCCGTGCACCGCGTTCTCCGAGTCGACGTCCGAGCGCCCGCGCGCGTAGGCCGTCAGCAATTCAGCGTCGGCATCGAGGAGCGGCCGGATCACCAGCCGCTCCACCGCCAGGTGCAACGGGTCCATCAACCGGTCGCCCGGGTAGAGCCCGAAGCGCAGCCCGACATCGGGCCCGTTGGCCATGAAGTGCGCCAGCCGCGCCGCCGTCGGCTCGGCCGCCTCCATGGGCGCGGTGGCGAATGGGCCGGGCGCGTTGTGCGGCGCGCGCGCCGCGCTCAGCTTCTCGACGAAGCTCTTCGACTCGGTGACCAGCTGCTGGTTCTCGAGATACGACGAGATGGGCAGCACGAGCAGCAGCGCCGAGATCGCCAGCGCCACGCCCGCGGTCACCCAGCGAATCATCTTCTCCTTGCGCAGCAGCGGGGCGCTGCGCACGGCGACGTCGCGATCGGGGAAGACCACGCGCTGGAAGACGTCGCGCACGAAGTAGCTCTTCGGCTTGCTCGGCGGTGCGCCGGTGACGCGCGGGGTGACCCCGAAGGCCGCCGCCATGTTCGCCATCGCGCGATCGACGGGGCGCCCCTCTTGCGTACCGCTGGTGAAGTAAACGCCGCGCATGATCGGCGCGTCCTGGTACACGCTCTTGTCGAACAGGTTGGCGACCAGGTCGACCAGCCCCTGGCGCAGCGAATCGAACTCCTGCGGGAACGCGTAGATCCACTCGCGCGCGTCGGTCCGCCGCTCTTGCCCCATGCGCAGCAGCGCGTTGCGCTCCAGCACGTCGGTCAGATCGTCGAAGTGCTGCGCGAACGCGTCGACGTGGTCGTCGTGCTGGCGGATCAGCGGCAGGCTGAAGCCCAGGATCTGGCCGCGCTCGCGATCCTTGAGCTCGCCGAAGGTCTCGGCGAAGCCCGAGATCAGATCGCACTTGGTGATGATGAGATACACCGGCACGACGATCTCGAGGCGGGTGATCACCTCGTCGATACGCTCGCGCAGCGTCGTCGCCAGCTCGCCGATCTGCTCTTCGTTGCCCTGCAGATCCGTCGCGCTGATCGCCAGCAGGATGCCGTTGATCGGCTTTTTGGGCCGCGTCTTCTTCAACAGATCCAGGAACGCGAGCCACTCCTCGCGGTCGTCGTCATCGGTGCTCCAGCGTCCCGCGGTGTCGAGCAGGATCGCCTCGTTGGTCATCCACCAGTCGCAGTTGCGCGTGCCGCCGACGCCGCGCACCTTGCCCGCCTTGCCGGCCGGCATCTTCAGGCCCGAGCTGCGGATCGCCGTGGTCTTGCCCGACGCCGACGGGCCGATCATCACGTACCAGGGCAGAAGCCCGAGGGCGTCGCGCCCGCTCCGTCCGGCCGAGGAGCTCTTCAGCGCCTGCACGCCCTTTTGAAACTCGGACTCCATGGCGGCGATCTCGGCTGCCATGTCGGGGCGGATACCCTCGCTGTGCTGGGCCGCCTGGTCGCGGAGTCCCTTTTCGATCTTCGTGGCGGCGCTCTTGGCGGCCACCACGCGGTAGATCGCCAGCGCGACCAGCGCCAGCACGATCACCACGGTCGCGACGATGGCCGGCCACATCGGGATCGTGTCGTGAAAGACCAGCACCAGCGCCCACGCGAGCGCGATGAAAATGGCGGCAAAGATATACTTCAGCATCGCGATTTCCTCAGTCGCCTCAGTGGTTCAGCTGTTCGACCCGGTCGGCCAGATTGGAGACCTGTCGGTCCAGGTTGACGCGCAGGCCAATGAACACCGCGATGGCCACGGCGAACACGCCGAGCGCGATCCACAAGAAGAGATTGCGCTGCCCGGGCCGCACCAGCGGCTCGTCGGGCGGCTCGCCCGCCGGCGACAGCTGCTCCGGCACCTCGATGTTGCGCTCGATCTCGGGGCGGAGCGTGTCGATCATCTTCATCAGCTCCAGCTCGCCGCCGCGGATGCTGTACTTGCCCTGCAGCCCGAAGAGCAGGCACTGGTAGTACACGCGCAGCACGTCCGGCCGCCGTCCGTCGCGGCGGATCTGCTGCAGCCGCGTGAAGAAGCCCTCACCGGCGAGCGATTCGTTGAAGAACTGCAGCTGCAAGAGCCGGTTCATCCAGAAACTGCGCAACGGCTCGGGCTTGCCCATCGCGATCTCGTCGGCCAGCGCGACGATCGCGTAGGCGATGTCGTCGGCGTCGCGCTGGGGCATTCCGCCCTCGCGCGCGCGCTCGCGCATCGCCTCGATGAAGCCGCCCAGCCGCTCGTGGATCGTCTCGGGCGACCGGATCGGGCCCTCGAGCTCGCGCAGCTGGCGAAGGGCGTTGAAGCACTCGGCGGTGATCTGGTTGACGTTGTCCATGCGATTCCCTACCTACCCCTTGTGGTCTTTTGAGTCGTTGGCGGCCTAGCTCGTGCGGGGCACGACGAGCAGCTCGATCTTCACCTTGTCGGGGCCGTACGGCGGCGGCAGGTAGATGACGATCGATCGCTCTTCGGTGATCTGCCGCCAGTACTCGCCAGACGCGTTCATCGTGAAGTAGGTGATGCCGCCGCGGATCGGGATCTCCTGCGGCGGCCGGTGCGTGACCTGGATCGGTACGCCCGGCGTCGCCGCCGAGCGGATGATCGACGGCAGCTGCGTGCGCGACGCGATCTTGGCCAGTCCTGGCAGCCGCTGCGCCAGGAGGTCGGTCGGGATGTCCGAGCTGACCGACAGGACGTAGTGGGGCGCGCGCATGAAGCGCTCGTCGTCGAGGTGGCCGACGTGCATTCCCTCCGACGTGTCGAGCGGAATGGTGAGGTACGTCTCTCTCACGGTGTTGCGCAGCAGGTACGTGACGCGCGCGAACAGCTCCTCGAACGTGGCGCGCAGGTTGGTGTGCTGGAAGATCGGCAGCTTCGACGGATCGACGTCGGGCGAGAACGTCGCCAGCTGACCCGCGACCTGCACCAGCAACAAGTACAGGTGCGTGGGGCTGATCTCGCCGTTCGACGCCGCGTAGGTCAGCACCGGGATCGCGGTGTTCACGGTGCTGAGCTGCAGGAAGCGCGTGACGTCGGCGGAGTTGAACTCGATCGACGCGCCGTCGCGCTGGCGGCGGTCGCCGGCCAGCTGGCGTTGCTTCGCGACCATCAGCGCGAGCATGCGGCGCACGCCCCCCATGAGAAACGCCGACGCGTCGATGCGGAGCGCGGGCGGAATGTACGCCTCGTTGACCAGCAGCGCGCCGGTGCTGTCACGCACGATCTCGGCGATCTTGATCGAATCGAAGTCGTCGCGCGGCTCGTCGCCGAAGAGCACCACGGTGTTGCGATGGGCGAACGCGATCGTCAGATCCTGGCCGTTGCCCGTCAGGTCCGAGACCTTGCGCGACGACGCGCGGAAGCGTGCGCGCGCGGCGATCGTCGAGCCGTCGGCGCCCGTGGTCTCCTGCGGCGCGTAGACGCTGGGCACGCCGGCGCGCTCCTTCGGCAGACAAAGGTAGACGTCGCACGCGGCCTGCGCGGGCGGAAAGTGCGCGCCGATCGGCCGCGCCTTGGGGCACTCTGGGTCGCCGCCCTCGAACGCCGCGAACAGACCGTCGGGCAGGATGCCGAGGAAGCGCGTGATGCGCAGCTGGTCGGAGCCGAGCGCGCCCGGATCGATCTCGACGGCCGCCACGCCCCAGCGGTACGGCGTCAGCGCGGCGATGCGCTCGTCGAGCAGGGCCTCGTGATACAGGTCCTGCTGCTGGAAGTGCTGCGGCGAGACCAGCATCCCCTCGGACCAAACCACACGTTGCGGTGCTTTCATGGCGTCCTCGTCTTGTCTCTGCTAGCGAAGCTCGAGCCGATTCTCGTCGAGGAAAATGCGAGTGACGTTGTCGACCAGTTTCGAATCGTTCTTCGACTCGGACTTCGATGCGTTCTTCGAGTCTTTGCTGTCTTTGGGCGGATGGCAGTACTGCGGATCGGGCGGTGGCAGCTTCACGATCGCGCGCCAGGTGGTGCCCGCCGGCTGGCGAAAGAGCGCGACCGCGCCCAGCGTCGTGGTGTCGGGGTTGCGCGGAATCGGTGGATCCAGCCGGTCGCCAGGGTTGATCGTCACCTCTTGCGCCGACAGGAAGTCCTCGCCCAGCGCGTCCCGATCGTGATCGAGCAGATCATCGAATGACGCATTGGCGATCTTCGCCGTGCCCTTCAGTTGATAGAGCCGCACCACGGTCGCCAGCGCCTCGCCGCGCTCACCGGGGTTGAGACGCTGGGACGCCTGCAGGCTCACGCGCAGCGGCTCCGGCGTGGGGCACGGCGCGGGCGCCTGCGGTGGCGGGGGCGGGTCGTGCGAACAGCCCGGGGCGGTCAGCAGCGCGAATACAACCGTCGCCGGCACCGCCGCCGCAAGGAATCCCTCGTAGCCAAAGCACTTTAGCCCCATTTCTCCGCGTGCGGAGCTTGCCAGGAAAGGGCCAGAGCACGCAACTGCGAAAGACGAACGCACGAAACCTCTGGCGCGGCCATGCACCGCCGAGGAGCGCTTCGTGAAAGGGCAGACATGACTTCGACCTTCGAACACCGCGATCCCGACACCGTGTTGAACGAACTTTCGCCGGGGAAGTTCCTCGGCCGATACCAGATCACGCGGCTCATCGGGCGGGGCGGGATGGGGTGCGTGTACGAGGCGGTTCATCGCGACCTCGGCAAGCGGGTCGCGATCAAGACGTTGTTGTCGTCGCTGGCGGCCAGCCCGGAGGCGCGCGGGCGGTTCTTGCGCGAGGGGCAGGCGGCGTCGCGCATCCGCCACCCACATGTCGTCGATGTGACCGACGTCGTCGCCGACGGGCCGACGAGCTACCTGGTGATGGAGTACCTGGAGGGCGAGGACCTGTCGTCGCGGCTCGAGCGCCGGGGCGCGCTGGCGCTCAGCGAGGCGGCCGACATCCTGTTGCCGGTGATCGCGGCGATCGCGGCGGCGCACGAGCTGGGCGTAATTCACCGCGATCTCAAGCCGGAGAACATCTTCCTCGCGCGCGCCAGCTTCGGTGGGCCGTGTCCCAAGGTGGTCGACTTCGGGATCTCCAAGGTGCTCGGCGATCCGACCGCGATCGCGCTCACCGCGACGTCGGCGGTGTTCGGCACGATGTTCTATCTGCCGCCCGAGCAGCTGGGCGGCTCGCGCGAGGCCGACGCGCGGGGCGATCAGTACGCGCTGGGAGTGATCTTGTATGAATGTGTGACCGGGCACCGCGCGTTCGAGGCCACGAGCATCTATGGCATTCTCAAGAGCGTCGCCGAGGGCGTCTACCCACCCGCGCGGTCGTGGCGTCCCGAGTTGCCGCCACGCCTGGAGGCGGCGATCGATCGCGCGATGCGGCTCAATCCCGCGGCGCGCTTCTCGTCGGTGCGCGCGCTCGGTCCGGAGCTGTTGCCGCACGCGAGCGCGGCCGTGCGCGCGGTGTGGGCGCCGGTGTTCGACGGTGCCGGCGACGCCGCGCCGCCCGATCGAACGGTCGAGGCGGCAGAGAGGGAGCCGAGCGATGCGGCGAACGTCAGGCTGGCGCGCGCGTCGGCGGGGACCACCCGGCGGATGGGCACGGGAACGATGTTGCTGCCGGCGTGGGACGGGAGACATCGGCCGCCGACGATCGAGCTCTGCGAGCCGGCGCTTCCGATCGACGATCTCGGTCCGCCTCGATCCTGGGGGCCGAGAATCGCGGTGATTTGCCTCGCCGTGTTCGCGGCGACGGCGGCGATCGTGAGCGGCGTGCGCCGGACGCCGGTCCCGGCCGAGCCCGTGGAGCCGGAGTCGACGCCACGGCCGATGCGTGTGACGCCGTCGGCGCCGTCGGCGCCGCTTCCCGTGGTCCCGGCCCTGCCCGAATCATCGGTCCGCGCTCCGATCCCACCAACCGCCGACCCGGCTGCGCCGCGATCGTTGCGTCGTGATTCCCGGGGCGTCCAGCGCGCGCCCACGACCCGACGGCGCAAGTCGAGGACCCCGCCCGAGGCGCTCAACCCGGGGCCCGAGGTTCACACGAACGTACCGATACCCGATTGAGATGATCTGCCGAGTCGGGGGGGCCGGTCAGTTTCGGACGCTCGGTGAGGTCAGCGCCAGCAGCAGCTCCCACGTGAACTCTTGCCCCTCGTAGAACGCTTGAACGCCGACGCGTTCGTCGCGCCCGTGCGCGCGTACGTCGTCGACGTCGCTGAACAGCCCCGAGACGCCGTAGGTCGGAATGCTGGCTGCGCGCAGGAAGCGGCCGTCGGAGGCGCCGGTGCTCATCACCGGCAGCACCGGAACGCCCGGCCAAAGACGCGTGGTCACGGCCGTGACCGCCTGGAAGAGCTCCGGCATGAGCGGCGAGTCGGGGCCGAAGTCGACGCGTCCGGTGGCCTTGATGCTGACGGCATCGTCGGCGATCGCGCGTTCGAGCGCGTGCCGGACATCGTCGACGGAGTCGCCGGGCAGAAGGCGGCAGTTCACGATCGCGGTGGCGAGCTGCGGGAGCGCGTTGTCGGCGTGCCCGCCCTGCGCGCGCGTGGGGACGCAGGTCGTGCGCAGGCGCGCGTCGTAAAACGGCAGCGCCGACAGCCGCGCGACAGCCGCGGAGTCGAGCGGTTTGCCGGCCTCGGTCGCTGCGATCGTGCGCAGGTCGGTCGCGATAGGACCGGTCTCCAAGGTGGCCAGTCGCGCGAAGTAGGCACGGGTCACCGGCGTCAGGCGCGCGTCGAAGGCGTGGTCGTGCACGGCGATCAGCGCGTGGGCCAGGCGGACGATCGCGTTGTCCCGCTCGGGCAGGGAGCTGTGGCCGCCCTTGTTGTGCACCTCGAGGCGGAACGTGAAGTAACCCTTCTCGCTGGCCTGCACGTCGTTGGCGCGGCGATGGCCGGCCTTGAGCTCGCCGCCGCCGCCCTCGTTCAGCGCGTAGGCCGCGCGGAGCAGCTCGGGCGCGTGGGCGAGCAGCCATTCGACGCCGTTCTCGTCGCCGGCTTCTTCGTCGGCAGTCAGCGCCAGGATGACGTCGCGATCGAGTGGCCGCTTCTCGCGATGCAGGCGCAGCAGGTTCACCACCCAGAACGCGTCGAGCGACTTCATGTCGTGCGTGCCGCGGCCGTAGTAGTAGCCGTCGCGTTCGGTGAAGCGAAAGGGATCGATGGACCAGTCTTCGCGGTGGGCTTCGACGACGTCGAGGTGGCCGAGCAGGAGGAGCGGTGGCCGGTGTCCCGCTCCGTGCAGCCGCGCGACCAGGTTCTGCTTGGTGGGCGAGGGCCCGAGGATGTGGATGTCGGTGTCGGGAATTCCGGCGGCGCGCAAGCGTCTGGCGACGGCTTCAGCGGCGGGAGCGGTGCTGCCGTGCTCGTGGGTGGTGTCGATCTCGACCAGCTCGCGAAAGATGTCGAGGGCGGCCCGGCGTTCGGCGGGCGGCGGTGTCGGCGCCGGCGGCGGACTGGGTGTGACCGCGGCGAGCGTGAGCGAGATCAGCGGAGCCAGGAGCGTGAGGGAGAGCAGGGGAGGCACGAGCGTGAGCGAGATCAGGGGAGCAACGAGCGCGGGCATCGGTGGCCGGTGGATTGTGCCACGCGCGCGAGCCGCCGGGGCGCCGACCCGCTCCGGTCAGCCGTCGCCGTCGTTGAACGCCCCGGTTTCCTCTTCTTCGTCGATCGTGTAGCGCGCCCAGGGCACCGCCTGCAGCCGGCGCAGCCCGATCGGTTCCCCCGACGCTTCGCTGAGACCGTAGCCGCCGCTCGGGATCTTGGCGAGCGCGCGCTCGATCTCGGCGAGCAACGCCCGGTCGTGGCCGGCGAAGGTCACGCTGTCGTCCTGCTCGCGCGTCTGCTCCGCAGCGTCGACCGGCTCGGTCTGTGGCTCGGCTTCGCGCATGGTCGATTCGTCGCCGGCCAGCCGTTCGACCAGCTTCTGGCGCAGCTCGACCAGGCGATCGCGCAGGCGCGCGACGTCGGCTCCCGTCAACCCCGATCGATTCTCGGCGCTCAGGTTGGTCATGGCTGGTGCGCGGCGATGATCCGCGCGATCCCAACCTGCATCCGCCGTCGCGTGCCGCAAGTGCCGGCGACCCCCGAGACCAACCGGGGTCCGCAAATGAAGCCCGAGCGGTGCGGCGAGGGCCGCGGTTTCCGGTGCGTCAGTCGCCGGACGCGCCGCGCAGGCGGCCTGGAAACGACCACGAATGGTGAGCCGTTCCCGCAGGTCGCGAACACCATGTGTGGGTCGAATTGCGCCCTCGGAGACTAACCTCATGATCGTCAGCGCCGAATCCCGTTCGTCCGTCGCCAGGTCGTTTCGGTTCGCCGTTTCGATCTTTCCTGTCATTCGCAAACAGGTGCGCAAGCAGGTGCGCGAGCACGCGCGCATGCGCACGGGCCGCGTG
>CAZNCQ010000008.1:42226-69484 GCA_964571275.1 uncultured Myxococcales bacterium
CAAACAGGTGCGCAAGCAGGTGCGCGAGCACGCGCGCATGCGCACGGGCCGCGTGGCGCGGGTCGCGCACCTCGTGACGCTGGCGGCGAGCGCGGTCGCGCTTCAGGCGGGCTGCTGGCGCGCCGCGGATTCGGGACGCAACGACGCCGGGATCGATATCATGACCGGCGCGGGCGGCGCCCCGATGGGCGCGGGAGGGATGGTGATGGACGCGGGCGCCGCGGGTGCGGACGGCGCTGTGCTCCCGACCGCGTCGTGCGATGCGATCGGCACCGCGCCGGTGCTCCCCGCTACGGTCTGCGCCACGATCATGGCGACCAAGACCGTCACCAGCGGGATTCCGACTGACGAGTCGACCCTGGACACGATGACCATCCAGAGCGCTCTCGATACCTGTCCCGCTGGACAGGCCGTACGCCTGGTGACCGACGGCGCCGACAACGTCGCGTTTCTTTCGGGCGGCCTCTTTCTCCGGAACGGCGTGACGTTGTGGCTGGACGACGGCGTCACCGTGTTCGGATCGCGCAACCCGCGCGACTTCGACGGTACGCCTGGTAGTGGCAAGTGCGGCTTGACCGGGAGCAACACCGATTGCAACGGCCTCATCAACGTCGTCGGCGCGCAGAACGCCGCCCTCATGGGAACCGGAACCCTCGACGGGCGCGGCGGCGAGCTGATCATCGGCGGCACGACGAACTGGTGGGATCTCGAGGACGCCGACCAGGGCAATCTGGTGGCGCCGCGCATGGTCTGGGTGCGTCCCGGCAACGGCTTCGTGCTCTCGGGGGTGACCCTCAAGAACGCGCCGAAGTTCCACGTCGTCATCGAGCGCACCACCGGGTTCACGGTGTGGGGCATCACCATCAACACCCCGGCCGACTCGGTCAACACCGACGGCGTCGACCCGTCGGCGTCGACCAACGGGATCATCGCCTACAACAAGATCAGCACCGGTGACGACAACATCGCGATCAAGGCGTCGGGGCCGCCGAGCGTCAGCAACATCGTCATCGCGCACAACCACTTCGGCCATGGTCACGGCATGTCGATCGGCAGCGAGACCAACGCCGGCGTGCAGAACGTCGCCGTGTGCGACCTGACGATCGACGGCGCGCAGAATGGACTCCGCATCAAGTCCGACGCCAGCCGTGGCGGCGTCGTGCAACAGGTCAGCTACACCGACGTCTGCATGCGCAACGTCAGCGACCCGCTGGTCTTCGATTCGTATTACAGCAGCGCCACCGGCACGTTGATTCCCTGGTTCAAGGACATCACCATCCGGAACGTGCACAGCCTGTCCGGCGGCAAGCTGGTTTTCCGTGGCTGGGACGCCGCCCACACCGAGGCGTTGACGCTCGACAACGTCGTCCTCGACACCGCGCCCACCAGCATCAACGCCAGCAACGTCGCGCTCACCATGGGCCCGAATCCGGTCGTGAACATCGCTCCGACGGGCACCACCAACGTCACCCTGACCAACGGGGTCACCGCTGCGGCGGCTCCGCGCGACTGCACGAACGCCTGGGTTACGTTCTAGCCCCCTAGAGCTCGCCTTAGAGCTCGCCTAAAGCGGGCGGACGCACGCCGCTCGCCAATCGACCTCCCGCCTGGAAATCGGGCAAGCTGCGTGTCGCCGGTGACAGATCGCCGGGCGGCCGGTGTTCCCTGGATATGCGGGAGGCGATCCAAACGTGCCAGTCGATATCGAAGGCTTCTACCAGAGGTATGCACCCATGGTCCTGAGGCGCTGTCGGGCGTTGCTTCGCAACGACGCGAAGGCGCAGGACGCGATGCAGGACGTCTTCGTAGCCCTGTTGCGTCATCAGGATCGCTTACAGGATGAAGCGCCCGCGGCGTTGCTGTTGCGCGTCGCCACCAACGTATGCCTGAACCGCCTGCGCACGGAGCGCCGCCGGCCCGAAGACGCCGACGACGAGCAGCTCTTGCAGATCGCCGGAACCTCGGACGCCGAGAGCGATGGGCGGACGCTGGCGCGCGATCTGCTGGCGAAGCTCTTCCGGACGGATGATCCGCTCGCGGCGAGCACGCAGACCATCGCGGTCATGCACCTGGTCGACGGGATGACGCTGGAAGAGGTCGCCCGCGAGGCGGGCCTGTCGGTCTCGGGCGTCCGCAAGCGCCTGCGCACGGCACGCGCTCGCCTCACGCAGCTGGAAGGAGCGGTACCGACATGAGCTCAGCGCACAATGATTCATCGAAGAAAGTCCCGGCCTGGTTGCTGGAGCGGGCGGCGCAAGGCGAGCTGGCCCCTTCCCAGGTCGACGAGCTGAGAGCGCGTTTGTCGGCCGAAGGCCGGTCGCTGGAGGCCGAGCTCGCGGCGCTCGCGACGTCGAACGTGGAGATCCATTCCCAGGTCGACAAGGACGGGACGATGTCCGAGATCCGCCGGCGAGCGGCCCGCGCCGTGGAGACACCCTCGCAGCGACGGAGTCTCAACTTCTGGATCGCGCCGCTGGCGCTCGCGGGCTCGCTGGGCATCGGCCTTCTGCTGCTGCGCCCGGGGCACGGGGTGTCGCCTTCGCCGCGGCATGCAGGCCCGACGGTCGAGGCTCAGCCGGGCGGCGCCGAGCCGGAAGAGCAGATCGAGTTCAAGGGGACGGAACCGTCGGTGTCGCCGCGGCTATGGGTGTACCGGCACAGGACGGCGGCAGAGAATCAGCAACCGGAACGGCTGAGCGACGGCGCGCGCGCCACGCGCGGCGACCTCCTGCAGCTGGCGTATGCCGCCGGGCGCGACGGCCGCTATGGCGTGCTGCTGTCGATCGACGGCGCCGGCCGCGTGACCCAACACCTGCCCGAGCCCGGCGCCAGCGCCGCGGCTGTGTTGCGCTCGTCGAACGAGATCCATCTGCCGTCGGCCTACGAGCTCGACGATGCGCCCGGATTCGAGCGCTTCCTGCTCATCACCTCGACCCAGCCGTTTCCCGTCGCGGCGGCGCTGGACGCCGCGCGCGCCCTCGCCGGGCAAGGGACCAGCGCCCGCACGGCGCCGCTCCCGCTTTCGCCTGCATTCCACCAGACCTCGGTCTTGTTGCAGAAGGCCAGCAAAGGAACGCCATGAGCCCCCGTCGCAGAATCCCCCGCGTCCTCCTACGAATCGTCGCGCAGCGCCTGGCCTGGGTGGCGCTGGCGCTCGTGACCTCGATCGCCGTCGCCGCTCCCGGCCGCGCGCGCGCCGCGGTCGCCGCCGCTGCGCCCGTCGCCACCATCGACGGTGTGCGCCTGCGCCGGTTCGCGCTCATGGCGGGCTTCAACGACGGCGGGCCGACGCGGCCGCAGCTGCGCTACGCTACCTCGGACGCACACGCGATGAGCCGCGTGCTCGAGAGCCTGGGCGGCGTCGCCGCCGAAGACGTCGTGTTCGTGTCCGACCCCACGCGCCTGGCGTTCCTGGGCGCGTTCGACCGCCTCGGCCGCCTGGTCGGCGCCGGCCAGCACCCTGGCGTGCGGCGCGAAGTGGTCATCTACTATTCTGGACACTCCGACGAGGACGGCCTGCTCATCGGCGCCGACCGCGTCAGCTACGACGAGCTGCGCGCCCGCATCCAGTCCATCCCCGCCGAGGTTCGCCTCGCCATCCTGGACTCGTGCGCGTCCGGCGCCTTCACCCGCCGCAAGGGCGGCGTGCGCCGCGCTCCCTTCTTGATGGACGCCTCCGCCGACACCAAGGGCCACGCCTACCTCGCGTCGAGCGCCATCAACGAAGTCGCTCAGGAGTCCGACCGGATCGGCGCCTCGTTCTTCACTCACTACCTGGTGTCCGGCCTGCGCGGCGCCGCCGACGTCAACCGCGACCGTCGCGTGACGTTGCAGGAGGCCTTCGAGTTCGCCGCGCAGGAGACGCTGGCGCGCACCGAGAAGACCCGCGGCGGCCCGCAGCACGCCGCTTACGAGTTCGACCTGGCCGGCACGTCCGACCTGGTCGTGACCGACGTGCGTTCGACGCAGGCGACGCTGGCGCTCGCCTCCGATCTCTCGGGCCGCATCGGCGTGCGCGACGCGGCCGGCAACCTGGTCGTCGAGCTCCGCAAGATGGGCGGTCACGGTATCGAGCTCGGCCTGGAAGCCGGCCCCTACGTCGTCACCATGGACGGCGCGGGAAACACGGTGTTCGAAGCCAACATCACGCTGGCGCTCGGCCAGCGCGCCGAGCTCCAGCGCCTGGCGTTCCATCCCGGCCGCCCGCTCGAAGTCGTCGCCACGCGCGGCGACGCCCCCGCGGCGGACACGACGGTCACCGCCGCCGCGCCGCCGGCCGTCGCTGCCGGATCGGCCGCGGCGGCGCTCGCGCCACCGCGCGCGCCGCTGCACTCGGTCACGGTTCACCTCGGCCTCGTGCCGCTGCCCAGCGACCCCGAGGTCGACGTCCACGGCCTGTCATTCAGCCTGGTCGCCGATCGCATCGGAGGCCTGTCGTCGGGCCTGCAGCTCTCGCTGGGCGCGAACGTCGCCGACCAGTTCATGTACGGCACGCAGCTCACCATCGGAGCCAACCTGCTGCGTGGTCCGGGCCGTGGCTCGCAGCTCTCCGTCGGCGCCAATCTGGCCGCCGAGTCGTTTCGCGGCGCCCAGCTCGCGTCGGGCGCCAACGTCGTGCTTGGCGACTTCCGCGGCGCGCAGCTCGCGGCCGGCGCCAACTGGATCGACGGCGACATGCACGGCGCGCAGCTCGGCGCCGGCGTCAACGTCGCTCGCGGCGGCGGCCGCGGCGCGCAGCTCGCGGGCGGTCTCAACCTCACCCTCGGTCGCTGGCATGGCGCGCAGCTCGCCGGTGGCGCCAACCTGGCCGACCAGATGTCGGGTGCGCAGCTGGCGCCGCTCAACATCGCGTCAGTGTCGAGCGGGGCGCAGCTCGGCGTCGTGAACGTGGCCGCCGACGAAACCGGCGCCCAGCTCGGCGTCGCCAACGTCGCCAGGCGGAGCCGCGGCTTCAAGCTCGGCGTCATCAACGTTGCCAGCGAGCACGACGGCGACACCATCGGCCTCGTGAACGTGATCGGCAACGGCATCCACGACGTCGCCGTTTACGCCACCGACACCATGCTCTCGAACGTCGAGCTCCAGCTCGGCAGCCGTCACATCTACACCTCGTACATCTTCGGCTACCAGCCGGGAGACGGGCTCTCGGGTACGGGACCCGAACAATTTCACCGTGGCACGCGCCGCATCGGTTACGGCCTGGGCCTCGGTTATCGGCAGCCGCTCGCTCTCGGGCCGGTGCGCTTTCTGGCCATCGAGGCGAGCGCGATGAGCATCGTCTCGGACTTCTCTTCCGCGAGCAACACGCCGCTGTGGGCGTCGACGCGCGCCGTGGTCGGCATCCAGATCCTGCCTGGTCTGTCGGCCATCGCGGGCATCTCCGACAACGCGACCATCGCCTGGGACGGCAAGGGCCTCGACATCGGCACCGGCTTCCTCGAGAGCGTCTCGCACAGCGGCACGACCACCGTCCGGCACTATCCCGGCCTGCTCCTCGGCCTGCAGATCTGATCGGCTGTCAGGGCGCCGGCCGGCCGGTGATTGTCCTTTGAATTGCCCCGAGCGTCTGTTATATGAGACAGATGTTCGCGCGCGTGCGCGAGGAGAACGTGAATCATGCGCATCGGAGTCATCGGCGGCCTGGATCGGAACGTGGCCGCACTGCAGACGCTGGCGGAGACGCAGGGCCACGAAGTCGGCTTTCACACCGGGGTGATGGCGGGGCCCGCGTCGTCGGCCGCGCTCCGAGCGCTGGTGGCGCGCTCGGAGCTGGTCGTCATCGTCACCGACATCAACAGCCACAATGCCGTGCGTGCCGCGCGGCGTGAGGCGCGCCTTCGCCACCGCGCGCTCAAGATCGTGCGCAAGCTGGGGGCCACCCAGTTCGCGGCGTTGCTGCGCGGCGTGAACGGCCCGGTGAACGACAACGCCGTCGTCGCGGCCTAGCTCGAGCTCGAGCGCTAAACCGTGGCCGTGACTAGTAACTGACCGCGAGGCTCACGCGGCCAAAGATTCCGCGCGGCGACAGCGAGCCGAGCTCTGTCGCGCCCGCCTTGCTCGCATCGCGCGCCGGCAGCTGCGGCACCAGCGTGAGATCGCGGCGCGGCGCCCAGCCGTAGCCGGCGTCGCCGAGCAGCCACAGGCCGATCGATCCCATGCCGGGATTGAGCCGCGCACCGGCCGCGAGGCTCGCGTCGAGCGACGAGGTCCAGTAGGAGCTGGCGAGCGCCACCGGCGTCGATGGGTCGCGCAGCGTGGCCGACGCGTGCAGCAGACCCGGGGCGATGCGCGCGCCGACGTAGAAGCCGGACGTCGGGACGAAGCGCGGCTCGAAGACCAGCGCCAGCCGCCACAGGCTCAGCTCGGCGCCGGCGCCGCGCGCGGACGCGGAGCTGCCACCGACGTCAGCCGCCAGTCCCAGCGCCGGCACGAATCCCTCGCCCGCTCGCAGCGTGTGCAACACCGCGACCGAGAACTGCGCCAGCGCGTCGCCCGTCGAGAAGGGGTCGAGGCCCGGATCGCGCACGACCGACGTACGCACGCCCATCGCGGCTTGCCAGCGCTCGAGCGAGCGCGCCGGCGGCCGGTCGGGTTCGCTGGCGGGCGTCGGGCTGCTGGAGCGCGAGATGTTTGCGAGCGGTGCTCCGGTCTCATCGGCGCGCGCGTCCGCGCACCAGCACGCGATCGCCACGGCACCCGTGATCGGCAACGCCGCGCGCGACGCTCGCCGCTTGGCTCTACCTCGTGTCATCGGAACCCTCCTCGAGCAGACCGCCGTAGATCCGCCGCGTGCTGTCGTCCGGCGCGTCGACGTCGTAGACCGTCGCGCCCAGGTTGCCGGCCTCGTGCAACGCGATCAGGCTGCGTCCGGTATCGTTGTCTGACTGTCCAATTTCAAAGACGGCGTCGACCGGCGAATCCGACTGCAGCGTCCGCACCTGCTTCGTCAGCACATCGGTCGCCGCCAGAGCCACGCCGCCGGGCAGGAACGTCCAGACGCGCGCGCCGATGGGCGACACGACCAGCTTCGTGCGCGGCGCCGAGGTCAGGAGCGGCGCGGCCGTGCGCGCCGCCAGGTCGAGCACGTAGAAGGTCTGGCTGCTGTCCGCCGCCAGAACCTTGAGCGCGGCGCCGGCGAGCGGCACGTCGAGCACGGCGCCGACCTGCGCGCCGACGGCGACGGTGTCGATGCTGCGGAACGGCCGGCCCGCCGCCTGGCCCAGCTCCCAGAAGGCCACGCCGGCGCCCGCGCTTCCGCCCTGCCACAACAGCGCGACGTCGGCGCTGGTGCCGCCCGCTTCCGCGGTCACCAGCGACAGCTGCTGGTAAGGCGCGGGCAACGCCACCGTCGTGGTCACCGTGGTCGCCGGATCGATCAGCACCGCGGCGTTCGCCGCCGGCACCAGCGCCGCCAGCCGGAGACCGCCGTCGGTGCGCACGAAGGCGATGTCGGTCGGCACTCCACCGGCGTCTGCGACGTTCACGGAGGGCAAGACCCCAGCAGTGCCGCCCGCCGAGGGCGCGAGCTGCAACATCATCACATTGCGATCGCCCTGAAAGCGGATCCCGATGCGCGCGTCGCCGGTGTCTGCCGGCTCGCCATCGTCGACGACGATCCCGGCCGGAGGCGGCCGCTGCGCCCCGCCGTCGTCGAGTCGCACGGTGATCTCCGCGTCCGCGCCCGGGTCGCCGTCCAGCGGCAAGAGCGCCATCTCCTGTTCGCTCTGCACGATCAGCAGCTGGCTCGGACCGTCGGGCAGCGATAGCAGCGGCGTGATCGTCAGCTGCTGAGGCCGGCCGCCGAAGCTGTGCAGCGTGTGGTGTCGGGCCGCGCCGGCCGCGAGGTCGACGATCACCAGCTCGTTGGGATTGCTCACCAGGGCCTCGCTGCCGGTACCCGCCGCGTAGACCACGGCCCAGCGCCCGGTCGAGTCCACGATCAGCCCGTCGAGCGGATCGGTGAGCGCCAGGTCGATCGCGATCGGCGGGCCCGCACCGTCGTCGTAGGCGGTCAGCCGCGGCCGCTCGTCGGGGATCGAATCGCCGAGCGTCGCGCGGTGCCCGGCGGTCAACAGATAGAGCTTGCTGCCGTCGGGCGCGGGCGCCGCCGCCACCACGTCGCGCCCGGTCGGTGTGCTGCGCAAGCCGAGCGCGCCGCCCGCGGTGGTGCTGAGCGCGACCACCCGCTGCGCCGGCGCGTCGATCAGCGCCAGCGATCGCGCGAGGGCGATCGCCTGTGGCTGGCCGGCGGGCTGTGACCAGACGCCGGCCCGCCCGTCGGTGCAACCGATCGCGGCGCTGATCATGAGCCACGCGAGCACCTGTAGCCTCCTCATGTTCATGGCTGGCTCCAATCGACGACGCGCGCGCCGAGCTCGTAGCCGGTCAGCGTGCGCGCGTCGCCGCTGTCGAGCGCGATCAGCGTGATGCGCCCGTCGGGGTGTTGCTGCGCCACGTAGCCGCGGTTCGCCGTCGCCGCGACGCCGACGGCGATCGGCGGGCTCGCCAGCGGATAGCGGGCGACCGCCAGCGTCGGGAACTGGCCGACGTAGGCGCCGAAGATGGCCTGCTTGTCGTCGCGCACGGTGATCAGGGTGCGGTCGCTCGCGGGCGACACCGCCACGGCCTGGATCGGCGCGTCGGTCGCCTGGATCAGCGCCGGGTGAGTGCCATCGAGCGGCAGCAGGCTGAACGCGCCCGCCAGCGGTGGAGCGCCGGATCCGCTCAGGGCCCCGGCGTCGGCGCGCGCATCGCCGCTGCCGGCGTCGGCGGTGCCGGCGTCGGCGATCGTCCCGCCGCTCGTCGACGAACCGGCTGCGTCGGCGGGGTGCAACACCACGGCGCCCTGTCCGTCGGCGGTTGGGATCACCGACAGCACGGGCGCGTGCACGCGCAGCGTGCGCCAGGTGGGTGGCGACGCCGACAGCGTCAGCACCGTGATTCGCTCCGACGAGACGGCGTTCGAGTAGAGGACGGCGATCGCGCCACCCATGGTCAGCGCTGTCTGACCGATGGTCTCGCCGGTGATCGTCAGATGAGTCACGTCGGCGGGCGTCGGCGCCACGCCGCCGAGCGGGATCACCGCGACCTCCGACGTGTCGCGCACCACCGCGACCGCGCGCGTGCCGTCGTCGGTGACGTCGAGGTCGGTGACCGGCCCGCTGAGCGCCAGCGCGGTGAGCGCCCCGCTGCCGAGGTCGACGACGCCGACGGTGTTGCTGCCTTCGCGGCGCACGAGCGCGAAGCGCCCGTCGCCCGTGATCGAGACGTCGCGCGTGTCGGCGTCGGCCGTCGGATCGGTGTCGAGCGCGACGTTGGCGTTGACGAGCGGTCCGCCGGCGCCCCCGAGCGTGATGATCGAGACGCCGTCCTCGGTGACGGCGAACGCCCGCCCCTCGTCGGCGGAGAAGGAGACGGACGCCGGCCGAAACCCGACCGCGAGCGTGGTATGCGCCGCCGTCGCCGCGGTCGATGCGCCGGCGCCGAGATCGATCACGGTTAGGGTCTGGAATCCGTCGGTCGAGCGCGCGTTCGCGACCTGGCGTCCGTCGACCCAGGCGATCGCGAAGCGTCCCTGGCGCGAGACCGCCAGCCGGTTGGCGCCGGCCACGATACCGGGAATGGTCCGGCTGGTCAGCGTCGTTCCGTCCGTGCGCAGCACGGTCGCGTCGTTCGACAGCGCGTTCAGCACGACGACTTCGTCGGCGCCGGGGACGGCGGCGACGGTGGTTGGCGCGTCGCCGGCCTCGACGGTCTTCACCACCAGCGACGTCGCGTCGACGTAGGCGACGCGGCCGCTGGTCGGATTCGCGATCCAGATGAACCGGCCGGTCGAGATCGGCGCCTGGTAGGTGCTGTCGAGCTCTTGCTCGGGCGGCGCTGTCGCGCCGCCGTTGCCGTTGGGGCTGCCGCCGTCGGCCAGCACACCGCTGCCGCCGCTGCCGCTGCTGCCGCCGGTGCCGTCGCCAAACGAGCCAGGAGCGCTGCTGGAGGACGACGTGCCGGCGCAGCCGCCAGCTCCGAGCACCAGGCCGGCGCAGCACCCGAGCCACCACCGCCGGTCCATCCGCCTGTGTTCGCGTGATCCCATCGCCGAGGCCTCATCCGCAAGCGCGGTGCCAGCGGCGTCTTGCGCGCCTGCCCGCGGGATCTCGGCAGAAACGCGCGGCGCGGTCCTCCGGCATCGCACCCGTCCGGACACCGCTGTCGCGATCCGGTCGCGTGGCTCGCGGCCGTGCGGCAGCGCACCTTTGGCTCCAAGGCCGCACGTCGGAGCGGCGGGCCCACGCGTGAACCGTTGGCGCGCGTTTTGAAGTCGGATCGGGGCCAGGAGATGAGACGATGAAGAGGGTGAGCACACCGCGATCGCTTCCCGCCGCGAGGCTCGTCGCATGGGCCGTCATTGCCTCGGCGGGCTCGATCACGCTCTCCGGCTGCGGGTCGTCGTCCGCTTGCGATCTCGATGTTGTGCTCCGGAGCCGTGCCGGCGCGGGCGCCGTCGATTGCGGCCACGTCGCCGTTGGCGCGCCGGCCACGGTCACCGACCAGTGCGTCGCGGACCAGACCGCGGCCGGCACGCCGTTCTTCGCGCGCTACGACGCCCAGGGGACTGACTCGCGGATCGCATTTGGCGTGGTGCGCGACCCGGGTGGCCGGACCTGGGTGCTCCTGTGGGACAGCGACCCTTCGGGAGGGTCGGGCGCCCCCGGCGTGATCACCGAGAACGTGTGCAGCGGCGACCCGACCGTCGGGGCGTCCGGCGCGGGCGTCAGCGGCCCCCCCGTCCACTGCACGGCCGCGACCTCGACCGATCTGGTGTGCAGTGGCTGACGTCGCGTCGGCGGGCCCCGGGTGCTCCCGGACGGTGCATTGTTTGGACGGCCCGCGCTTTTGCGGCTATCAAGATAGGTTGTGATACGCCAAACGGGGATCGCCCTCGCGATCTTGGTCTTGGTTGCGGCGGCGCTGTCGATGGTGGTGGCGCGGCAACGGCGGCGGCAGACCGAGCCGATGCGCGTGGTGCTGCTCGGCGAGCTCGACGCCGGTTCGTGCGGCGAGCTGCGCCGCGCCCAGGTCCTGGCGCGCCGCCTGATGCTGTCCGACGCGCGCGATGACGAGGCGCGGGCGGCGCTGGCGCTCGCGGGAGCGCTGCTGGCCGTCGACTGCGGCTTGCCCCTGACCAAGGACGTCGTCGACGTCGCGTCGGGCACGGCCGAGATGATCGGCGGCGACGAACGCGCGCGCTCCGACGCGGCGTCGGCGCGTGCGTTGCTGCGCGTGGCTTCGGGCGAGCCCACGGCCGCGATCGCCGAGGCCGAAGCGGTGGTCGCGCGCGCGCCCGGGCTTCCTCAACCGCTGTACGCGCTGGCGCGGGCCCGCGCGCGCGCCGGTGATCTGGTCGGCGCCAGCCGGGCGCTAGAGGCGGCGATGGTCATCGGGCCGGCGTTTCTGCCCGCGCGCCTGGCGTGGGCCGAAGTCAGGCTCGATCTCGGCGATCCCGGCACCGCCGCCGAGACGCTGCGCGCGCTGCCGAACCCGGACCTGCGCGCGCGCCTGCTGCTCGACGAGGTGGAGCGCGCCCGCGGGACGACGGGGGCGGGCGGCGCCGCGGCGGCGGAGCTCGACGCGGCCTGCGATCCGTCGCGGCTGACCGACACGCTCGAGGTGGCGGCCTGCGCTCTGCGCGACGCCACGCGCGCGCGCGTCGCGGGCGATCGCACGCGCGCGCGAGCCAGCGCGATCGCCGCCGCCGAAGCCGCGCCGACCGACCCGCGCCTGCTCGCGGAGATCGCGCAGCTTCTGGCAGAGCTGGGCGCCGTCGATCGCGCCGCAGCCCTGGTGACGCACGCCGAGCGTCTGGCTCCTCCGCAGATGCCGGCGCTGGCCTGGGCCGCGTTTGGCGTGGCGCTCGGCCGCGGCCGCACGCCCCCGCAACCGGCTTCGCCGTTTCCGCCCGCGCCCGAGGGGCCCTTGCTCGAGGTGCGCGCCGCGCTGGCGGCGGGTGGCGTCGGCGCGCTGGCCGCCGTGACGACCCACGCTGGCGGGGCCACGAACGGCGGCGATCCCGATCGCGACGCGCTCGCGCGGCTGGGCGAGCCCGGGAGCGGCGCCCAGGCTGCGCCACCGGGCGCGGGTGCGCAGCGCGACGACGAGCCGCTGCGCGCCTATGTCGACGGGTTGCGTGCGCGCCTGGCCGGCAATCTTCCGCTGGCCGCGGAACAGTTCTCCCATGCGCTCGCGGGCCACGGCGACGCCTGCCGTGCCGCCGGTGAATACGGCGCGATCCTGCGCGCGCTCAAGCGCAAGCCCGACGCGCGCGTCTTCTCCGCGCTGCGCGCCGAGAACGCCGGCTGCGTGAACCTACCGCGCTGAATCGTCGTCGTCGCCCGCGGCCGGCGCGGCCGCCGGGACCACGGCCGCTTCCGGCTCGCCCATCTCGGTGCCGGGCTCGGTCTCCCCGTGCGACGGATCGTGCTCGGCGCGCTCGCCGTCCATGCGGTTGGCTCCGTAGTCGATCCAGTATTGCTGGTTGTCGCGCACGTCGACGTGCACGAACTCCGAGACCGGGTAGTAGCCGATGCCCTTGATGCCCATCGCGAAGGCGAGATCGCGCACCATGAGCGGCGTCATGCCCGGAATGCGGATGTCCGCCGCCATGCCGCGCGTGTGATAGCTCAACTTCGCCATCGAGTACATCGGCGCGCGGAAGCCCGACACGAGAATGATCTTCTGGTGCGTGCGCTGCGAGAGCTTGTAGAGCAGCTCGATGAGCCGCGGGTCCGGCGGCGTCTCGGCGCTGGTGCGCAGGCAGCGCAGCTGATGGCGCAGCTGGCGATACGAGTCGGGCTCAATCTCGCCGCTCGTCAGGTTGATCTTCACTTCCGTGGATTCGCCGTTGTTGGCCGACTCGAGCGTGAAGTGCCCGATCTCGCCCGACGGTGGGCGCAGCGCCGGCGTGCGGCTGCTGGCGCGCGCCTCGCCTCCGCGCAGCGGATGCCTCGCCACCGTGTCGGCGACCTGCATCATCGACCGCACGCGCCGCTCGAGGCCGCCCAGCGTCTCGCTCATGCGCACCGATCCGCAGAGCAGGATCACCGTGGCCAGTAGCAGCGCCGCGCCGATGAGCGAGATCAACATCGGCAGCGCGCGCGGCAGCACCAGCGTGCGGATCGGGCGTTCGGGATCGCACGCGATCATGATGCGCAGGCGCCGGTCGCGCCGCGGCCGCGCCGGCTCCTTGCGCAGCTGGCGCAACGTCTCGGCGACGGTGGTTGTCGTGTGCGGCCGCTCCACCATCGGCAACGACTTCGTCTACGAGACCGGGACCAGATGGCCGTGTGAGTCGAGTTGGTGCGCCGGTTCGCTCTCCTCGGCGCGGCCCTTTTGCCCGTCCTTCGCCGTCGAGCTCGGGCTACCCATGAAGCTGGTGCCACGAAAGACGCCGCCGGTTTCGATGCGCACGCTCAGCGCGGCGATGTCCCCCTCGACCTTGCCCTTCGCGAGAATTTCGAGATGGCCGGCGCAGCGCACGTTGCCGATGATCGCGCCCGCGACGACCACGTCCGAGCCGACCACGTCGCCGCGCACGACGCCGCTCTCTCCGATCACGACCTCGGCGCGCGACGCGACCGTTCCCTCGACCGTGCCGTCGATGCGGAACGCGCCCTCGGCGCTGAGCTCACCGCGAATGAAGGCGGAACGACCGAGGACGTTCTCGATCGGCTCGCGGTCGGGGCGCGTGCTTTCGTCCTTTGAACGCCATCCCATCGATTCCTCCTCTGAGATACCCCACGAAACGCGCGGGGCCGTGCTCTGACATCGGGTGCCACCCGGAAGAACTGAAGTCTCGGCGCGGATTGAGACCCCGATCAACGACCGATCACGCGCTTCATTTCGACTTTGTGTCGCGCGTGGTCGCCGATTCACCAGCGCAAGTAAACCAGCTGTTTCTCGTCGGTGAATTTTGAGCAAAGCACCACTTGTCGCCTTGCGCAGTTGGTTTTCTCCGTCCAGTGTGGTGATTGCGGGTTGGGCGAAGGAAGGCGGGAGAGGAGGCGGGGCGGCGGCGGGTAGGGATCAAATCAACCGGGGCGAGGGTGTGGGCGATTGTGAGCACGGTGGCACGCGGGGGCGTGTGGTCTACCGACAGCCGCAATCGCTCCACCCTCACCTCATTAAGGTTTGGTCCAGGCGGCGGAGGCCGACCGCGCAAAGCAGGGCCACCAGCGATAGCGCGCTGAAGCCGAGGATGCCGGGCGCCATCGATTCGGCCAGTCCTTGAAGCAGGATCAGGTGAATCCTGGGATTGTTGGCCCATTCGGGCCGCGCGGGTACTTTCGAACCGACCGCGGCTATGTCGGCCATCACGCCGCACGCGATCGAGAACAGGACCGCGAGCGCCAGCGCGGCGATCGGTGGCAGTTGCGCACGCGCCGGGCGATACGCGAAGCGCAGCGCCGCTCCCAGGTTGATGAGGCCAAAGAAGAGAATGGCCCACATCGGGGCACCACCGTCACGAATCAGGTTCACCATTGGTCGATCTCCTCAGCAACGATCCCCGTCGGGCGTTTTTCCTGTGAGAACGCGCGAATGGCGGCGGCGTGACGATCAGCGCTTCTTCGCGCGCGCGCGCCGTGGAACGCTCACGTCCAGGCGCGCCGGCAGACTCAGAAATCGTCCGTAGCGTTCCGTCTCGCGCGCGAGCGCCGCTCGCGCCGCGTCGTCGAGCGGCAACAGAAGCTTGACCTCGATGGCGACACCGGCGCGCCGGAGCGTGCGGCGCCAGCTGCCGGCGACGCAGCCGTCGACGATCACGACCGACGCGCCGACCAAGCCACCGCGCACACCCAGCGTCGCCGCGTGCGCGGCGTCCATGATCGGCGCGTGGTCGCGGTAGCCGATCACGTACTCGTCGTAGCTCGGCAGCAAATGCACGCGCGGAGCCGGGCGCCGGCGGGGCCGGCGCGCACCCGTTGCCCGCCAGTAGGTTTCGTCGCCGACCACGCGGCTCTCCACTGCCGTGCCGAGCATGCGGATTGCCGCCTGCGCGTCGGTCACACGGAGCCCCGACCACCAGGCCAGGTCTCTTGGCCGCGCCGGGCCGTGGCTGGCGAAGTAGCGGCGCGCGAGCTCCGCCAGCGCTTCGTCCCGCTGCAGCGCCGGTGTGGCCGGCGCGCGCTCGTCCAGGGCGGCGTACGTAAATTGTTTGCCGCGTCGCGGACCGCTGCAGATGACGCCCTCCAGCTCGGCGTGCATGAGCAGCAACGCCAGGCGCAGACCGTCAGCGGCCACGCCGGCCTCCCTCAGCACCGCGCGCAGCTCGTCGCGCGTCAGGTAATGTTGGCCCTGCAGCGCTTTCGCCAGCGCGGCGTCGCCGCGCGTGAAGGCACGCGCATCGAGACCGGTCTGGCGGTTGTAGGGAGCATTGAGCGCGTGAACGCGCGGCGCCGTGAGCGCCAGCAGCCAGCGGATGTCGGCCGGCGCCACGAAGTGCCACGTCGGACGCAGGACGTGGGTGCGCAGGATCGCGCCGCGGTCGAGAGCATCCTCGACGGCGGCGTCGGTGCAAGCGCCCGCGCGCTGCGCGACCGCCCACTTGGCGCCGAGGTAGTCCTGCGCCTGGACGGCGCCGAGCCCGGTGACGACCGACTCCGGGCTGGTGTCGCGTGCGGCGATCAGCCGTTGATTGACGAGGCGGCGGCCGACGAGATCGGCGCTCGCCGCGGAGCCGTCGGGGTGGGTCGTCGCGGCCGAGCGCGGGCGCGGATGATTGTTGGCCACGGTCCAGCTCTCGGGGCGGGAGTCTACTGGATCGGCCGGCATCGTTTCTGTCGGTCACGCTTGAGCCGGCCGCGCGTTGGGTTCAGCGTGAGGGAGTTGGACGCCCGGGTCGATCCAGGGTTCGCCGCGCCAGACGGCGCAGCGGACGCGGCGGATGCCGCGATGGTGGAGCCGCTGCGGCGCGGAGATGCGACCGCGTTCGACGAGGTCTATCGTCGCCACACGCCCGGGTTGTTCGCGTTCCTGGTGCGGCTCGCCGGGCGCGCCGCCATTGCCGAGGAGCTGCTGCAAGAAACCTGGCTTCGCCTGGCGACGCACGCGAGCACGCTGGCCGGCGACACGAATCTCCGCGCCTGGTTGTTCACGGTGGCGCGGAACCTGTATCGCAGCCATCGGCGCCGCTCGCTGCTCGATATCGATCGCCTGCGGTTCTGGCGCTGGACGTCGCGCGATCGCCCGGCTGCGCCGTCGCCGCATGATCTGGCGGTCACATCGGAGACCGAGCGCCGCCTCGAAGCGGCGCTGGCGTCGCTGCCCCTCGCGCAGCGCGAGATCGTGTTGCTCGTGGCGGTCGAGGGATTCTCGCCGTCGCGAGCGGCGGCGGTGCTGGGCCTGCGCCCGGAGGCGGCGCGCCAGCGGCTCCGTCGCGCGCGCGCGGCGATCGGCGAGGCGCTCGTCGAGAGAGTTCGTCCGCCGGTCGGCGCCGCGCAAGGAGAGAGCTCATGAGCCACGGGAAAGACGCAGACGAGATCGCCGCGCGCCTGGTCGCGCTGCCGCGGCCCACGCTGGGCGCAGCCGCTCATGCACAAATTCACGCGCGGTCGCGCGACGCCTTTCTCGCGTCGGCGGCGGCCGGTCGCGCGCGAGCCGCGCCCAGCTCGTGGGTGCGATGCTGGACGCGCGCGCTCGAACCGATCGCGATCGCCGCCATCGTCGTCGGCTACCTGGTCTGGACGGCGAGCGCGCTGGCCGCGATCGATTGGGGACGGCTTGCGCTGCCATCAATGCATCGGGTTGGCTCGATGGCGGGACCTCGGGCGGCGGACGGCGAACAGAATGACTGACAGGAGCCAGAGACAGATCCGGTCCTCGCCGCCGATTGGGCCCTCGATTGAGCAACCCTCCATCGGAGGCCGGCGTCGACACAGGCGTCGCGCGGCAGGGATTGCCGCAGGCGGCGCGGCAGATCGAGCTCGCCGTGGGATCTCTCTCGCACAGGCCCTCGACGGCGCGGCGTGCCCGTCGACCAGGTCTCCGAGCTGTCGAGGGTCACCACTTCGTTGGCTCCAGACGGCGACGTCTGAGCCAACTTGTTTCCCGGCCCATCGACCGCTCCGAATTGGATGATGACTCTGTTGGAGTAAAAGGTGCCGCTCGCGCCGCCAGGCCCCTGCCCCTGCCCCATCAGCGCCGCCGCCAGAACCTACGTTAATTTCTAGAAACGTGGCTCCCTCCCACGTAAAAGCTGCCTGGTTGGTTGCGTCCACTAGTTGGGCCAGGGTGACGTTTGCTGGGAGCGAGGAGCCGAGAACCTGAGTCGGTATCACTTGCAGCCATCGGACGTTTCCGTACGAGAATTTGTCCGATGAATCGAGCCGAGCTATTCCGTCTGGAATCCCGCATCTTGGTGTGACCATCGCCGCGCGTGTTGGTCCGTCGACGATGCCGGTCGGCGACAGGCCGTAGTGGACCTGAAGCTGTCGAACGGCGTCAGCAGTTTGCTGATCGAAGACGTTGGGGTCTTTCGGTTCGTTCGCGATGGGTCGCCAGGCAGGAAATTGAACCGCGAGGTCGGCGTTTGGGTAGTAGCCGTACGTGGCTAGGTAGTCGTGCACCGTCCTGACGTTGGGGCCCACGTCGCCAATCTTGAGATCTGCGTCGAGTTTCTGCAGGCCTTGTAATAGCGGAGGGCCTGGCGGAGTGTCGTCTGGGCCCCGGTGGCACGCTGACGCGAGCATTGCGCTGAACGGGAGCAGAACGACAGGCGCCAGGAGCTGCTTTCACGGTGATCCCTCCGATCAGCACTACGGAACACCCTGATGTCCTGGTTGATGAATCAACCAGCCCTCGCTCTTGTGCGCGTTTCAGCGCGCGGCGGCGCCGTCGGGCGTGCCGAGCGGCACCAGCATCTCGGGCGGGATCTTGATCGGCGGCATCGGCGGATCGAAGCGCGCCTCCTCGGGGAAGGGTTGGGACGTGCGCGTCGGTTTGCGCTCCCACTCGGGGACCTCGGCGGGCGGCGGCGTCGCGGCGCTGATGGCCGGCGTGGCTGCCGGCTCACGATGTTCGCGCATTGGCGCAGCGACCGGTCTGTTCAGCGACGGACGGGGCGGGTCGAGCGGCTCAGCGATTGACGGCACGGATCCAGCCGCTCGCCTGTCGCCGCTCCCTCCTCCGCCGCGCACCCGCAAGATCACGAGCGTGATCCCGACCGCAAGCACCACCGCCAACCCGGTGGCTGCGATCACCAGCAGCGGCGGCGGCCGGTGGTGAGGCGCACGCGGCGGGTGGTGGCGAGGAGACCCGGTTTCAGACACGCGCGTCTTCAGTATAGGGCCCCCGGCTCGTCCCCGCCTGGATTCGTCAATGCGCTTGCCCTATTGTCGCGCCGTGGTCTTGCAGTCCTGGCTTGCCGCGCGCCGTCGCGCGGGTTCGTCCGTGGGATCTTCCGTGGGATCTTCCGTGCGATCTTGGGTCGTCGTTCTTTCCGCGCTGGCGGCCGCGCTGGTGCTGTCGCCGTCGCGCGTCGCGCGCGCCGATGACAGCGACGTGCGCGTCAATTCGATCGGCTACGTGACCGGCCACGCCAAGCGGTTCTCGGTCGACGTTGCCGCGACATCCTTCGTCGTGCGGCGCGCGGGCGACGACAGCGCGGCGTTCACCGGCGATTTCGCCGCGCCGATCGCCGACGCCAGCGGGGACATCGTCATCATCGGTGACTTCAGCGCGCTCGATGATCCCGGCACGTACTACGTCGACGTGCCCGCCGTGGGCCGCTCGACGGTCTTCCCCCTCGGTGACGACGTTTACGCAGCGCCGCTCGAGACCGCGATGCTCGGCTTTTACGGCGCGCGCTGCGGAACGGCGGTGTCGTTCTCTTACCAGGGGTCGACGTTTGCGCATGGCGTCTGCCACCTCGGCGACGGCCACCTCGACTACGTCGGCCAGGCGGGCGCGACCCGCAACGGCACGCGCGGCTGGCACGACGCCGGCGACTACGGCAAGTACACGGTCAACGGCGCGTTCAGCGTCGGCATGCTGCTCAGCGCCTGGGAACGCCACCGCGATGGTCTCGACCAGCTGGCGCTGCCGATCCCCGAGTCCGGGGGGCCGGTGCCGGACTTCCTGGCCGAGGTGAAGTGGGAGCTGGATTGGTTGCTCGAGATGCAGTACGCCGCCGACGACGGGCGCGTGTCGCACAAGCTGACGGGGAATCTGTTCGAGGACTTCGTCATGCCGGAGATCGACGTCGCGCCGCGCTACTTCGTGCCCTACGGCACCGCCGCCACGGCCGATCTGGTCGCGGCGCTCGCGCAAGCTTCGCGCCTGTATGCCCCGTACGACCCCGACTTCGCCGCGCAGTGCCTGGCCGCAGCGCGTGTCTCGTACGGCTACCTGGTCGCGAATCCAGCCAACGTCGCGGCCAACCAGGACGGTTTCTCGACCGGCGGTTACGGCACGACCGACCCCGACGATCGCCTGTGGGCCGCGGCGGAGATGTGGGAAACCACGGGCGACGCCGCGGCGCTCGCCGACGTCGAGGCGCGCATCGCGGCGCTGACGGGCACCGTCGTCGACGCCGACTTCGACTGGAACAACACCAAGAACCTCGGCCTCTTCACGTACCTCATCTCGGCGCGCGACGGGCGTGACCCGGCGATCGTCGCCACGGTGCGCGCGAGCGTGCTCGCCGCGGCGACGGCGATCGTCGGCGTCCACGACGCGGGCGGCTACGGCCGCGGTGTGATGCGCTACTACTGGGGCTCGAACGGCTCGGTCGCGCGCACGTCGATGGTGCTGGATCTGGCGGGCCGTCTCTCGGGCGATCCGACCTATCTCGACGCCGCGATCGATCAGCTGGCGTTTCTGTTCGGGCGCAATCACTACAACCGATCGCAGGTGACTGGCCTGGGGCTGGCGCCGCCGCTCAGCCCACATCACCGGCCGTCGGTCGCCGACGACGTCGCGGATCCCTTTCCTGGCCTGCTGGTCGGAGGCGGCACCACGGCGAGCAACTGGGTCGACGACTGGACGATGTACACGCTCAATGAAGTCGCGATCAACTGGAACGCGCCGCTGGTCTATGCGCTGTCGCTGTTCGTGCCGGGCGGTGCGGCGCCGCCGGTGATCATCGACGCGGGCGTCGCCGACGCCAGCGATGCGGGCGACGCCGCCGACGCGGGCGCCGTCATCGATCCCGTGGTCGGCGCGGGCTCACAGGGGTGTCGATGCACGGTCGGCGCCGCCGGCGATCCGGGCGCGGCGAGCGGAGCGCCGACGTTGGCTGCGGCGGCGATCGCGTGGCTCGCGATGGCCCGGCGCCGCCGCCGGTGAGCGCCGCTCACTCGGTGGTCACGCTGGCGCCGGTGCCGGCGAGCGCGGCTACCAGCGTTTGCCATGGCAGGCGCGCGCACTTCACGCGCACCGGGTAGCGGCGTACGCCCGCGAAAGCGCCGAGCTCGCCGAGCGCCGCGGTCGTCGTGTCGTCGGCGCCGCCCGCGAGCAGGTCCTCGAAGTCGCGGCACAGCGATTCGGCTTCGGCGCGCGTGCGGCCGACGAGCGCGCTGGTCATCATCGACGCTGACGCGGTCGAGATCGCGCATCCGGCGCCGTCGAATCGCGCGTCGGCGATGCGATCGCCGTCGAGGAGCAGCGCCACCGTCACACGGTCGCCGCAGAACGGGTTGTCGCCGCGCGCGCTGTGCGTGGCGCCCGCGAGCGCCCCGCGATGGCGCGGGTTGCGCCCGTGATCGAGCACCAAGGTCTGGTACAGGTCGTCGCCGCGCGCGTCGTTCACGCGAAGACCTCGCGCACGGCGCCCAGGGCTTCGATCAGCGCGTCGACGTCTTGCCGCGTGTTGTAGAGCGCGAACGATGCGCGCGCGGTCGCCGGTACGCCCAGGCTCTCGAGCAATGGCTGCGCGCAGTGGTGCCCGGCGCGGATCGCGACGCCGTGACGATCGAGGATCGTGCCGACGTCGTGTGGATGGACGCCGTCGATCACGAACGAGACGATGGCCGCGCGCTCCGCGGCCTGACCGATCATTCGCACACCCGGTAGCGCGGCCATGCGCGCGGTGGCTTCGGCTGCCAGCGCCTGCTCGTGCGCGGCGACGGCGCCGCGATCCCAGCGCTCGAGATAGGCGATCGCCGCCGCGAGGCCGATCGCCCCCTCGAGGTTGGGCGTTCCGGCTTCGAACTTGTGCGGCAGCGGTGCCCAGCGCGGGCCATCGGTCAGCGACACCGTGCTCACCATCTCGCCGCCACCCAGGAACGGCGCCATCGCCTCCAGCCGCTCGGCGCGGCCGTAGAGCGCGCCGATCCCCGTCGGGCCGTACATCTTGTGCGCGGAGAAGGCGTAGAAATCGCACCCCAGCGCCTGCACGTCGATCGGCAGGTGCGCCACCGCCTGCGCGCCGTCGACCAGCACCGGCACGCCGCGCGCGTGCGCGCGCTCGACGATCGCGGCGATCGGGTTCACGGTGCCGATCGCGTTGGCGACGTGTGCCACGGCCAGCAGGCGTGTGCGCGGGCCGAGCGCCGCCTCGAGCTCGTCGACGCGCAGCTCGCCCGCGCCGGTGATCGGGACCACGCGCAGGCGCGCCTGCCGTTCGGCGCACAGCATCTGCCAGGGGACCAGGTTGGAGTGGTGCTCCATCGCGGTCACCAGCACCTCATCGCCGGCGCCGACGTGAGCGCGCCCGAAGCTTTGCGCGACCAGATTGATCGCCTCGGTCGTGCCGCGCACGAACACGATCTCGCGCGCCGCGCGCGCGTTGATGAAGCGCTGGACCGTGGCGCGCGCCGCCTCGTACGCGGCGGTGGCGCGCTCGGAAAGCGTGTGCACCCCACGATGCACGTTGGCGCGATCGGCGCGGCCGAACGCGGCCACGGCGTCGATCACGGCCGCCGGCATCTGCGTTGTCGCGGCGTTGTCCAGATATGCCAGAGGCCGGCCGTGGACCTGCTGCGACAGGGCCGGGAAGTCGGCGCGGGCACGCTCGGGCTGGAACCGCTCAGCGCGGCCGCCCGGGAACGGCTCGCCTCCGCTGCCGCCGCCGGTCATACTCGACAGCGTAGCACCGACGACGGGGGCGAGAATGAACGGTTAGCCGGAACCGCTCCTTCCTTGACCGCTTCTTCCGTGTGCCGGTACGCTCCCCTCGCTTCGCTGGTCGTTTTCTTCGGGCTGTTTTCGGGGCTCTTCTCGCTGGACCGGGGGCTCTCATTTGAAGCACTGGCAGGAGATGGCGCACATCCTGGATCGCGTCGTCGCTCTCGGGCGGCAGGGCCGAGCCACGGCGCTCGCCATGGTGACGCAGATCAGCGGCTCGGCGTACCGGCGTCCGGGCGCGAAGCTGCTGGTCGAGGCGGGCGGCAGGTTCCTCGGCAGCATCAGCGGCGGCTGTCTGGAAGAAGACGTGCGCGAGATCGGTCTCGGTGTTCTGGATTCGGGCGCGAGCCGCCTGCTTCACTACGACACGGGCACCGACGAGACCAAGCTCTGGGGGCTGGGGCTCGGCTGCGATGGCGAGGTCGACATCTTGGTGCAGCCCATTTCGCCCACCGATGCGGCAGCCGAGGGCGGCGTCTGGACCCGTGTGCGCGCGCTGCTCGACGGGGACGCGGCGTTCGTGCTGGCGACGGTGGTCGACGCTGACGCTGACGGCGGTCGGCCGGGCGGCACGATCGTGGTCGGCTCGCGTGGGCTGATCGCGGGCGCTTTGCGCGACCAGGGGCCGGAGATGGCGGCGCTGCAGGGCGAGGTCGTGCGGCTGGCTTCGGCGGCGCTCGCCAGCGGGCGCTCCCGCTTCGACGCGGTCGGTGCGCGGCGCGTGTTCGCCGACGTGCTCTTGCCGCCGCCCAAGCTGCTGGTGTGCGGCGCCGGCGACGACGCGCGCCCGACGGTCACGCTGGCGGCGATGGTCGGCTTCCGCGTCTCCGTTGCGGATCACCGGGCCGCCTATCTGACCGCGGAGCGGTTTCCCGAGGCCCAGCGCCTGTTCCTGATCCGTCCCGAAGACGAAGCGCCCGGCTTGCCCGGCGACGCCGACACCTATGCGGTCATCAAGACACACTCGCTGATGCGTGACACCGCGTGGGTCAAGCGGCTGTCGGCGACCGGGATTCACTACCTCGGTGTGCTCGGCCCGCGCGCGCGCATCGAGAAGATCGCGGCCGAGCTGGGCATGACCGGCGACCCGCGGTTGTTCGGGCCGATCGGCGTCGACATCGGCGCCGACGGGCCGGAGCAGGTGGGGCTCAGCATCGTCGCCGAGTTGCTGGCCGTGCACTCGCATCGCAAGCCGCGCCATCTGCGCGAACGGTCGGAGGCGATCCATGCCTGACGTCGCCCCTCTCCGCCCGAACGGGCCGGCCGCGGCGGTGGTGCTGGCCGCCGGCTCGTCGACGCGCATGGGTGAGAACAAGCTCTTGCTGTCGCTCGACGGCGAACCCGTGGTGAGGCGGGCGGTGCGCGCGGCGGCGGCCGCGGCGCTGGACCCGATCATCGTCGTGCTCGGCCACGAGCCCGAGCGCGTGCGCGCGGCACTGGCGGGTCTCCCCTGCCGCACGGTGATCAACCCCGACCACGCGCGCGGCAAGGGGACGTCGCTGCAGCTCGGGATCGCCGAGGCCGCGTCGGCGACGGAAGCCGGTGCGGCGGTGGTCATGCTCGCCGACATGCCGTTCGTCAGCGCGGCGATGCTGGCGCGCGTGGCCGCGCGCGAGGGCACGTCCGCGCCGATGGTGGTGTCGCGCTACGGCGCGGTGAACGCGCCGCCGATCCTCTACGACCGATCGCTGTTCGCGGAGCTGCTGGCGCTGCCCGGGCAGGCGTGCGGCAAGGAGATGGTGCGCCGGCACCGCGAGGAGGCCGTGGTGCTGTCCTGGCCCGAGGCCGCGCTCGCCGACATCGATCGCCCCGAGGACTACCAGCGCATCGTCCTCGAGTTGGCCGAGCTGGCGCGCGCGGCGCGCTCGGCGGAGACGACAGATGCATCTGGAAAGGCGGCGCGCTGACATGCGGCGCGAGCTGATCGATCTCGCGGCCAAGCTCGCGGATCGCGGTGAGCCGTTCGCGCTCGCGACGGTGATCGCGCGATCGCCGCCGATCTCGGCGCAGGTCGGCGACGCGGCGGTGGTCACCGCCGACGGCGGCTTTCACGGCTGGGTCGGCGGTAGCTGCACGCGCCCGACGGTGATCGCCGAGGCGCAAAAGGCGCTCGCCGACGGGCGGCCGCGGCTGGTCGCGCTCGATCCCGATCCTGACAGCCGCCGGCGTCCGGGCCTGACGGTTTTCCCCATGACCTGTCAGAGTGGAGGGAGCGTGGAGATACACATCCAACCGGTGCTGCCGCCGCCGCGCCTGCTGGTCTACGGCGTCTCGCCGACGGCGCGCGCTCTCGTGCGCCTGGGCAAGGCGATGGGCTACGTCGTCACGGTGATCGATCCGAGCGCCGACGCCGCCGATTTCCCCGACGCCGACGCCGTGGTGAAGGATCCGGCCCAGATGGACGTTGACGTCGACGTCGAGGTGAACGTCGACGTCGGCATCGTCGCGCGCGCGGGCGCCGCCGGGAGCGCCACGATGGTCCCGCGCTTCGCCGTGGTGGCGACGCAGGGACAGTGGGATGAGGAAGCGACGACGGCGGCGCTGGCGCTCCGGCCGCCGCCGACGTACGTGGGCGTGATGGCGAGCGCGAAGCGCTTCGGCGAGATGCGCGCGCTGCTGGGCGAGACGGCGGGTGAGGGCGCGTTCGCGCGCGTGAAGAATCCGGCGGGGCTGGACCTGGGCGCGACGTCGCCCGAGGAGATCGCGGTCAGCATCCTGGCGGAGATCGTCGCGCACCGGCACGCCGCGACGAAAGCGGCACGTCCGGAGGCCGCTGCCATCTCTCGCGAAACGGCTGCGCCGGCGCGCCGCGTGCGCCTCGCGCAGGCGGTCGAGCCCAACGGCGCGCACACCGCCCCGGCAACGGGCGAGCAAGCCCGCGATCCGGTCTGCGGCATGACGGTGACGATCGCCGGCGCCGCCCACCGCGCCGAACACGAGGGGCACGCGTATTATTTCTGCTGCGGCGGATGCCGTGCGCGTTTTCTCGCGTCCCCGGCGCAATATTTGAACGCAGAGGCGACGCGGTGACGCCGCAGGCGGAGAACCGACGATGACGCCGCAGGCGGAGAACCGACGATGATGCCGGAGATCGTTGCCCTGCTCGCGGATCTCGAGGCCGCGGGATACATCGCCGAGCCGTCGACCGCGACGGCGCTCTACCTCGCGCGCGCGACGCAGAAGCCCCTGCTGGTCGAGGGCGACGCCGGCGTCGGCAAGACCGAGCTGGCGAAGGTGCTGGCGCAGCTCTGCGGCACCGAGCTGATTCGCTTGCAGTGCTACGAGGGGCTCGATGTGCAGACCGCGCTCTACGAGTGGGACTACCCGCGCCAGATGCTGCGCCTGCGCATCGCCGACGGACGCGGCGAGGACGCGACGGCGCTGGAGGCGCGGCTCTTCAGCCGCGAATACCTGCTCGAGCGGCCGTTGCTGCGCGCGATCACCCACCGCGGCGGCCCCGCGGTGCTGCTCATCGACGAGATCGATCGCGCCGACGACGGCTTCGAAGCGTTCCTGCTCGAGCTGCTGTCGGACTTTCAGGTCACGATCCCGGAGCTGGGAACGATCAAGGCCGAGCACCCCCCGTACGTGCTGCTGACGTCGAACCGGACGCGCGAGCTGGGCGACGCGCTTCGCCGGCGCTGTCTCTATTTGTATCTGGACCACCCCACGTTCGAGCGCGAGGTGCGCATCATCCGCGCGCGCTGCCCCGATGCGGGCGGCAGGTTGCCCGAGCAGATCGCGCGCTTCATGCAGTCGCTGCGCGCGCGCACGCTGGTCAAGCCGCCCGGCGTGGCCGAGACGCTCGACTTCACGCGCGCCCTGCGCCTGCTTCGGCAGGACTCACTGGACGCGGACGTCGTGAGCCAGACGCTGGGTTGTTTGCTGAAAGACCGCTGCGATCTGGAGGCGTTCTCCCCCGCCGACGTGGCGGCGCTGGTGGCGTCGTCGCGCGAGGCGCCGTCATGATCGGCGGCACACCTGCGAGCCGTCCGCTCCAGCGCGGCGTCACCGGCGAGCTCGCGCCGGCGCTGGCGCGCTTCGGCGGCACGCTGCGCGCGTCCGGCATCGGCGCGACGGTGCGCGACGAGATCGACGCGATTCAAGCGCTGAAATTGATCGACCGCGACGATCGCGACGAGGTCCGCACCGCGCTGCGCATTGCGCTGAAGATTCCGCGCGAGGCCTGGGCGGCATACGACCGACTCTTCAGCTCGTTCTGGACGGGCGCCGATCTCGTCGAGCCGCCGGAGCTGCCGCCGCCGCCCGCGCCGCAAGAGCGTCGCGACCAGCCGCGCTTGCTGTCGTGGGATCCCGTGCGCCGGCGCCTGAGCGAGCCCGACGAGGACGCGGAGCGCCCCGGCGGTACGCGCGAGGGGACGCGTCCCGCGGCGAGCCCGCAGGCGCTCCTGCGTCGCAAGGCCTTCGACGCTTCGGCGTGGACCGCGCAAGAAATGGCCGCGATGGAACGCTTGCTCGCGCGCCTCGCGCATCGGCTGGCCACTTGCCGCAGCCGCCGGTGGGTGCCGGCCGTCGGTTCGCCGGCAGGCGGGCGGCTCGATCCGCGGCGCAGCTACCGCCGCGCCGTCGCCACCGGCGGTGAGATGCTGCGCTTCGCGCGCCGCGAGCGCGCGGTCGACGAACCGCGACTGGTGTTCCTGTGCGACACCAGCGGATCGATGGACGCGCACGCGCGCTTCTTGCTGATGTTCGTGCTGGCGCTGCGCCGTGCGGCCCGGCGCGCCGAGCTCTTCGCGTTCAACACCGAGCTCGTCGATCTCGGCCGCGACGTGGTGCCGGGGAAGATCCGGCTCACGCTCGATCGGATCGCTGCCCGCGTACCCGACTGGTCGGGCGGCACGCGGCTCGGCGAATCGCTGGCGGCGTTCGCGTCGCGCCACCTGCCTCGGCTCGGGGGCCGGCGCACGATCGTCGTGGTGCTCAGCGACGGTCTCGATCGCGGCGATCCCGCTGTGCTCGCCGCGGCCGTGCGACGGATTCGCGCGCGCGTGCGGCGGTTGGTCTGGCTCAACCCGCTGCTCGGCGATCCGCGCTACGAGCCGGTCGCGCGCGGAATGGCCGCCGCGCTTCCCTTCATCGATTGCTTCGCGCCCGCGCACAACCTCGAGTCGCTCGAGCGGCTCC
>CAZNCQ010000009.1:0-37335 GCA_964571275.1 uncultured Myxococcales bacterium
GCGTGATGATCGCGAACATCAGCTGGTACATCGAGAAGACGTTCTGCGAGACCCACGCGGCGTAGTCGGTGTTGGGTGCCGAGGTCACGCCTTTCAGGAACGCGAACTTCGTGCCGCCGAGCACCGACGTCCCGGGCGCGAACGTGAAGCTGTAACCGAAGGCCCACCACAGGATGGTGACCAGCCCGGCACAGCCCAGGCATTGCGCCATGACCGAGAGGATGTTCTTGCGGCGCACGAGGCCGCCGTAGAACAGGGCCAGCCCGGGCAGCGTCATGAAGAGCACCAGCGCGGCCGAGGTCATCATCCAGGCGTTGTGGCCGGGACCCGGCGACTGCAGCGCCTTGGGCGTGCCGTTGGTGATGTACGCCTCGAGGTCAGCCACGCGCGTGGCCAGGTCGGGCGCCGCCGGCGCGGCTGCGGCCGCCGCGGGCGCCTGCGCCGACGCGATTCCAGCGCTCAGCGCCACCACGGAAAATACGGCCAGCGAGGCAAGAATCGTCCACGCGGCTGCGCGCCGTGCCTTGCCCCCGCCGGCACTCCCGGTCGTCAGTCGAATCCTAGCGTTCACCATTTTCGGCAGTCCTTTCGTCAGCGGGTTCGTTCGTTGCTGGGTCGGCTCACACGTGCCCCTACAGCAACGGCGGTGCCGAATCGCGCGGGGACCGGCCGCCTATCAAGGATCTCGCCGACTTGTTGGTGCGCAATCGATCCCGGAAACAAGTCGGATCACTGACAGAAACTTTGCGGAAACCTGCTGTTCAACCGCCGGACGTATGGGCTGGGGACAGATTTGCCAAACGCAGCATCGTTTTGGCGTTTCGCAAGGCGGCAATACCAGCCGTGCGAACGGGCTAACCGCGAGGCTTTTCGCGGCGATAAAGGGTCGACGGGTCGACGCCCAGGATCTCGGCGGCCTTGAGCTTGCTGCCGCCGACTCGCTGGAGGACGGCGCTGATGTAGCGCGATTCGAGCTCGTCCAGACGCAGCGGCTTCTGCATCAGCGGCGCGATCGGGTCGATGTTGCGCACCGGTCCGAGCGCCTGCTGGACGTCGGCCAGGCGGGCGAGCGGCGTGGACGCGGTCACGACCAGGCGCTCGATCAGGTTCTCGAGCTGGCGCACGTTGCCGGGCCAATCGCAGGTGGTCAGGAAGTCGAGAGCCTCCGGCTCGAAGCCGGCGAGCACCGAGCGCGACGCTCCGCGCAGACTCTTGCGCAGGAAGTGATCGACCAGCATCGGGATGTCGTCGGCGCGCTCGCGCAGCGCGGGTACGGGCACGCGCAGGACGTCGAGGCGGAAGAAGAGATCCTCGCGGAAGAGGTTCTTCTGCACCAGCTCGCCGAGATCCTTGTGCGTGGCGGCCACGCAGCGCACGTCGACGCGGCGGCTCTGCTCGCTGCCGACGGGCCGCACCTCGCCCGATTGCAGCACGCGCAACAGCTTGCCTTGCAGCGGAAGCGGGAGGTCCCCGATCTCGTCGAGGAACATCGTCCCTTCGTCGGCCTCGACGAACAGGCCGCGCCGGTTCTGCATCGCGCCCGTGAACGCGCCGCGCGCGTGGCCGAAGAGCTCGCTCTCCAGCAAGGGCTCCGGCAGGGCCGCGCAGTTCACGGCGATGAACGGCTTCTCGGCGCGCGCGCTGTCGGCGTGCAGCGCCAGCGCCACCAGCTCCTTGCCGGTGCCGGTCTCGCCGGAGATCAGCACCGACGACGCCGCGCCCGAGACTTGCTCGATGAGCGCGCGCAGCCGCCGCATCGGAGCGCTGCCGCCCAGCAGCTTTTGCGCGGCGGCGTTGGCGCGCAGCGTGCGGCGCAGAAGCGCGTTCTCGCGCGACAGCGCCCGCTCGCGGCAGGCGCGCTCGACCAGCGAGCGCAGCGCTTCCAGCTCGAACGGCTTGGTCACGTAGTGGAACGCGCCCCGCCGCATCGCCTCGACCGCGCTGTCGATGGCGCCGAACGCGGTCATGATGATCACCGGCACCGTCGGGTCGGCGCGCTTGACGCCGGTGAGCACGTCGAGCCCGTCGACGTTCTTCATGCGCAGGTCGCTGATCACCACGTCGGCGGGCTCTTGCGCGAAACGCTCCAGCGCCGCCGCGCCGCTCGTGACGATCTCGGTCTCGAACCCGGCGGCGCCGAGCTCGTTGGCGATGGTCTCGGCCATGTCGAGGACGTCGTCGACGATCAGCGCGCGCGCCTTAGCCATGGCTCACGCGACCCGGAGCTGCGACGGCAACCGCGCCGGCGGCCGCCGTCGCCGCGCGCGCCGCCGCCGCCGCGGGCCACAGCACGGTGGCGATCGTCCCCTTGCCGGGCGTGCTGCCGAGGTTGATCTGTCCGCCGTGGTTGCGCACGATGCTGGCGGCGATCGGCAACCCGAGTCCGGTCCCTTCGCCGCGCTTCTTTGTCGTGAAGAACGGATCGAACACCGTGTTCATGTGCTCGGGCGCGATGCCGCACCCGCGATCCTCGACCTCGATCTGCACCTGTCCCTCACGCGTGCGGCACGCGCGCACCAGCACGCGATCGCCTTCCCCGGACGCGTCGCATGCGTTCAACAGCAAATTTACGAAGACCTGCTGCAATTGATCGGGATCGGCGGCCAGCGGCGGCAGATCCTCCTCCAGCGCCACTTCGATGCGCACGTGCTTGGCCTCGCTCTTCCATTCCAGCAGCGACCGCGCGCGCTCGAAGATCGCCTCCAGGGACACCGCTTGCCGCTCGATCGCCTGCCGGCGCGAGAAATCCAGCACCTGGCGGATGGTCGACGAGATGTTGTCGATGTGCTTGATGATCACGCGCAGGTCGTCGGCGCGCGGGCCGCCGCTGTGCGCGCGCAGCACCTGCTCGGCGCGCCCGCGGATGACCGCCAGCGGGCTGCCGATCTCGTGCGCGATGCCGGCGGCGAGCACGCCGACGGTGATCAGCTTCTCGGCGCGCACCAGCTGATTCTCCAGGCTGCGCAGCTCGGTCTGGTCCTCGACCAGCGCGAACGTGCGCACGCCCAGCTCGTGATCGCGCACGGGAACGACGCGCACGTGAAACTGGTGCGAGCCGCTCGCGAGCGCGCGCAGCGCCTGCGCGCGTCGGCCGCCCGCGTCGGGGCCGCCGTCATCTTCCAGCAACGGCTGCAGCGTCGCCGCCCATTCCGCTCCCGGTCCGGTGAACGCCTCCGCGACCGGCGCGCCGATGCGGATGGGCCCGAAACGGTCGGTGAGGAAGCTGTTGGCCAGCACGACCTTGCCGTCCATCGACACACCGAGCACGCCGAGCGGTGCGTTCTCGACGATCGCTTCGCTGGTCTGGCGCGCGCTGGCCAGCGCCTGCGCCAGGCGCAGCCGCCCCTCGAGCTCGACCTTCTTGCGCTGCTGGCGCAGGAGCATCGCGCCGATCGCCGCCACCGCGAGCGCCGCCGCCGTCGCGGTCAACACGACGCGCGCCACCATCGACGCCTCGCGCTCGTCGATCGCGCGCGTCGATGCCAGCCAGGTCACGGACCAGCTTCCGGTCGGGCGGTCGACACGCTCCGAGACCAGCACCGCGGGGTTGCTCTGGGTCCGCACGATGCGCGCGCCACGCACGCCGCGCATGATCGCGGGCGCGATCGTCGCTTCCAGCTCTGCTTGCGGCGCCCCCGTGGGGCTGGCGCGACAGCCGCCCGCGGTCTCGCAGCCGGCCCAGACCACGCCCGCAGGATCGGTCACGAACAACCGCGCCGCCGGCAGCGGCGTCCAGGCGACCGCGCCGAGAAAGATGCGCGCGTCGCTGGCCACGACGATCGCCCGTCCGCCGCGCACCGGCGTGCCGTAGAGAATGAACGAGCGGTCGCCGAGGCGCGCGGTCTCTCCCAGCGCCTTGGTGTTCCTGGCGACGACGTCGCTGGCCAGCCGCCGGGCGTCGGGGATCAGCGCGCGCACGGTGTCGGCGCTCTCGCTCGGGTCCGATGCCAGGATGTCCAGCTTGCCGGCCGCATCGACGAGCGCGATCATGCGGTACTGCGCGACGACCGCTGCCAGCGCGCGAAATGCGCTCTCCCAGACGCGGCGCTCGGTCGCCGCGTCGGGGTTGGCGGCGACGCCGGTGTGCTCGACCAGATCGGTCAGCATGCGCGTGTCCTGGTCCAGCGCATCGAGGCGCGCGGTCAGTGCCTCGACCGACGCGTGCACCTGGCGGTGCGTCGTGAGCGTGAAGTCGTCGACCAGCTTGCGGTGCTCGTGACGCCCGCTGGCCAGCGATAACCCCAGAATGCCCGCGAGCGCAGCCAGAATGACGGCGATGCTCTTGATCGGCTTCAACTGCGGCCTAGCATACGCGCGGGCCGCTGGTGAGGCACGCCTCGGGCGCGGCGTGGGCGTGAGGGCAGATGGAGGCACGGCGCTCGACCCGACGCGGACAGCAGAGAGCGTGCCAACCGCGATTCCGCGGATCTAGCGGATGGCGTCCTTGCGAAACGCCGGTTGGCGCGCGCGGACATTTGCAGAACGCGGGTTCGGGCCTGGTGCCCCGGCGAGCTCAGAGCTCGATCTGCGAGCCGATCTCGACGACGCGATTGGCAGGCAGCGCGAAGAAGTCGGTCGCCGACCGCGAATTGCGCGACAGGAAGCGAAATAGCTGCTTTCGCCAACGTGCCATGCCATGGCCGTTGACCGAGAGCAGCGTTTCGCGGCCAAGGTAGAAGCTGGTGTCGGCCTCGACCATCGGCAGCCCGCGCGCGCGGCACAGGCGCAGCGCCTGCATGAGATCGGGGCTCTGCATGAACCCGTAGTGCGCCGTGACCGTCCAGAAGCCGTCGCCGATCTCTTCCATGTGCAGCGCATTGGCGGCGTCGACCTCGGGCACGGCGTCGGTGACCACGGACAGCATCACGACCTGCTTGTGCAGCACCTTGTTGTGCTTGAAGTGGTGCAGGAGCACGTTGGGCGTCCCGCCGCGCGTCGACGTCAGGAACACCGCGGTCCCGGGGACGCGAAACGGCTCGCAACGCTGCACGTCGTCGAGGAACACCTCGAGCGGCAGCGTCTCGGCGGCGATGCGCTTGCTCAGCAGCGCGCGCCCGCGCTTCCAGGTCACCATGACCGTGAAGACGCCGGCCGCGACCGTCAGCGGGAACCAGCCGCCGTGCAGGATCTTCGCCGAGCAGGCGGCGAAGAACGCGAGGTCGAACGACAGGAACAGCGCCAGCAGCGCGCCGGCGCGCGCGGCGGTCCAGTGCCAGCGTTCGCGCGCGACGAAGTAGAACAGCACCGATGTGATCGCCATGGTGCCGGTGACCGCGATGCCGTAGGCGTCCGCCAGGTTGCTCGAGGCCCGGAAGCCCAGCACCAGCGCCACGCAGGCGAGCATCAGCAGCCAGTTGACCTCGGGGATGTAGATCTGGCCTTCGGTCTCGCCTGACGTGTGAACGATGGTGACGCGCGGCAGGTATCCGAGCTGCACCGCCTGGCGCGTGAGCGAGTAGGCGCCGGAGATCAGCGCCTGCGACGCGACGACGGTGGCCGCCGTCGCCAGCAGCACCATCGGGAACAGCATCGCCGACGGCACCATCGCGTAGAACGGGTTGGCGCCCGCGGCGGATGGGTGCTCGAGCAGCAGCGCACCCTGGCCGAAGTAGTTGATGAGCAGCGCGGGAAACACGCACAGGCCCCACGCGGTTCGGATCGCGCGCGGGCCGAAGTGTCCCATGTCGGCGTAGAGCGCTTCGCCCCCCGTGATGCACAGGACGACCGAGCCGAGCACGAGAAAGCCGTGGCGTCCGTGGCGCGCGAAGAAGCGCACGGCGTAGAGCGGATTCACCGCGCCCAGGATCTCCGGATGGCGCACGATCCAGGGCAGCCCGATGGCCGCGATGGCCACGAACCAGACCAGCGTCACCGGCCCGAAGACCGCGCCGATGCCGCCGGTGCCGCGGCGCTGGATCGCGAACAGCGCCACCAGGATCACGCACGTGATCGGGACGACGTACGGCGCGCAGGTGGTGGTCGCGACCTCGAGGCCTTCGACCGCGGACAGCACCGAGATCGCCGGCGTGATCACGCCGTCGCCGTAGAGCAACGCCGCGCCGAAGAGACCGAGCATCACGAGAAAATGGCGCCGGCGCGGATTCTGCGGCGCCGCGCTGGTTCTCGGCGCCGCGACCAACGCCAGGAGCGCGAGCACGCCGCCCTCGCCGTCGTTGTCGGCGCGCATGACGAACGCCAGGTACTTGACCGAGACGACCAGCGTCAGCGACCAGAAGACCAGCGACAGAATACCGAGGACGTTGGCGGTAACCGGCGCAACGCCGTAAGGAAGCGTGACGCACTCTTTGATCGCGTAGAGCGGGGACGTACCGATGTCACCGTAGACGACGCCAACCGCGCCCAGCGCCAACCGCCACAGATCACCCTTGCCATGCCCCACGTGTCCTCGCGCGGCCGTTGTATCCGCGACCCCCGCTGAAGAAGCTGCCAAGCCTTGCACGTGAGACCTTTAATGACCCAGGTAGGTTGAAAACAAAGCGGGAGGGCGACCCCTCCCGCGAAGCAACACGTACGAGAGCCCTTAGATGGCGTCTTCGCCGCGTTCGCCGGTACGAATACGCACCGCCTCGTCGAGCGGGGTCACGAAGATCTTGCCGTCGCCGATCTTGCCCGTCTTCGCAACGGCGGCGATCGCCTCGACGACGTCGTGAACCATCGAGTCCTTGACGACGATCTCGACGCAGACCTTGGGCACGAAGTCGACGACGTAGGCAGAGCCTCGGTAAACCTCTTGCTTGCCGCCGGTGCGGCCGAAGCCCTTCACCTCGAAGACCGTCATACCCTGCACGCCGACCTCGCGCAGTCGGTCCTTGACCTCGTCGAGCTTGAACGGTTTGATGATCGCCTCGATCTTTTTCATTGGTCTCCCCCGAGCAAATCTTGTGAATCACCGTCTTCTGGTGGACCGGAATATAACCGTCGACCACCAGAAGACGGGACTTATTTCATTGTGGCTTCTTGCAATGCCCTGCTTGGCGAATTGCCAACGCGTGAATTAGAACGCCTTGGCCGGGACGCTCTGCGCCTTGACGGCGACCGCCTCGGGAGCGTTCGCCCCGTGCATGATGGAGTTGATGAGCTCCGGATAGGCCGGACCGCCGTGCTCGTGGATGTCGAGACCCTCGAGCTCGCCCTCGCGCGAGACGCGCAGGGTGCCGGTCGCCTTGACGGCGTACATGAGCGCGAAGCCGACGACCGTCGTCGCCGCGGTGACCGCCGCGCTGCCGATGAGCTGGCCGATCAGCTGGTTGACGCCACCGCCGTAGAACAGGCCGGTGACGACCGCGCCGGCCGAGTTGTCGGCGCCGGTCGGACCGGGAGCGCCGTACTGGCCGGTGGCGAACAGACCGAGGCTGAGCGTGCCCCAGATGCCGTTCGCGCCGTGGACCGCCCACGCGCCGATCGGATCGTCGATGCGCAGGTACTCGACCAGGTCGATGGCCAGGATGCAGACGACGCCGGCGATGCCGCCGAGGCAGATCGCGCCGAACGGCGACACCCAGTAGCACGGGCAGGTGATGGCCACGAGACCGGCGAGGAAGCCGTTCACGGTGATGCCGCAGTCCCACACCTTGTTGCGCGGGTACATGTAGAACAGCGCGGACAGACCGCCGGCGCAGGCCGCCAGCGTGGTGTTGGCGGCGACGCGGCCGATGCCCTGGATGTCCATCGCCGACAGCGTGCTGCCCGGGTTGAAGCCGTACCAGCCGAACCAGAGGATGACGCCACCGACGGAGGCGATGGTCATGTCGTGGCCGGGAGGCATCGCGCCGCCGTCACGCTTGAACTTGCGGCCGATGCGCGGCCCCAGCGCGATGGCGCCAGTGAGCGCGACGAACCCGCCGATCGTGTGGACGACCGTCGAGCCGGCGAAGTCGTGGAACGCGGCCGGCTTGATGTTGTTGAGCCAGCCGTCCGGACCCCAGGCCCAGTGGCCGATGATCGGGTAGATGAAGCCGCTGACGCCGAGGCTGTAGAGCAGGTCGCCCACGAAGCCGGTGCGGCCGACCATCGCGCCCGAGGTGATCGTGCTGCAGGTGTCGGCGAACGCGAACTGGAACAGCCAGTAGGCGAGGATCGCCACGCCGGTGGTTCCGTAGGTGTCCGGCGCGCCGTGCAGGAAGAAGTACTGGTGGCCGATGAAGCCGTTGCCCGCGCCGAACATGAACGCGAAGCCGAACGCCCAGAACAGGATGCCGCACAAGCACGTGTCGACGATGCCTTCGAGGAGGATGTTCACGGTCTCGCGGCTGCGGGCGAACCCGGCCTCGAGGCACATGAAGCCCGCCTGCATGAAGAACACGAGGAACGCTGCGATGAGCGTCCACATCGTGTTGATCGGGTTGATGTACGGCGCGGGGGGAGCGGCCGGATCATCAGCAAGGGCAGGATGAGAGAAGTAGTCCGGGAGCCCCTTGAGCACTAGGAAAAGCACCGCCAATGCGATCGCCTTCGACCCGAGGATGGCGTAAAAAACGCGCCTCCTGTCGGGGTCTCGAAATGCCTCCAAAATCCGCTTCATTGAATCGACTCCTGTTTTTTCGAAGGTTTTTTTTCCGGCGGAGCTCACCGACCTTCGGCGCCCCCCATGGAGCGCTCATCATCGCCATGGCGTATTGCCGGCGTGTTTCCAGTCCGTATATTCGCCGTAAAAGCGCTTGAAATGTTCGTGGCGCTGTTTATGGAAAGAACGCGATCGTGAGAAATGCAAGATCGAGCGAGAAATCCCGGCGAAATCTGCGCGAAATGCGCGGGCGTTTCTCGTCGCCGCTGACGCCGTCCATCAGCGTCGCAGACCGCTCGCAGCGCGGCTAATCAGTCGCCGCAACGCTGCGCCGCGGATCGCTCTCGTCGTACAGGATCCAGACCTTTGCACCGACGGCGGGCGGTGTTCGCGATGTCGTGCGGCCCTCGATCGTTCCCTCGATCGTCTGAAACGCATAGTTGACACGGATCACGCGCTGCCAGTTGATCCGCATCGCCGTCGCCTTGGTCGCGATCACCGTCGCGACCGCCGCCTGGCCGTGAACATAGATGTCGCGGAGGCGCCGAGCGCGCCTGACGCCGATCGCCACGAACAGCAGCCCCACGCTCGCGATGCCGAACGGCAGCAAGCCGGCGATGCCGACCAGCGACGCACGTTCGCCGTGAATGCGCGATCGCGCAGGCCGGCGCGGATCGTAATCGATCGCGAACGGCGCGTGCAGGCGCGCTTCGGCGACCAGCTGTCGGCTGGTCGTCGCCATCGAGCTCGAGCGTGCGGCGCCGGTCGCGTCGGTGAACGAGTAGTCGAGCTGAAAGACGCGCCGCCCGTTCACGCGCGTGCTCCTGGCCGTGGCGGCGAGCGCCTGACCACGGGCGACCAGGCCGCGCCGGTCCAGGATCATGTCGGTCCACGGAGCTCCAGCGGTCGACAGCAGCGCCGAGCCGGCGATCGCCCCGACGACGGCCCAAATCGCGCCGACGAGCATGAACACCGCCGTGGACGGGTCGAGCGCGCGCAGCCGAAACCGGCGCGGGGCCGGAGGCGGTGCGGGAACGGTCGCGAGCAGCATGGGCCTTCAATGATAGCGCCGCGCGCACGCCGCGCGAATCGGTGCCACCCCGGCGTCGGGCGCACGCGCGCGCCGAGGTCAGCGAGCGTCGTCCCGAACGTCGTCCCGAACGCGGTCCTGAGTGTGCCGGAGGCCTTCCTGCGCGCTCGCGCGCACCTCCGGCGAGGGATCGTGCAGGGCTCGTTCGAACGCGCCGCGAGCGGCGGGCGCATCGCCCGCCTCGAGCAGCAACCGGCCCAGCGCCGCGGCAGCTTCACCGGCGCGCGACGAGGACGGAAACCGATCCAGGAACGCGGCGAACAGCGTGCGCGCCCCCGCGGCGTCGCCGGCACGTTCGACGGCCACGGCGCGCCAGTACAGAGCGTCTTCCTCGATGTCACGCCCCTGCGAGACGCGCTCGACCTCGGCAAACTCCGCGGCGGCCGCCTGGGCGTCACCATCGCGGAGCCGAGACCAGGCGTGACCGAACGACGGCGAGCCCGATAGCGGACGTGCGTCGCGCGCCGCCGGCAACGACTTGGAGCCGGGCATGACCGCGGCGATCACCCTCGCGTGGTGCTTGGCCGCCGGCGCTGTCCGTCGCGCCGCGCGCGCTCGGCTCTCTGTGCGGGCAGCGGCCGGCGGCGGCGGAGCGGCGGCCTCGGGGGCCAGCTTCGCGGGCACAGCTTCGCGCACCCAATCGTCGCCCGCCTCGAGCACGGCCAGCGCGCCGCCGCGCGAGCGCACCTCGACCTGTCCGTGCCAGACATGCACGCCGGCCAGGTGATGGTCCGTCACCGCGACCTTGAAGCGCGTGCCACGAACCTCGACCTCGCCGTCGTCGGTCACCACGCGGAAGCGCTCGCGCGCGCCCAGCGGCGCGATGTCGAGCTCGATCTCACCGTCGTCGAGGCGCACGATCTCGTCGGGCTGAAAGTGCGCGCGGGAAAAGCGCGCCGGCCCGATGGCCCGGATCGTCGCGCGTGATTCGCCGGCGGCCTCCGCGGGCGCTTGCAGGGCGCTGCGCGCGGCGGCGACGTCGCTGGCGCGCCGGCCCGTCAACACGGCCACGGTGGTGATCGTCGGGATCGCCAGCGCCAGCCCGATCAGCGCGCGCCGCCGCCAACCATCGTCGTACAGCCATTGGGGCCACCAGCGAGGCGGCTCGGGCGCGGCGGCCAGCGTGCGCAGCCGCGCGCCGATCTCGTCGCGCGCCTCGCGTGACATCTTCTCGGGGCTCGGCGCCGCCGCCCTCGCCTCCTCGGCCAGCGCCCGCAGCGCGCGACATTCCTCGGAGCAGCGCGCGCACCGCATGACGTGCCACTCGGTGCGCGGATCGGCGGCCTCGGAAATCGAACGCGTCAGCTTCCAGCCCGGCGGACAGCCGGGCCGAACCAGGCGCGCCAGCCAGCTCGCCGCCGTCGTCGTCTTCATTCTGCGCCCTCACTGCTGACGAGCGCTCGCAGCCGCGTGCGTGCCTCGTGCAAGCGCCGCCACACCGTCCCTTCGGGGATCTTGAGCGCCTGCGCGACCTCGGTCCCCTTCAGCCCCTCCAGATCGCACAGCAAGAAGACCACGCGAAAATCGTAGGGCAGGCCTTCGATGCCAGCGCGAAGCCGCTCCAGCGACTGCCGGTGGCTCGCGCGATCGTCGGGGCGATGACTGTCGACCGTGCGTGCCGTGCGCGCCACCGCAGCCATGGCCAGGCGCCGCCGCGCCTCGCTGCGCGCGTAGTGCCGCGCGACGTTCAAGGCGACGCTGAGGATCCAGGTGCTGACCGCCGAACGTCCGCCGAAGCGGCGCGCCGAGCGAAGGACCTCGAGAAAAGTCACTTGCACCAGATCCTCGAGATCGCGGCGATCGACGTGGCCGAGGCGCCCGAGAATCCGGTGTACCTGCGGGCCGTGCCGGTGGAAGAGCTCCTCGAGCGCGCGCCCGTCGCCGCCCGCGCACGCCAGCACCAGCGACTCGTCGGAGAGGCCGCGCTGTTCCGGGCGTCGAAACGGCAGGACGTTGTCGCTGCTCATGGCGTGTACTGCAGCGCGACGGCCGCGCGTACGTAGTTGGACGGAGCGGTCATCCGCATGCCCAGCAGCGCCGCCGGACTGGTCCGCGATACGATCGACCAGGCATGCGACGCGCCGAGCTCGCCGACGAACATGAGATGCCGGTTCAGCGGCCGCCCGATGCTGGCCGCCGCTTCCAGGCGCAAGCCGACGTCGTCGCCACCGGGCATGTCGGCCTCGCCGTCGCTGAGGTTTGGATCATTGGCGTGGATGCGCCCGACGCCGAAGCCCAGCGCCGGCGTCAGCGTCACGCCGCCCACCGCGAGCGGAAGCGCCGCCAGCGCCAGGAGCTCGACCGAGGATTCGCTGCCGCTGTCGTGGTCGAGGTCGAGAAAGTTGTCGTCGCGCGCGATGCGCAACCGCGCGCCCGCGCACAGCGCGCCGATCGATGCGCAAGCCGTGACCGCGCCGCCGTACCACAGCGAGTCTGCGCCGCTGCTTCCGATCTCGACGGCTCCGGTGAGCCGCCAGCCGCTCGCGGTGTCACGGTCCTGCGCCAGCCTCTCCGGCTCGTCGTCGAGCTGCGCGCTCGCTCCGGACGCTCGTGGCGCCGGTGGCGGAAGCCTCTCGGTCTCGGGCGCGAGCCAGCTTTCGATCAGGCTGGCCGTGGTCTCGGCGTCGGCCACGTGACGCTCGCTCTTTCGCCCGAATCGATCCTCGATGCGCAAGACGTAGCCGCGCGCGCCGGGCTCCCCGATCAGCGACGCTTGAACGCGCAGCGAGGCGCCGGCGCAGGTGCGCGCGTCGGTCGACACATCGTGCGTGCGCAGGATGGCGCGCACCGGCTCGACGAGGTGGGCGGGGCCATCGAGGGTCGCCGTCGGTGGACAAACGGCCGCGCTCGCCGGCGCCAGCGCGAGCGTGCAAACAAGTCCGATGGTCACCGCCGTCACGTTCGCGCTCAATCTTCCGGTTGGTGCCCGGAGGCGAAGGCGCCTTCGCTCCGCGCGATCCAGCAAGCGACGATTCTGGCGTGCGGGACCCCCGCTGGCCAGCGCGAAGTCGCGATGTCGTTGCGCGCGTGAAGGACCTTCGCGCCATCGGGCACTCAAAAGCAGACGCTGTTCCTCGCGCAGAGCGGCGGCGTCAATACCGTGACACGGGAGGATTCCGAATGACCGACGTTCTCGACAAGCCTTGCTGTTCCGCACAGACCGATAGCTCCGCCGCGACGCTCAATCGACGCAGGTTCCTCTCCGTCACCGGCGCGTCGGCGGGATTGATGGTGGTGGTCAACGTCATCCCCGGTTGCGGAAACCAGACCGGATCGCCGCCCACCGGACCGGTCGCGGCCGGCAACGTGTCGGCGCTGCCGGTCGGCGCCATGATGGTGATGTCGAACGTGGTCGTGGCGCGCGACGCCAGCGGCGTCTACGCGATGTCGGCGGTGTGTACCCACCAGGGCTGCCTGATAAACGACACCAGCAGCGGCGTCGCTGGCGGGCTGCATTGTCCCTGCCACGGGTCGGCCTTCGACGGAAACGGCGCCGTCACGCACGGGCCGGCCGCCTCGCCCCTGCAGCACTACGCGGTCACGATCGCAGCCGATGGGACGATGACGGTCGAGGGGGCGCAGCCGGTGTCAGCCGACACGCGAACTTCGGTGGGTTGACCGCGCATCTGGCGATTCGCCGCGCTCGGTCCCACACTGGGGGCATGACGAGATCGATTGGCCGGCGGAGGGTGATGCTGGGGGCGGGCGCCATCGCCGGCGCGACCGCGCTCGGAGCCATGGCGCGCGCCGCGGGCGGAAAATCGACGCCGCGCGCGGGCCAGGGCGAAGAGGACGTGGGGCCGGGAGAGGACCTGATGCGCGAGCACGGCGTGCTGCGCCGGGTGCTGCTGATCTACGCCGAGGTGGGGCGCCGGCTGGAGTCATCGGTCGATGCCGACGTCAATTTGAACCTCGCGGCGGTGCAGCGGAGCGCCAAGCTCATTCGGCGCTTCATCGAGGACTACCACGAGCGGCAAGAAGAGGAGATGGTGTTCCCGCGCTTCGAGCGCGCCCATCGATTGGTCGAGCTGGTGAACGTCTTGCGGGCGCAGCACCAGGCGGGCCGGCGCGTCACCGAGCGCATCCAGGGGTTGGCCACCGCCACCGGCGTGAAGAGCGGCGACGGGCGGCGCCGCCTGCGCGGTGAGCTCGCCTCGTTTGCGCGCATGTACGAGCCGCACGCCGCGCGCGAAGACACCGTGCTGTTCCCGGCGCTGCACCAGATCGTCAGCGCCTCGGAGTACGACGCGCTCGGCGAGGATTTCGAACGCCGCGAGCACAAGGTGTTCGGCGAGGACGGCTTCGAGCATGCGGTGTCGGAGGTCGACGACGTCGAGCGCTCGCTCGGGATCGAGGATCTGGCTCAGTTCACGCCGAGAGCGTGAGCCGCCGGGTCGCGAACACCAGCGCCCCCGCCGACAGCACGATCGCGCCGCCGGCCACCGCGGTGGCGGGGAGGCTCGACGCGATCGCGGCGCATCCGATCAACCCGACTGCCGCAATCGGGCGCGACAGGCGGCGGATGTTGCGTGGCAGCGTCAGCGCGCTCGCATTGGTGACGGCGTAGTAGGCCAGCACGGCGAACGAGCTGAACCCGATCGCGCCGCCGACGTCGAGCACCGCGACCAGGACGATCACCGCCGCGCCGATCGCCAGCTCCGCGCGATGCGGAACCCGATGCCGCGGGTGGACCGCGTCCAGCCACGCCGGCAGATCGCGCGCCGCCGCCATCGCGAACGTCGTGCGGCTGACGCCGACGATCAGCGACAGCAAGACGCCCAGCGACGCGATCGCCGCGCCGCCGCGGACGACGATGGCGAGCGGCGCGAAGCGTCCGGCGCGCACGGCGTCGGCGAGCGGCGCCGGAGACGTGGCCAGCGCGGCCGCTCCCGCGGCGGCGAGCGCGCCGAGGATCACCGCCGCATAAATCACCAGCGTGATGCCGAGAGCGATCGGGATCGCGCGTGGGATCGTGCGGGCGGGGTCGCTGACCTCTTCGCCGAGGGTCGCGATGCGCGCGTACCCCGCGAATGCGAAGAAGAGCAGCCCGGCGCCGCGCAGGACCGCGCGCGGGCCGACCGGATCCAGCGGCCACAGCCGCGCCGCACTGGCCGCACCGCCCGCCAGCGTCGCCCACAGGACGGCGCCCAGCACCGCGACCACGAGCGCCAGGATGATGCGCGTCGCGCCGAGCGTCTTGCGGATGCCGAAGTAGTTCACCGTCGTCAGCGCGGCGACGGCTGCGATCGCCAGCGGCCGCGCGAATCCCGGCAGAAGGTAGTGCCCGAAGGTGAGCGCCATCGCCGCGCAGCTGGCGAGCTTTCCAACCACGAAGGCCCAGCCGGCGAGAAATCCCCAGAAATTGCCGAGCCGCCGGCGCCCGTAGACGTACGCGCCGCCCGATTCGGGGTACAGCGCCGCCAGCGTCGCCGACGAGGTGGCGTTGCAGTAAGCCAGAGCACCGGCGACCACCAGGCTGACGGCGACCGCGTTGCCCGCAGCGCGCGCCGCGGGGCCGACCGCCGAGAAGACGCCGGCGCCGATCATCGAACCGAGCCCGACGACGACGGCGTCGCCAACGTCGAGCTTGCGGGCCAGGCGCGTCGGCGGAGCGCCGTCGATGCTCGCGTCGGTCATCGCGCGAGCTTACCAGGCGCGAGCACCCGCCATTGCGCGTGACCATTCCGACAACAGGTTTGAGAAGGATCGGGGAAGGGGGGAAAGATGGTTAAGAGAAACTGGTTCGAGAGGGATCTGATCGGTGACACGTCCCAGCACGAGCGCCGAACCGAGCTCTGGATCCGCTCGAGCGCGAAGCGCGTGGTTCGGTCGCGCGTGGCGCTCGGCTTGATGGCGATTGCGGTGGTCGCGGCATTCATGACGGGGCTCGCGTCGCTGTTGCTGCTCACGCCCGCGGTCTTCATGCTCGCGTTCGCGGTCGCGCTGCTCAACGGACGTGCGAAGCAAACCGCCCTGAGCAACGCCGGGATCCTGCCCATCGACCTGCCTGATTCCGTCTGGTTCTCCGACGCGCGGGCCAAGATGCTCGTCGAGCGTCTCATCGGGGCGCGAATGGCCATCCAGAGCGCCGTTCTGGCCGGGCCTCGGGGCGCGGCGTTCGATGTGTCGAGCGCGCTCGACCAGATCCCCAAGCTCGAACGCGAGGTCGTCGTGCTGGCGACGCGCATCGAGTACATCGCGCGCTTCCTGGACTCGACCTCGCTGCCGGGGCTGCGGCTGACCCTGGCGCGCGTGCGCGAGCGCGGCGAAGGACAGGAGGACGTGCACCGCCCGTTCGGACGCGCCGCCGAACGGTGCCAGGCGCACGTCGATGCCGTGAGACAGTTGATGGCGCGCGCCGAAGTGCTGTCCGGGCAAGCTGAGGAGGCGTTACTCACGATCGAGGGCATCCCGGCGCGCATCACCAGCCTTCAGCTACGCAGGCTCGAGGCCTGCGACGCCACCGCCGAGCCGGCGAGCGCCGCCGCCGCTTCGCTCGTCGAGACGTTCGCGGCGCTGGAGCAGGCGTCGTCCGAACGAACGGCGTGAGCGAGAGAGTCGGCGACGCACCAATGACGTCGTGAGCATTGGCAATCGCGCGCCAACCGTTGCCCATTCGGTCGGCTTGATCTTGCGCATTCGATTTTGAGCCCTAATACATTCGAGTGGCCGGCGAGCAAGCCTTCGATAGCTTGTACAGCCTTCTGGCGGCTCAGCGGGACGAGCTGATCGAGGCCTGGAGCACCGAGACGCGTCAGGTCATCGCCTCCGCGTCGCTGGCGCGTGCCGCGTTGCTGGATCGCATGCCCGATTTCGTCGACCAGATCATCGCCGCGCTTCACCCGGAAGCGCTGCCCCTGCCGCCGGCGAGCGAGATCGCCGAGGAACACGGCGCCCAGCGGCTGGGCATCGGCTTCGACGTCAGTGAAGTCATCCGCGAGTATGGGTTGCTCCAGCGCTGTATCCTGAAGATCGCCGAGAGCGCGGCATTGACGCCCAACCTGCGCGAGCAGGGGATCATCGGACGCTGGCTCAGCACCGGCATCGCCGACGCCGTGGCTCAGTACGTGAAGCAGCGAGATATCGAGACGCAACGGCAGACCTCGGAGCACCTGGGCTTCATCGCGCACGAGCTGCGCAACCCACTGTCGACCGCGCGCCTGGCGTTCGCGCGCCTGCAGCCGATGGCTCCGGCGGAGGAGGCGCGCTGGGCCAGCGTGCTGGACCGGAACCTGCGGCGCACGGTCGATCTGATCGACGGCGTGCTCGGGCAAGCGTCCTTGCAGCTGGGGGTCGAGCCGGTGATCAAGCGACTGGACTTGAAGGCGTTTCTGCAAGAGATCGTCGCGGACGCCGAGGCGGAGAGCCAGTCGCGCGGCATTACGGTGACGCTGTCGGGCGCCGACGGCCTGGCGCTGGACGCTGACGCACGCCTGATGCGCTCGGCGGTCTCGAACCTGCTCAACAACGCGCTCAAATTCAGCAAGCCGCAGTCTCACATCGCGCTCCGAGTCGGTCAAAGCGCCGGCCGGCTCGAGATCGACGTGCTCGATTCGTGCGGCGGCCTGCCGCCCGGCAAGGCCGAGGAGCTGTTCAAGCCGTTGGTCCAGCGCGGCGAGAACCGATCGGGGTTTGGTCTCGGCCTGGCGATCGCGCTCCAGGCGGTCGAGGCGCACCACGGGACGATCCGGGTTCAGGATCGCCCGGGGGACGGGTGCGTCTTCACGATCGATCTGCCGGCGACGTCGCAAGCTTGATCGGTGACGCGTGCTTCGGCTGGTAGATGCCGATCTTGCCTCCGCCGGGGAGGGTGACGCGCGTGATCGAGCCCCAGCGCTGCTCCTCGATCGGAGAGCACGTCAGGTTCTTGGCCGTCAGCTCTCCGATCAGCGCCTTCACGTCGTCGCACATCAAGTAGAGCTCGTGGACGTCGTTTTCGTCCGAGGGATGCACCGCCACCTCCGCGGGGGGAAGCGCAAAGATCAGCCACCCGTGGCCGGCGTCCGCGAATGGATATCCGAGCACGTCGCGAAAGAAGGCGCGGTCGGCCTCCGCGTCGCGGCTGTAGATGATGACGTGCGCCCCGTGAATCATCGCGAGAAACAGCTTGCGGGCGCGATCGGAGCGCGTCAAGGGGCGGCGGCCGCATCCGCGGCGCTTGATAAGGCGCCCTTTGTCGCCTTTAATCGCAGGGATCATGGCCGCCAGAGGTCACTCAGCGGTTCACGCACGGGCCGATTGGCGCGGTCCCGGCGTGACGGCGGCGCTGCTGGTGGCTCTGGCGGGGGCCTGCTATCCGAATCCCGAAGATCTGCGGGGCGGAAGCGGTAGCGGATCGGGTGGCCAGGCCAGCGGCGGTGTTTCGGGCGCTGCGGGTGCGTCGGGCGTCGGCGGCCACGTCGGCGCAGGCGGCATGCCCGGTGGCACTGGCGGCGCGATGACCACCCAGTGCGGCGGCACCGCGTGCGGCGGCAACCTCCTCGGCACCTGGGCGTTCTTCAAGAGTTGTCCGGCGCCGACGACGTTCGACTGCGCGGGCGAGGTGCTGGACGCGTCGGGCGTTCACCGGGCCGGAACGCTCGCCTTCGAGAGCAACGGAACCTACGCCACGACCGAGACCGACACCGGAACGTTCATCTTCGACGTTCCTTCGACGTGTCTCAGCGGTGGAAGCTGCGCCAGCCTGCAAGCGGTCTACCAGGGCCCGGGCTACGTCGGTTCCCCCAACCCAACGTTTTCCAGCGCCACCTGCACGACGACGACGACCGGTTGTCACTGTCTCCTCGGGGCGCTGGGAATACCGATGACCATCACGGGAACGTACGTGACGAGCGGCAACTCCGTGACCTCGACCTCGAGCACCGGCGTGGTCGATGCCGATACCTACTGCGTGACGGGAACGATCCTGCGTTTGATCTATCCGACCAGCACGCCGGCGGTTCCCGACGAATCCCTTTTGATGAAGCAGTGATGCGTCGCTGGCTATGGGCAGGCATGCTGCTGGGCGTCGTCGCGTCGGGCTGCAAGCACGCCGCCACCCCCCCGCCACCGGCGCCGCCCGTCACGGACGTCGCGCCGGCGATGGCGGCGATCGTCGCCGATTTTCGCGGCATGATCGCCTTGCTGGCCGACGAGCCGGGCACCGACGACCCGGCGGCCACGGTGGCCTGGCTGCTCGCCGGGCAGCAGCACGATCGGCTGGAGGAGCTCGGCGCGCGCATCAGCGCCGATCCCGCGGCGGCTGCGGCGTTTCTCGACCAGCTCGAGGGCGCACCCGCGTTTCACGACGCGGACAAGCTGGCGTTTCGCGATCTGCTGGCGGAGCTGCCACCCGCGGCGCGCGTCGACCAGGATCGCGCGGTGCTGGGCGGGATCCAGGCCCACTACGACGCCGAATTGAAGGCGATCTTTGGCCGCCTCCCCACGCGCGGCATGACCGATCGCCGCGAAGCGTGGGATGCCTATCTCGCCTTCGTTCGCCGCGAGGTCTCGACCGACGCGCTGATCAAGACGCACGCAGCCGAGCTGGAGCTGCTGGCCAAGGGCGGCCGCGGCGGGGCGCTGCCCTGGCGCGACGACAAGGACCAGGTGACCGGCCTGCGGTTTCCCGACAAGACGGTGCTGCTGACGTTCGACGACGGCCCCTCGGCGCGCTACACGCCGGTGATCCTCGACATCCTCGCGCGCTTCGGCGTGCGCGGCGTATTCTTCGAGGTCGGCCGCAACGTCGGCAAGGCCGCCGCGGAGACGCGCCGGGTGCTGGCATCCGGGCACGCGCTGGCGAACCATTCGTTCACGCATGCGTTCTTGCCCAAGCTCGATAGCGACGGGCTGAACCATCAATTGGTCGACACCAACCAGGCATTGGAGGCGGCCGCCAACGAGAAGACGGCGTTGTTTCGCCCGCCTTACGGCGCGCGCAATGAACAGGTGTTGAAAGCGGCGTCCGGGCTGGGGATGAAGACCGTGCTCTGGAACGTCGATTCACAGGATTGGGCCGATCCCGTACCGCAATCGATCGCCAATCGCGTCGTGAATCAGGTCGAGCGCCAGAAGCGTGGGATCATTCTTTTTCACGACATCCACGAGCGCACCACCGAGGCGTTGCCGGTGGTCATCGCCGAGCTGCAGAAGCGCGGGTACGCGTTTCTCGCCTGGGACGGCCGAGACTTCGTCGTGCCGCGTGGCGGACCGGTTGCCGCGGCTGCATCGGCGCCGGGCCCGGTGGCCGCTACCGCAGGCGCGCCGGTGGCCGGGGTGCGCCTTTACCGCGAAAGCTGGGCGGTGGTCGTCGGCGTCAACGCCTACAAGAACTGGCCGCGTCTGTCATACGCCGTCAACGACGCGCAGGCGGTGCGCGACATGCTCGTGCACACTTACGCGTTTCCCGCCGACCACGTCACCACGTTGCTCGACGGCGAGGCCACGCGCGAGAAGATCCTGGCCGCGCTCGGCGACAACCTGGCCGACGCGAAGAAGGTGGCGCACGACGACCGCGTGTTCGTCTTCTTCGCCGGCCACGGCGTCACGCGCAAGCTGCCGAACGGCAAGAGCCAGGGCTACATCGTTCCCGTCGACGCCGCCGCGCAGAGCTTTCAGAGCCAGGCGATCTCGATGACGAACCTGCAAGATGCCAGCGACGCCATCCCGGCGAAGCAGGTCTTCTTCGTGATGGACGCCTGCTACAGCGGGCTCGCGCTCACGCGTGGTGGCAGCGCGGGCGGAGGCGGCGCCGATCGCCGGCAGTACTTGATGGAGATCACCCGGCGGCCGTCGCGCGAGGTGCTGACCGCGGGCGGCGGCGACGAGCAGGTGGCCGACAACGGTCCGGGCGGCCACTCGATCTTCACCTGGACGCTGCTCCAGGGTCTGGGTGGCAAGGCCGACCTCGACGGTGACGGCGCGATCACCGCGACCGAGCTGGCGGCGTACGTGGCGCCCGGCGTCTCGTCGCTGTCGCGGCAGACGCCGGTGTTCGGGCACCTCGTGGGCAGCGAGGGCGGTGACATGGTCTTCGTGCTCAAGCCCGAGGACGAATTCCTGAGCGAGGAGTCGCGCCAGCTCGACGGCGAGGCGATCCAGCTGAGCGCCGAGCTGGACAAGGTGCGCCAGCAGATCGAGGCGAAGAAGGCCCGCAACGACAAGCTCAAGAAAGAGCTGGATGCCGCGACCACGGCGCTCGCGGCGCCGGCACCGGCCGCCGGGACACGCGACGCCGGTGCCGCCGCGGTCGAGACCGCAACCGTTCAGAACGAGAGCGAGGACGCGCGGCGCGAGATCCAGCGCGCGATGAGCCTGTTTCGCGAGAAGCGCTACGACGAGGCGGCGCAGTCGTTCCTGCACGTGCTGGCGCTGCATCCCGGGCACGTCATGGCGACCAACAACCTCGGTTTCACCTACTTCAAGCTCGGGCGCAACGACGATGCGATCGCCTGGTATCAAAAGACGATCGCGCTCGATCCCAGACGTGCGATCGCGTACGCGAATTTGGGCGATGCGCTGGCGCAGGCCGGGCAGACCGCCGACGCCAGGGCTGCCTACCAGAAGTTCCTGGAGTTGCAGCCGGGGTCGAAGCTCGCCGACGGCGTGCAAAAGAAGATCGCGCTCCTGCCGTAGAGCCGGCGCGCAGAACTTTTTCACAACTCGTCTCAAGGTGGCACGCAAAGCGTCCGAAGAAGGGGCAATTCCGACGTTGGTGCACGGCGCTGGCCAGATAGGGGCGCGGAGGTGAGACCGTGAAGTGTCGCGACTTGATGAACCCTGAGGTGCTCTGGATCCCCGGCTCGGCCAGCGTCCGCCAGGCCGCGAGCCTGATGCGCGACCAGTCGGTCGGCCTGCTGCTGGTGTCGGGCGCGACGCCCGAGCAGTTCGAGGGCATCGTCACCGATCGCGATCTGGCCGTTCGGGTATGCGCCGAAGGGCTGTCGCTCGACGAGACGCCGGTGTCGGCGGTGACCACGCGCGACACCGTGGCCTGCTCGGACTTCGAAGACCTTGCGGCCGCGGAGAAGCGGATGCGCGACTCGCACAAGTCTCGGCTCATCGTCCTCGATCGCCGCGGACACCCGACCGGCATGCTGACGCTGACCGATGTGCTGCACGGCGACCGCGCCGGGCGCGCTCTCAAGACCGCGCGCGGCGTGCTGTGCCACGACGCCGAAGTTCCGCACACGCCGATCGAGAACATCAAGCTGACGCCGTCCACGCCCGAGGACGAAGAGGTGGCCATGCGCCCGCGGCGGATACGCACGGGAAGCTGGCGAATCTCGACGAAGGAGTTCCCGGGCTGAGCTAGTGTCGCGGGATGGCCGCCGCCGGCGTCATCGGATTCGACCACCCGAGGTCACTCGCCATCGTGATGGCGAGCCTGCTGCTTGTCTCGTCCCGCCCGGCGAGCGCCGAGCCGTTGACCGCCGCGCGCGTGGCCGCGTTGCGCGCGCAGGTGCGGGCGAATTTCTTCGTTCCCGATCCGTTGCCGCCCGTCGACGGAAAGACCCATCGCCGCTTCGAGCCCGCGCCAGGTGTTACGGCCGAAGCCGTCACGTACGCGACCGAGCTCGGCATGCGCGTGCCGGCGATCCTCTATTTGCCGAAGCCGCTGCCCAAGGGGCACATTCCGGCGTTCATCGTGGTCGACGGCCACGGCGGCGACAAGTACTCCTGGTATTCGTACTACGCGGGGATTGTCTTCGCGCGCGCTGGTGCCGCCGTGCTGACCTATGATCAGGCGGGCGAAGGCGAGCGCAGCGCGACGCGCGAGTCCCACACGCGCGAGCACGACAAGCTCGAGGGTGGCGTGACGATGGCGCGGCGGCTCGCCGGCCTGATGATCACCGACGTGATGCAAGCCGTTTCTTACCTGGCGTCGCGCCCCGAGATCGATCCGGCGCGCATCGGCGCGGGCGGCTACTCGATGGGCTCGTTCGTGCTCGCGCTCGCCGGCGCGGTCGAGCCGCGCCTGCGCGCCTGCGTGATGGTGGGCGGCGGCAATCTCGACGGTCCGGGCGGGTACTGGGACAAGAGCAAGAAGATGTGCCAGGGGCTGCCGTACCAATCGCTCGCCTTCCTGGGCGATCGGGGCGCGGTGCTGTACGCGCTCCAGGTCTCGCGCGGGCCGATCATGATCTGGAACGGCCGCGCCGACTCGATCGTCGCCAAAGCGCAGGATCCGTTCTTCGTCGAGCTGCGCACGCGGGCCCGGGCGCTGGCCGGCCGGCCCGACGCCGTCTTCGAGTTCGGCTTCACCGACGGGACCGGACACCGTCCGTACTTCCTGACGCGCCCGGTGGTGACGTGGCTGGCGGCCGAGCTCGCCTTGCCCAACTGGTCCGCGGCCACGGTGCGCACGCTGCCCGAGATCCGCATCGGCGACTGGGCGCGCGCGCACGGCCTGGCGATCGATGCGTCGCTGGCATCGGAGGAGCGCGAGGGCGGCACGCTCGCCGTCGGCGACAACGTGCCGGGCTTTCAGCGCGAAGACCTGAGCGTCTTCACGCCCGCGGAGTGGGAGGCGCGCAAGGAGACGCTCACATTCAGCGCCTGGGCTGCCGCGGCGTCTGCCGCCGATCACACGCCCGCGGCCGCCGGTCGACGCTGAGGGACGCCGGCGAGCGTCGCGCCGGTCAGCCGTCGTCGCCGCACGGGTGCTTCGATGACGCGAAGGCGGGCCTGGCGTCGGTCGCTGAAGGTGCGCAGCCCGCCTTGATCAGGCTCAATGCCGATGTGGGATCGTCGACGAACTTGAACAGGCTGAGGTCGTCGGCGCCGATCATGCCGTGCTTGACCAGGGCGTCGAAGTTGATGATCTCCTTCCAGTACGCGGCGCCGTAGAGGAGGATCAGAATCCGCTGATCCAGCTTGCCGGTCTGTTGCAGCGTCAGGATCTCGGTCATCTCGTCCAGCGTTCCGAAGCCGCCGGGAAAGACCACCAGCGCGCGCGCCAGGTGCGCGAACCAGAGCTTGCGCATGAAGAAGTAGTGGAACTCGAACGACAGGCCGGGCGTGATGTACGGATTCGGGCGCTGCTCTTGCGGCAGGCCGATGTTGAGCCCGATGCTGCGGCCGCCGGCGTCGCGCGCGCCGCGGTTCGCGGCCTCCATGATGCCCGGGCCTCCGCCCGAGCAGACGATCCGGTCATGCTCGTGGCCCTCGGTGCTCATCGACCATTCGGTGAGCCGGCGCGCCAGCTCGCGCGCCTCGTCGTAGTAGCGGCCGAAGGGACCGCCGGGAACGATGCGCGCGGAGCCGAAGAAGACGATCGTGTCACGGACGCCTTGTTGCTCGAAGGCGTGCAGCGGCGACAGATACTCCGCCAGGATGCGCAGCGGGCGCGCGTCGTCGCTGTCCATGAACGCCAGGTTGCGATAGGCCACCGTCGGTGCGGGGTCGTCGGACGACGTCGCGCTGGCGGCTCTCTTCGGGATCTCGGTGTGCTCCGGTTTCTTCATCGGGGGAGCGCGCTCACTTCTTTCGTGAAAAATCGATGAATCCGCGCTGGACGTCGGTGTGATCCAGCCGCACGCGAATACGGTCGCCGACGTCCAGACCGTCGAAGCCAGTCACGACGCGGCCCTCGACGGGCGGACGCACCAGCCGCACCCAGGTTCCTTTCGCCGAGGCGCCGGTGACGAAGGCATCGAATGTCTCGCCGATGCGCCCTTGCAGGAGCAGCGCGGCCGCCGACTTGCGCACCTGTCGTTCGACCTTGGCCGCCGCATCCTCGGCGACGGTGCAGTGCTGCGCGAGAATGCCGAGCGCCTCGACGCTGTAGGGCGGGGGCTGGCCCGCGAAGGCGGCCTTGATCAGGCGCTGAGTCACGAGGTCCGGGAAGCGCCGGTTGGGTGCCGTCGAGTGCGCGTAGTTCCTGACCGCGAGCCCGAAGTGCTCGGTCGCGCCGCCGCCGGGCGCCTCGACGGCGTATTCGCCGCGCCCGAGCAGCTTGACCACCGCGAGCGACAGATCCGGAAAGCGATCGCGATCCTTGTCGCGCCGTTCGTTGAGGAACTCCTCCAGCGCGCGGGCGTCGGGCTCCGCCGGCAGGTGGGTGCCGTAGCTGCCGGCGAGCTCGACGATGCGCGCCCAGCGCTCGGGCGAGCGGAGCACGCGGCGCAGCGACGGGAACCTCTTGTCCTGGAGGAACTGCGCGGTCGTCACGTTGGCGGCGACCATCAAGTCTTCGATCAGGTCCTTGGCGCGGTTGCGCTGCTCGAGGCGCAAGTCGGTCACCGCCTCGCCCTCGAACACCGCGCGCGGTTCGAGCGTCTCGAGGTCGAGCGCGCCGCGCTCGTGCCGCCGCCGGCGCAGCGCCTGCGCGACGCGATCTTGCAGGCGCAGGTTGTCGGCGAGGCCGGCCACGGCCGCAACCTTCGCGGGCGCGCCAGCCGTGCCGTCGAGCCAGGCCGCGACGCTGTTATAGGCCAGCTTCGCGTGGTTGACGACCACCGCGCGGTAGAGCTGCCCGCTCGTGACCTCGCCGCTCTCGGCGACCTCCATCTCGATGACGATCGCGTGGCGCTCCCGCGCCTCGTTCAGCGACGTCAGATCCGTCGACAGCGTCTCCGGCAACATCGGAAAGATCTGCGCGTCGGTGTAGACGGACGTCGTGTTGGTGCGCGCGTGATCGTCGAGCGCCGAGCCCAGCCGCACCTTCACGTCGACGTCGGCGATGGCGACGAGGAGCTTCGTCGCGCCCGACGGCAACGCCTCGGCGACCGACAGCTGGTCGAGATCCAGCGAGTCGTCGTTGTCGATCGACGCCCAGAGCAGGCCGCGCAGATCGCGCGTGTCCCGATCGGGCGGCGTGTTGCCCGCGCTCGTGGCCAGTCGTTGTGCCTCGGCCCGCGCGTCGTCGGAGAACTCCGGGAGCAGGCCCCGGTCGATCATTGCCTGGTGAGCGATGCGCCGGAGGTCGGTTCGTGCATTCACCGGCGCAGGATAGCAGCTCCGGCCGCGGGAGAGGCGATCGCGCCGCGTCGGGATTTTCTCGCGTGCTAGCCTTGGGCCCTCATCTGCTCGAGGAGCCATGGAACTCGGATTGACGGATCAGACGGTGCTGGTGACCGGGTCGACCGCGGGGATCGGTCTCGCGTCGGCGCAGCTGTTCGCGCACGAGGGGGCGCGCGTGTTCGTGAACGGGCGCACGGCCGAGCGGGTCGCGGCTGCGGTGGCGAAGGTGCGCGGCGCGGTTCCCGGCGCGCGCGTCGAGGGCATCGCCGCCGATCTGTCGAGCGCGGCCGGCGCCCAGCGCGTGATCGAAGCGCTGCCCGACACTGACGTGCTGGTCAACAACGCCGGCATCTTCGCGCCCGCGGCGTTCGAGGAGATCAGCGACGCCGAGTGGTCGCGCTTCTTCGAGACCAACGTGATGAGCGGCGTGCGCCTGTCGCGCCACTACTTTCCCCGCATGCTCGCGCGCGACCGCGGGCGCATCATCTTCGTCTCGAGCGAGTCGGCGCTGCAGATTCCCGTCGAGATGATCCACTACGGCACCACCAAGACCGCGCAGCTCGCGATCGCGCGCGGCCTGGCCGAGCGCACGCGCGGCACCGCGGTCACCGTCAACTGCGTGCTGCCCGGACCGACCGGCTCCGAAGGCGTGTCGACGTTCGTGCGCGACCTGGCAGCGTCGCGCGGGGTCAGCTTCGAAGCCATGGAACGCGAGTTCTTCGCGACCGCGCGCCCGTCGTCGCTGCTGGCGCGGTTCGCGACGCCGGCCGAGGTCGCGAACATGATCGTCTACCTCGCCAGCGCCGCCGCCAGCGCCACCAACGGCGCTTCCGTCCGCGTCGACGGAGGCGTGGTCCGCAGCATCGGTTGAAGATTTCTCGCGCGGCGGCGCGCGACCTGATAGTTTGTTCAGGTAGAGGCCGCCGCCGACGTGCTCGAATCGACGTTCCAGATCGCGCGTGGGATCGGTCCCGCGAAGGAGCAGGCGCTGTGGGCGCGCGGTCTTGCGAGCTGGGACGATCTGCTGGCCGTGCCGGCGACGGCGACCGCGCTATCGAAGCGCCGCGATCCCGAATTGCGCGGCGCCGCCGCCGGCGCGCGCGCCGCGCTGGCGCGAGGCGACGCTGACGCGCTCGCGGCGATGCTGCCGTCGGGAGAGCACTGGCGCATGCTCTCGGCGTTCGCCGGCGATGCCGCCTATCTGGACATCGAGACCGGCGACGAGGATCTGGGCTTCGCCGGGATCTCGGCGATCGGTTGGTTCGATCGCGATGGGCCGCGCATCTTCCTCGCCGGCCGCGACCTGCACCTGTTCCCGCAGGTCGCGCGCGGCCAATCGATGCTGGTCACGTTCAACGGACTCTCGTTCGACGTGCCGATCCTGCGGCGCGCGTTTCCCGAGTGGACGCCGCCTGGCTGTCACGTCGATCTGAGGCATGTGCTCGCGCGCCTCGGCCACGACGGGGGGCTGAAATCGATCGAGCGTGGGCTACACGAACTGCGGCTGGCCCGCCCCGCGCACCTGGCCGCGATCGACGGGTGGGACGCCGGCTGGTTGTGGCGCCGCGGACGCGGGCGCCACGGCGATCGCGACGCGCTCCGGCTCTTCGCCGAATACAACCTGCACGACGTGATTCACCTGCGCACGCTGCTCGCGTACGCGTACAACGCCCTCGTCGATCGCGTCGATCAGCCGGCCGTGCGCGCGCGCGTACGGCACGTGCCCGTGCCCGCGCGCGGCGACGTCCTCTACGACGTCTCGAAGATCCTGCTCAGTCTCTGAGCGCGCTACTTCTTCTTCTCGGCCTTGGCATCTTCCTTGGCCTCGACCGACGTCGCGGTCATGCGGTACATGATCGTGACCTTCGCGCCGACCTTCAGCTCGCCGGTCACCTTGGTGTCCTTGTCGCGAGCGATCTCCCACTTCTCCTTGCCCTTCATCACCGTGATCGTGTCGGCGTTGACCTCGACGATCGGACCCGTGACCTGATAGGTCTTGGGCGCGGCGGCGAATGCGAAAGCAGGTGAGAGCAGAGCGGCGGCGAGAGTCAGCGTGCGCAGTGAAGTCTTCATGGTTCCTCCGGTCCCGGGTTGGGTGAGGCGAGGAGGATAAGGCGCCGCTGCCGACACGCAAGCAACGGTGCCCGTTGACTACGGAATGATCCCGACCACCTCTTGGGTCCACTGCGCGATGTGGTTCGACGTGGTGATGTCCTGAAACGGCAGGGCGAACGCCGCGAAGCTGGGATCGGTGCCGTTGCCCAGCGCCTGCGGATCGAAGCCGACCATCCAGATCAGCGTGCCCGACGCGCTCTCGCTGCTGTTGTTCGCCGGCGGCGGCCGCAAGCCGTACTGGCGGATCGACGACACCGTGAGCCAGAGCAGCGTGTGCTCCTCGTCGAGCTGGAAGGTGAACGGCGCCCACTTGGGAAACGAGTCGGTCAGGTTTGTCGTCCCCTTGTCGGCGACGCCGGGCGAATCGGCGGCCGCGAGCTCGACCAGCTTGGTCGCGGCCGGCGGTAGCGGCGTGGCCCACATCTTCGCCGACGGATCGCTGTCGGCGTCGCAGCTGGTGTCGTAGTTACTGCCCGAGGGGCAGGTCGATTCGTTGAAGATCATCACCGGGAACGACGTGTCGGGCGAGATCGCCGGGTAGTAGCGGTTCTTGCCCGCGACCGCCGGCAACAGATCGTGCGCGGTCCAGTTGCCGGTGCCGTCGTCGTCGACGTAGGAGATGCCCGACTTCCCCGGGCGCTGGTCGGTGTAGCTGCCCGCCGGGTCGACGCTGGTGAACACGATGCGCTTGCCGTCAGCCGACCAGTCGGGGTGGTCGGCGCGCCGCCCGCCGACGGAGATCTTGCCGGTCACCGCGCCGGTCATGCCGTTGAACAGGATCAGATCCGACGGCCCCGTCTTCTTGTCGTCGGTGTAGAGGCCGACGAAGCGGGTGCCGGTCGGGTCCCACGCCTCGAACTGGCTCAGCTGCGCCAGCGGGTAGCCGGCCAGCGGCTTGGCGTTGGCGACGTCGAACAGCAGCACCTTGCCACTGTTCTGGCCGCCCGCCGACGCGACGATCTTGGTGCCGTCGCGGGACAGCGCGTGGCAGCCGACGCAGGTGCCGCTGGTGAATTGCGTGCCGATGAAGCGCGTCGCGGTCGTGGCCGTGGTGTCGCCGAAGTTCCAGCGCATGATCCCGGTGTCACCCGACGTCGTCCAGTAGTAGAGGCCGCCGCGCACGTCGTCCTTCGAGAACTGCAGCGTGAACATCGCGCTGGCGCCGACGGCGCTGCCGTTGTCGTCGGTTCCGCGCACGGTCAGCTGCACCAGGCCGGCGCCGCGGTTGGTCTCGGCGATGTAGCTCCAGACCTGGTGGCTCGGCGCGTACAGGCAGCCGTCGGCGAGCGCCACGCAGCGCGTGTAGACGGTGAAGTCGCCGACGCTGCTCTTGAAGCGGACCTCGAACAGGGTGTTCGACGAGCTGCCCTTGCGGTAGTGCACCTCGATCCCGAAGACGTTGGGCGGAAACAGCACGTGGTCGTTGGGATAGACCAGCTGCGGCGCCCGCGACGTGTCGGCGGTGCCAGTGAACTTCGAGCCCGGATTGGCCGGCAGTGCCGGCATCGCGCCCGGGCCGTCGGCGGTGAACACGCCGGTGAGCTGCACGGTCAGGTGCGCGTTGCCGGCGATGTTGCCATTGCGCGCGCTGATCGTGGCGATGCCGCCGGTCGTGCCCACCGTCGCCAGGCCGTTCTTGTCGACGGTGGCGACGATCGTGCGGTCGGACGACCAGCTCACGCGATCGGTGATCTTCTGCTCGTGGCCGTTGATCGTCCCGTAGGCGTCGAACTTTTGCGTGGGCGGCGCTTTCGATAGATCCAGCGTCACCGTGGCGTTTGGCGGGTCGATCCGGATCGACGTCAGGCCGGCAATCGGTGCCGGCGTGGGCGGCGTCGTGGTACCGCCGCCCCCCGGGCGCTCTGCGTTGAATGTGCACGCCGCCGCCAGCGACAGCGCTGGCAGCAGCAGGATGACCAAGGAACGGCGAGCGATCAGGATCAGATGAGACGTCTTCATGAACGACACCTACGCGTGAGACTAATATTTTAAATGATTTTCCTGTTTTAAGGCAGCGCGCGAGTGGTGAGAGTGTCCGGATTAGGTGATTAATCTTCGTGAGTTCAGGTGGGTCGGCCACCCACGGTGGCGACGTTGCCCATTCCCGTAACCCATAGTTCCCGGCACGGGCGTAGCGTCGCTCAAATTTCTTGGAGGGAGCCCGCCCGAACGTCGTGTGCGCACCGGCATCACACCGGGCCGGGCTTTGTGCTTATGCTCGGGTCGGGAGGTGACCCATGGCGCGCCGCTGCGAAGTGCTGTTACTCACGTTGGTGCTCGGGGCGAGTTGCCGCCGGCCGGCGCCACCGCCACCGCCGGCCTCGACCGAACCGGTGGTGCCGCCCAATGCTTCGCCCCCTCTGCCGCCGAGCGCGGAAGTCCAGACCGCGGGCGAGAACAAGACGGAGACCGAAACCAAGGCCGAGACCGGGACGATGAAGGACAAGGAAGGGCAGCCCGCCAAGGCCGAACCGGCGCCCGCTCGCGCTGGAAAAGACGAAGCGGCGGTTCGGACGCGAGCGACCCGCGTCGCCACCGAGCAACAGCGGCCGAAGACCAAGCTCGGGCACGCGACGAATGCCGGCGACGCGCCGGAGGGCCAGGTGGTCGCGGCGCGCGAGGACGTCAGTGCGCCCGCGTCCGCCGTCGATGCGCCGGCGCGCGCCACGCTGCGCTTCAAGAACGAAGCGGGGAACAACTACAAGCTGGTCGAGGCGCGCTTCGTGATGGACGGCGCCGAGTTGCCAACGGTCATTACCAACGCCGGGCGCGGCGAGGCACAGCAGATCTTTACCGGCTCGCTTCCCGCGGGCCGTCACGTCGTGGCGTCACGGTTGACCTATCAGGGCGCCGACCACGCGATCTTCAGCTACATGAAGGGCTACACGTTTCGCGTGCAGTCGGACGATGAGTTCGTGGCGCGCAGCAAGAACGCCGTCAGCATGACGATCGTGTGCAAGGAGAAGACGGGCTTCAACACGCCGGTCGAACGCCGCCTGTTCGTGACCGTCGAGTGATGCGCCTGTGACGCACGCCGCGCTCTTCCGACGACTGAAACAACTGAAACGACGAAAGGTCGAGCCCCGCACGAGACGGCGCTCGACCCCCGGTCGTTGCTTGCTCTCGGACTAGAGCGGCGTGATTCGCCACTTCTGGATGTCGGCCGCGCCGTAGGTCGTGGTGACGACCGGGGTGCCGTCGTTCGAGTTGCCCCCGGACGGCCAGATGCTCGAGGTGCCCTTGCTCGACGGGCTGAACTCGTAAACGCCGCCGTCGCCCGGGTTGCCCAGCGACGGCAGAGCCCAGAGCTGCGACGACCCGCCCGAGTAGCTGTTCTGCACGAGCGCGGTGTTGTCGCTGGTCGCGCCGCCCGTGAGATCCAGCGCCTTGCCGCTCGAGACGTTGATCACCTTGTACTTGCCGGTCGAGATCTGGGTGATCGTCCAGCGCTGGTTGTTCGAACCGTTGTAGACCCGCTGCTGGATCGCCGCGCCGTTGGAGGTGCTGCTGCCCGCGACCTCGAGACACTTGGTGTTCTCGCGGTTGCAGATCGAGTACTGCGTGTTGACGTCGAAGTTGCGCCACACGGTCACGACGTGGGTGTAGCCGTAGCAGGTGGAGAAGCCGTCGGCCACGCCGTTGGTCTTCGCCGACGAAGCGGTGCAGCTGGAGGCGCACGGGCCAGGCGTGCCGAAGGGATCCGAGTAGGGCGCGTTGGATTGGCCGACGCCCAGGCGGCCGGGCACGGTGCCGGCGCTGAAGTCCTTGCCGTTGCAGAAGTAGCCCTTGGGCGGATTCACGAACACGTTGCCGAAGAACGAGCCCTCCTGGAACGGATAGCTGGTGTTCTGGCCCCAGCCGATCGCGCCCTCGCTGTCGAGCCAGATCGGAATGTGCACGCCCGACGTGTTGACGTGCGCGAGCAAGCAGGCGGTCATGCGCTCCTGGCAGGTCGTGTTGCAAGTGCCGGTCTCCCATTCGGGGGCCGTGCCGATCGCGCCCGCGAACGAGTACGACTTGCCGCTGCTGTCCTTGGCGGTGATCGTGTGACCCGAGGGCAGCGCGCAGCGAACGATGTAGCTCATCGTGCTTTGACCCGCGGTGCTGTTCATCATCGTGCCGGTCGCCAGGATGCCGGTCTTGAGCGGGTTCATCAGCAGGCCGGTGCCCGAGAGCCCGTTGCCGGAGAGACCATTCCCCGACAGACCGTTGCCCGACAGACCGTTGGTCATCGAGAGACCATTCAACATCGACAGGCCATTGGTGGTCGCCAGTGCCGCCTGGCTGTCATCCGCGCTCGCGGCGTCGCCGCTCGCCTGACAACCACCCAGGGCCACGGCCAGCGCCAGCGACGCGGCCAACCAGCTTGTCTTCTGCGTGTTCTCGGTCATTGCGAGTCGGGATAGAGCAGTAAGTGTGCCTACTGAATTTGCTTTGCATGTTTCCTATCTATCTTGAATCATTCGTCTTACATGGCCCGATACGACGCGCGCTGTTGCGGACTCCGCAACAATGCGTTGCCAGCATCGGCGCTCGCTGCGCTCCGGGCGGCGAGGACATCGCATTGGTGATGCGATGTGGGCGGCCGTCGCCGATCGGTAGCGCGGGTCGCCTGGAACGGCGGCGATCGCCGCGCTCGTCGGAGAGCGAGACGCGCGCCGCTGCGCCCTTGGTGATTGAAGCGAGATCCGGCAAAGTGAAATCGTGACTCCCGCGTCGCCTGCGGGCTCCGACCGATCGCGGTCGGCGTCGGGCATCGGGCTCTGGTCAGGGATTGGGCTCGGCGTTGCCAACATGGTCGGGGTTGGGGTGCTCACCTCGAACGCCTACATGGCGCGCGCGCTCGGACCGACGGCGATCATGGCCATCTGGCTCATCCAGGGTCTGCTGGCGCTGGCCGGCGCGCGCACCTATGCGGCGCTCGCGACCATGAAGCCCACGTCGGGTGGTGAATATCGTTATCTCTCGGAGTTTCTGCATCCGGTTTGGGGCGCGTTCGCGGGATGGACCTCGGTCGTGGTTGGCTTCGCCGCGCCGGTGGCAGCGAATGCCTACGCTATGGCGGCCTTCTTGAAGGAGCTGGTGCCGTTGCTGCCGGTCTTCCCGACGGCGACCGCGATCGTTCTGCTGTTCACGTTCGCGGCGACCGGCCGATTGACGCTGGCCAAGGGCACACAGGACGCCCTGGTCGTGGTGAAGCTCGGCCTGCTTTCAGCCTTCGTGCTCCTCGGGCTCGTCCGTGGTCACCATGCGTGGCCCGCGCCGGCCGCGGAGTCCAATCCGGTCTCGCTCAATCCCTTTGTCATGAACCTCTTCTATGCGGCCTACGCCTACTCCGGCTGGAATGCCGCCGCTTACGCCGCCAGCGCGTTTCGGAAACCCGCGCGCACCGTGCCGCTCGCGATGGCGGGAGCGACGCTGCTGACCACGGCGTTCTACCTGCTGATGGCGCACGTCTTCATCGCCAACCTGGGCAGCGACGATCTCGGGCGATGGAACGAGACGCGCGTGACGCTGGCCCACTTGCTGGTCACGAAGCTCGCCGGCCCGCACGCCGCCATCGTCGCCTCCATCGGTATCGTGTTGGTCCTCGGGTCCTGCATCAGCGCGATGATGCTCACCGGACCCTGCGTCACCAGCGTGATGGCGCGCGACGGCTTCTTGCCGCGGTGGCTGGCCGGCGACGGCGTCTCTCCAAAGGCGAGCGCCGTGATGCTTCAAGGTGGGCTCGCCCTGGTCCTCTTGCTGACGTCGTCGTTCGAAAAGCTCATGGCGGGCATGGGCGTGGTGCTCACGGCCTGCTCGGCGCTGTGTGCGCTCTCGCTCCTGCTCGTGGCCCGCCGCCGCCAAGCGCAGGTCGCGCCCACCGCGCGCGTGGCGGCCGCGATCTATCTCGTCGTCTCCAGCGCCGAGGTCGTCATGTCGATCTGGATCTTTCCGCGCGCGTTGCTGTGGCTCGCCGGCCTCGCGATCCTCACGGTGCTCGGCTATCAGCGTGCGCCCGGCGGCGGATCGCGGCGGATCCGGGAAATTCTCCCCTGGTGATCGGGACAATCGCCCGGCCAGCGCGCTCGCACGAATCCGGGCGGCGATTCTCATTGCACCGAGCAGTGCCCGGGGCCGTTGCAGCTGGCGCTGCACCCGCCGGCGGGGCAGGTCAGCGTGCAGTCGCTGATGCCGTTGCACTGCATGTCGCAGGCGCCGCCCGGGCAGTCGAAGGAACAGCTGGTCACACCATTGCAACGGAAGTGGCAGCCGCTGCCGGCGCAAGCGAAGTCGCAGCTTCCGACACCGTCGCAAGTGCAAGTTTCGCCCGCGCGACAACTCTCGGGTCGGTCTCCGGAGTCGCGCGCGTCGATCACACACCCCGCGCAGGAGAAATAGACCAGGCAGCCGAGGACAAGCGCGAGACGTTTCATGGTGGAACCCTCCTCGAGGATGACCCTCTCGCCTGGATCAACACCGACGCGCTGGGGTGGTGTCACCGGCCCACAGCGTTTCTTGGCCGTTCGCTCGTCAGAGCACTCGCATGAGCCGCGCGACGTGCTCGGGACCGAAGACGTGATGGCCGATGCGGAGCGCGACGTCGCCTCCTTCACTGCGCACGCGGTGGAGCTCGGTGAGGAGAACCCGCAAGCGATCGTAGACCGTGGCGTCGAAGCAGGCCTGGCGGTCGAGCCGCGCGCGAGGAGACCCGGCGGGACGGCGCGCGATCGCGGTCGCCGCGTCGAGATCGTGGCGGTCGCGGATCTGGCCCGCCGAGATCACGAGAGCGCGCGCGCCGGTCGTCTCGGGCTCGCGGAAGCCGACGGTCGCGTCGGCGAGCAGGCTCAGGAAACGCGCCCGCCGCACGAGGAGGCCGGTTTGCACCAGGCTCCGCTCCAGCCGGCGGCGGACGCGCGCCAGGTCCCACTGATCGGGACGCGAGTTTTCGGGATCATCGTCGGGCTCGGCGTCGGCGCGCCCGCGCAGGAGCCAGAGCGCGCGCGACGCTCGGGCCAGTCGGGCGGCCGTCGTTGGTTCCGCGCCGTCGTCACCGGGGGGGTGGGCCAGATGCTCTTCGCGCAAGTGTTCGGCACGCAAGTGTTCGGCACGCAAGTGTTCGGCACGAAAGATCCGAAACCCTTCGTCGAACAGCGCGCGTTCGGGCAAGAACACGGTGGGGACCGCCAGCGCCGCGGCGCAGAGCCCGTGCGTCGGAAAGGCGCCGTCACCGAGCGCGATCAGCGCCGCAAGTGGCTCGAGGGCGTACTCGGACGGCAGCGGACCGATGCGGTGTCGATCGTCGGGAGCCGGCGCGGCGCGCCGAAGGTCGTTCGACGCGAACCAGGCGGAGCGGAGCGCCGCTTGAACGCGGGCACCCTGCAGGCGCAGCTGCACGTTGTAGGGCGGATCGAGGCGCTTGATCTCGTCGCTCTCGAGCAGCGCCGCCTCGAGAAGGCTCGGTGTCTCGATCGGGCTCACGTCGTGAACCTGAGTCAGAAGCTCGAGGCCGCGCTCCGTGACGGGCCCGCGCGCCTTGAAGTGGCCGGCGACGCGCTTCTTGAGGCTGGTCGCCTTGCCGACGTAGAGGACGTCGCCATTGCGGCGCAGGAAGCGGTAGACGCCTGGCCGATCCGGCAATGCGGCCCGGCGCTCGGCGGCCAGCGGATACACGCGCCGCGCATGCCGCGGGCGTGCAGCCGGCGCGCGCTCCTCGAGCCAGGCCTTGAGCGCGCTCCAGGTCCCGATCCCGATGCGCTCGAGCAGCGGCAGGAGCGCGCTCCAGATGAACACGGTCGCCTCGACGTGCCCCGCCGCGCGCCGTCCGTTCGCCGGCGAATGACCGAGGTAGCCCGCCAGCGCGCGGATGTTCCGGCGCGGCAGGTCGGGGAACAGACGCGACGCGATCGCGTGCAGACAGACCACGTCGAGGGGCAGCCGCGCGCCGCCGTCGAGCCGCTCGCAGACGTCACGCAGGAACACGAGCTCGAAGCGCGCGAAGTGGATCACCGTGGGCACGCCGCCGGGCGCCGCGCGGCCCGCTTCCATTCGCGCCGTCTCGGCGCGCAGCTCGGCCCACGCCGCCCGCTCGTCGATCGCCTCGGCCACGCACGCTTCAGACCAGCCGGTCAGCTCCCGCACCGCCCACGAGATCTTCCGATCGGTGCGCGGGACGATCCAGCGGCTGCGTACCGTGCCCGTGAGCCCTTCGCCAGTGCAGGCGGCCCAGCCGAGCTCGAGCATGTCGCCGTAGGCGGGCGTGCTCCCGCCCGCCTGACAATCGAGCGCCAGAACCTCGAGCTCGCGAAGGCTCTCGCCCCTGTCGCCCATCGACGGGAAGCATACTCGGCGAGCTCGCGATTGCCCGGATGTGGACTCTAGTGGAACTCGATGGTCGATAGACGGCCCACTTTGCGGGCGCCGAAGATCTTGAGGACGACCGCGTGCGGCCCTTCGACACCGCTGGTATCGACCGCGGCGCTCTGGTCCTTTTCGACGCCGCCGGTGCTTGCGACCTCCAGCGTGCCGAGGCGGCGCTCGTCCTCGAGCCACACCTCGATGCGCGCGCCGGGATCGCGGGCTGCGAGACGTGCCGTGAAGGTATGGACCACACCCGGCGTGGCGCCGAAGTCGACGCGCTCATAGCGGATGGCGCCGCGGCCGGCCAGCGGTTCGACCGCCTCGTTGCGAGCACGCGAGCCCTCGAGCCGATCCGCGTTGCCCGCTTCGATCTGGTTGCGGAGGTAGGTCGTGATCGGAAACGCCCAGCGGCGGCCGCTCGGATCCTTGCACGAGGCAGCCGCGCAGCGCTGGGTGCCGTCGGCGAGGGGCGAACAGGTCATCTCGCAGGCCTCTTCGCAAAGACCGGCATCGGAGAACTGGGCGAGGCCCGAGCAGCTGTCGGGCTCGAGCGCGCAGAACCGCTTGACCTGGGCTCCCTTTGCGGCGTCTCGACCACGGCACGAGTAGGCCTCGCCGGTGAAGACGTTGCCGAAGAACGCGCCCTCCTGATGAGGAAAGGCGATGTCATTGTCGCCGGGAACCAGGTCAGCGCCCATCGTGGGCGCGGCGCTGATCATCGAGACCATGACGTGCTTGCCGGTGCGGTTGGTGAGCGCGATCAGACACGACGACACCTTCTCTTCGCAGGCATGGTCGCAGGTTCCGTCGAGCCACTCGGGCGCGACGCCCATCGAGCCGGGAAACCGCGACCGTTTTCCACTGGCGTCGGCCGGTCCGTCGAGGAACTGGTCGGCGCGCAACGCACAGCGGGCCACGTATTTCAGCATCATCGCCTGAAGCTCACTGGCTTGCCCGGCTGTGGCGCGAGACTGCGTCGTGGAGAGACCGTTTTGAAGCGCTGCGTGCGCCGACCCGCCGATGGCGGTCGTCGATGCGGCGCCGGCGACCACAACAGCGGCGGTGCGGACAAGGCGGGTCACGAGCTTCATCGGACTCTCCTTTGATCGCAGGCTCGGAGGAGACTACGAAGGAATGTCGTTCAGTGCCGGGCGATGGCGTTGAGGGGGCGGCTCGAGTCGATCCCGCTCACGTTCCGGATCGCGGTGCGCGCCTCAAAGACCGGACGCCCGAGGAGCAGACGGTTGTGGCCCAGCCCGTTCATGGTGAAGCCGTTCATGGTGAAGCCGTTCATGGTGAAGCCGTTCATGGTGAAGCC
>CAZNCQ010000009.1:37435-66643 GCA_964571275.1 uncultured Myxococcales bacterium
TGGTGAAGCCGTTCATGGTGAAGCCGTTCATGGTGAAGCCGTTCATGGTGAAGCCGTTCATGGTGAAGCCATTCATGGTGAAGCCATTCATGGCGAAGCCGTTCGGCGCGGGCGCCGCTTGAGCGCTGCTCTGCGTGAGGGCAGTGGAAACCGTGAGGACACCCAGCAGGCCGAGAGTGAGCTTTGTCATGCCCTCTCACCTTTGCACCTGTGGTGCCACCCGGCCTCAGAAGTAGCTATCTAGGATTTCAGCTACTTGTGGTGCTGCGCCGTGCGTCTAATCATGATGATTCGTGCCGTGACGTATGACTAGCGATCTCCTCGGCCGTTAGTCACTCGGCCGCCGCGCGAGAAACGCCGACGGCGCCGCACCAGGTGAACGACCGCCAAGAGAAGCAGAACCGGCACCGGTCCGTCGGCGCGGCTGACATTGCAATTGCAGCCGCTCCCAGCGTTCGCGCCTCCGTTGGCCGCCCCGCCCGAGCCCGAGTGACCGCCGGCCTGCGTCGTTCCATCGCCGCCGCCCGTCGCGGACGCGCCGCCGGTTCCGCCTGTGCCGCCGGTCCCGCCACCTCCTTCACCCGCTGTGCCGCTCCCCCCGGCGCCGGTCCCGCCGGTCGCGGCGTCCGCCGTCGTCTCGCCCGCATCTGGGGAGCTGCCTCCTGCACCCCCCACTCCGGTCGATGGAGGCGAAAGCACGTACATGAGCGCGGCACCGTAAGGCACGTTGACGGAGATCCCGACGGTCATTCCGGTCACGTCGGCGCGGTTCCAGAGATCGCGCACGGTGGGAGTTCCCGAGACTCCGAGCTGCGCGAACGAAACGGCGATGGTTGCGTCCTGCGTGCCGCGGTTGAACAGCGCCACCGCCTTGCGCCCGCCGCTGAGATCGCGTGCCCAAACCTCGGTCGTGCCTTGCTGTGCGATCCGTTTCGCGTGCGTGCCGAGCGCATCCTGGTTCACCGCGAGCACCTCTTCGTTGGTGAGCAGCGCGAGCGTCCAGGGACCGGTCGTAGCGTCGGTGGTCAGCGACTGCACGTTGCCGCCGAAAATGAGCGGCGAGGGCAAGATGCTCCACAACGACATGATCGTGACCTGATCGTTGTGCGTGAACGTCGTTTCGCCGGATGCGTGCCACTCGCAGCGCGGGCCGAGATATCCGAGCGGAAGCATGTCCGTGTCGGGCCAGTGGCCTTGCGCGAGGCCGCTCGCCGCCTGCCAGGTCCCCGCGGCGGTGAAGACGCCAGGGAGGTTCGTGATCGCGTTAAAGTCCCAGAAATCGTCCACCACGCGCCACATATCGGCATCCGCGTTCAGATCGGCGACGGAGCTCGGCAACCAGGTCGGATCGTCCGCGCCCGGCGAGAAGCTCACCACGATCGCGCGGCCCGTCTTGTTGACGGACCGGCGGATCGCGTCGGCTTCCGCCTGGTGGTAGACCTTGGTGGTGTTGTTGAGCATGTCGTCGATCTTCACGAAGTCGATTCCCCATTGCGCGTACTGCGCGAACAGGGCGTCGTACCAGGCCTGACCGGCGGCGGTGGCGCCGTTGACGCCCCACATATGCGTATCCCAGGGGCAGGGATCGTTGACGTTCGCGGCGTCGGTGGCGTGAAACGTGGAACCGGCGATCGGCGAATTCGCGGTCACGGCGGTGCGCGGGATGCCGCGCATGATGTGGATTCCGAAGCCCAGACCCAGCGCGTGAACCTGATCGGCCACCGATTTGAGCCCATTCGTTCCCGTCGCGGACGGGTACTTCGATGACGACGGCAAGTAACGGCCGTTGGCGTCGAGCGTGTCCTCGGGGTCGTACCAGCGGTAGTCGATGACGACCTGGTTCCAGCCAAAGGGTTGAAGCGTCGCTTTCAACGCTTGCGCCTGCTGGACCACCTCGTTTTGCGTGACGCTGGCGCCGTAAGAATCGTAGCTGTTCCAGCCGAGGGGCGGCGTCGGGCGCAGCGTCGTGCCCGAGACGACGGTCAGCGTCGCCGTGGTGTTGCCCGATCCGTTGCTGACCGTGACGTCGATCGGATAGGAGCCGGCGACGGGCGCTGTCCCGGAGATGGTTCCCGAGCTCGACCCGAGGGTGAGCCCGGACGGCAGCCCCGTCGCCGAGAACGTGAGCGGCGTCTGCCCGGTCGCGGGGATCGTGTAGAGGAACGGCGTGGAGGGCACTGCGCCGACGACGAGCGGCGGTTGGATGCGCGGAGCCGCCGGCGGCGGCGTCATGGAGATCGTGATCGTGGTTTGCGCGGCACGAGCTGTTGCGGCAAAGCCGAGCGCGCAGGCCAGCGCAGAGGCCAACCTCGCGGAGGGACCGAAAGCGGGCAGGGACACACGAAGGACCTTCGACATGGGGCGTCTCCTTGTGAGCCGGTCCTGAACTGATACTCCAGGTGAAATGAGGCTCGCTATCGCTGCGATGTTCGAACTATGGTCTATTTGTGAGGGCGCGCCCAGCGAACCGGCCCCGCGCGGACGCCAGCCTCTGGCGGCGCCGATCGTTCGAGGTTCTGAAGTCCGGCGTCGTCGCCGGACAGCTGCCGGGGCCCGAGCCGCCCGCCGCGTGGGAACCGCACCTGAGACAGCTCGTCGACGCGTCGCGCGCGCCCGTGGAGGGACCGCGGTGGTGGACGCCCAGCAACGCGTACTTTGGTAACGTCGAGACGCGCACCGACCCGCACGCCTATCGCTGGGACGGGATGCATCGGCTGGGGCCGCGCGCTCGGCCGTTGGTGTTCTTCCAATTGACGCTCGCGGGTTGGGGACACTTCGAGCTTTACGGAAAACCGCCCCGGCGCGTCACCCCGGGAACGGCATTCTTCGCGGTCGTGCCATCTCGCCATCGTTACTACCTGCCCGAGGAGTCACCCGGCTGGACCTTCGCGTGGATCGGCGTCTACCACCCCTACGTTCTGCGCCGCATCGCCAGGCAGGTCGCGACCAGTGGCCCGCTCGTCGTGACGCCGCCGTCGAGCGAGCTCGTCGCGAGCACGATGCGCCTCGTCCGTGGCGCGTTCGAGAAGGATTTTCGAGACCGCCACGACGTGGAGCTCGCGCTGTTCGAGTTCCTGCTGGCCTATGAGCGGCGCGCGGACGAGCTTCGGGATCCGGAGGGCGATCGGGAAAGGCTGCTCGAATGGCTCCGCGGGCGCGTGCTGGCGAGCCGGCGGCGCCCGCTGGACGTCGACGAGGTCGCGGCCGAGCGGGGCATGAGCCGCAGTCATTTCAGCCACCATTTTCGTGCCTGCACCGGGCTGTCGCCGGCCCGCTACATGACGGAGCTGCGCGTGCACGAGGCGGCACGCGCGTTGCTCGCCACGCGCGCACCCGTCAAGCAGATCGCCACCGAATGGGGATTCGCGAACCCAACCCATTTCGGCAGAGTCTTCCGCCGATTCCAGCACGCGAGCCCCGCCGCGTACCGGCGCTCGTTCGGTTTCTGAGCGGCTTCAGTTCGTCTTCGTGAGCAGGCCGACCTGTCAGGGCTTGAAGGTTCTCAATCGTGGCTGGTCACGGTGAACGAATCGAAGTCGGCTTTGTTGTCGGCCGTGGCCCCGTTCTTGACGGCGTAGAGGCCGATCGCGGCGCCGGTCCACGCTTGCAGACGCCAGCTGAGATCGACGTCGCCATTCAGAGCCACGCTGATCGGCGCGCCCATGTCCTGCCACGTGCAACCGTCGGCGCTGAAGGAGAAGGTGGCGTTCTCCATCCCGTCGACGCTGACCTTGAGATGGACCGACGTGCCCAATGTGTCATCGAAGGGAACGGTTGCCACCGTATTGCGGGTCGCCCCGGCGCCGTCCGTGCGGTTTGCCGCATTGGTGAACGATGCGAGCTCGATGACTTTCCCGTCGTCGGTGCGGGTCAGTGAGAACATGACGTTGAAGGCGAGGGTCGAGTGCAGGATGATCCCCGCTGCTTCCGCCCCGCTCTCGGGATCGAACGAAACCACCGTCTCCGCATCGAACGTCTTCAAGTCGACGCGCTGGAGAGGGATGGCGTTGTAAGCGGCGGCGCCGTTGACGTCACCGTCCTGGGTCTTGATTCGCAAGAAGCCCGGATGGTCCGTGAGCGACCAGCTGGCGCCCGACCAATCCGGCGTGGTGTGAAAGAACCATTGTGGCCCGAGCGTCGTCGACGAGAAGTCGTCGCTGCGCTGGATCTCGTAGGGCGTGAACGGCAGGTTGGGGCCGTCGTTGCCCAGGCTCGGCTTCTTGCCGTTCTTGGGACGCCACCAGCCATCGTCCGTCCAGATGACCGGCTCGAGGCACATGCTGCGCGCCAGCGTGCCGTAGTCGTATTGCCAGGTGTGGAACGTGACGAACCACTCGCCATTCTGCGTTTGGATGAGCTCGGAGTGCTGGGGCCCTTCGAATGGATGGTCGGGGTCGGTTCCTCGATTCAAGTTCTCCAGCACGGGGTTGGTCGGATCCGGTTGCCAGGGCCCCGCCAGGCTCATGGAACGCGCGGAATTGATGATCCCGTCGGCGCCTCTCTCGGTTCCGTTGCTGGACCAGGTCACGTAGTAATATGGGGCGCGCTTGAACAGCTCCGGCCCCTCGTTCCATCCCGCGTACGACGACACGCTCGGATTGACGACCGACTTTCCGTCGGCGCTGAGCTCGACGATCTTGCCCGTGCTGCTGACCAGATACACCCGCCCGTCATCATCGATGAAGACACCCGGATCGTAACCGCCACCGGCATCGAGCCCGCCGGGGATCTGGGTGTACGGCCCTCCGGGTGTAGGCGACTCGAAGACCTGCAGGGGCATTCCGTTGTACGTGGCGTAGATCATGAACATGTTGGTGTTCGTGTTGAAGATCATCTCCGAGCCCCAGATACCGTTCGAAACCTCGCCTGTCGCAATCGACGGAAATGACGAGAAGCCGTTTCCGATGTACTCCCAGTGAACGAGATCCTTGGAGTGCGCGACGGCCAGCCCGGGCTGCCAGCCGAACGTCGAGCGCACGGAGTAGTAGTCCTCGCCCACCCGCACCACGGCGGGATCGCTCCAATCACCTTTGATCACCGGGTTCGTGTACTGCCAGACGCCGCCGGTTCCACCGGTTCCACTCGCGCCCGGGGCTCCGCCAGCCGCGCAAGCCATGGTCAGATCCACGCCGGCATCTGTCGGTCCCCCGCTCGCGGCCGAGTGCCGGCCGCAACCTGCGGCGACGAGCACGCCAGCGCACAACGTCAGGACCGCGATTCGCCCAGGGATACGTCGGATCTCCATGTCGCTATAGAAGTACGACACGAGGCGTTTTGGGTCTATCCCGCGACTGAAAAAATGCGCTGCAGCGCTCCGCTGCCGGCCGCGCCGCCGATTCGTTGACAGCGGCACATAGGCCGCTCCATTCTTGCGGCGATGGTCGGCGCAAACGGCGGCGCCGGCGCGGCGTCGAAGGCGGATCCAGCCCAGCTCGATGCGTTGGCACGCGGCGCACTGACGCAGGATCCAGATGCGATCCGACGGTTCCTGCTCGCGATCGCGCCGGTGATCTGGCGCGCCTGCCGCGGCGTCATGGGGTCCCGTCACGCCGATCTCGAGGACACGATTCAGGACTGTTTCGTCGACGTGACCCACGGGCTAGCCAGCTACCGCTTCGAAGGCAATCTCCTCGGTTTCGTGACCAAGATCGCCGTTCGGCGCGCGCTGGCCTATCGGCGGCGCAGCGTCGCACGCGTCCGGAATCTGCAGCTGCTCGACGATCTGCACGACGAGGCGCCTCTCGCCGACGCGAATGTCGGCGAGATCGAGCGGGCCGAGGTGATGAGGGATCTGATCCGCCGCGTACGACCCATCCAGGCGGAGACACTCGTCATGCGCGTCGTGATGGGCTTCACGGTCGAGGAGATCGCGGTTGCGACGGAAGTCTCCGTCAACACCGTCAAGACGCGTTTGCGCCTGGGGAAGAAGTCCCTCCGGAAGCTTCTCACCCTGCACGCGTGGCACACCGCAAAGGAACCCGCGCGATGAGGGTCGATGAACACCCAGAGGAGCTGCTCGATCGAGCGAGGCGCGGCGGGCTCGCTCCCGAGGAGCACGCGAGCCTGCAACGACACGTCGAGGGGTGTTCCGTGTGCGCGCTTCAGCTCTCGCTGGCGCCGCGGTTCGAGCGAGAGCTGGCTGCGCAACCGCGCGACCCGTTGCTGTCCGAGCGCGCCGTCGAAGGCGCCATCCAGCGAATGCAGAGGTCGCCACGGGTCGGCGGCACGCGCCCGCTCGCCCGGTGGTCTCGCTGGGCGGCGGTGGCGTTGCTCGTGTTCGGCGTGACGGCGGTGGCCGCGGTCATCAGACGAACGATCGCGCCGCGCCCGGAGGTCCAAACGCCGATCCCATCCGTCAAACCTCCGGCGGCGGTCGCGCCGATTCGTCCTGTGGAATCCCCGCCGGCGGAAGCGCCGGTGATGCCCGCATCATCGCCGCCGAAGGTGCCCGCATCCGCACACGCTGCCGCTCACCCGACGACGACGGCCGAAGCGCTGTTCGAGCATGCGGAGGCGCTGCGCCGCGAGGGGCGCGCCGCTGCCGCGATCGCGATCTACCGCCGTTTGCAGGCCACGTTTCCCGAGACGGCGGAGGCCCAGCTCTCGTTCGCGCTCGCGGGCCAGCTCCTGCTCAGACAGGGACGCCCGGGGGACGCGCTGGCGCAGTTCGATCGACATCTGAGCTGGGGGCGCGAGGTGGGCGAGGGCGAGGTCGGCGAGGAGGCACTGGCCGGGCGAGCGACAGCGCTCGAGCAACTGCACCGCACCTCGGAAGCCATCGCGGCGTGGAAGACTTTGCTGGCGCGCTATCCGCGATCGGTCTATGCGGAGCGGGCGCGCGCGCGTCTCGGGCAGCTGACCGAGCAACGGTGAAGCACGTGGGCTCGTTTGTTCGTGCCGCCGTCCTGTTTTGTCTCTGCGCGAGCGCGCGGCTCTGCCTGGGAGCGCCCGATCGCGGCGGCGAGGATGTACGGCCCGTGGCTCGCCGGGTCGAGCTGACGATTGGCGCCAGAGCGAACGAGGGGGAGCCTCTCGCACCGTCGATCCGCGAGATGCTCGTGGCGAAGGGCCTGGAGGTCGTCACCACGCGCAGACCCGTCGTGACGGCTCAAGATGTCGCGGCTGCGATTGCGCCGCCGGATGGGGCGATGCCGAGCCTGGCGCGGGTCCTGCTCGACTTCACCGTCACGGCGCAGGCCACGCTGTTCTTGATCGATCCGTCCCGCGGGCGTGTCTTCGTCAGACGGATGGCTCTCCCTCACGGTCTGGACGCCGTCGCGCGCGCGAGTGTGCGGTTCGTGATCGAACAATCCGTCGACGCGATTCTCGAGGGGCGCGAGATCGGCGTGAGCCGCGATGAATTTCAACGGAGCGTTCTGCCTTCGCCGCCACCGCCGGCGCCGGTACAAGCCCACGCGCCGCCGGCCCCGGCGCCACCTCCGGATCGAATCCAGCTGCTGGTCGCTGGAGGGTACGAAGCTCTCGCGATGGGATCGGGCGAATTCCAGCACGCCGGCAAGGTCACCGTGGCTGCACGCTTCGCCCGTGTCGCGATTGCGCTGGCGGCGCGTGTGGCGGCGCCGATCTCGATCGCCGGTGACGGCGTTCGTGCGCGGCTTTCGACCGCGGGCGTGAGCGCGTCGGGGGCGGGCAGGGCCCTGGACGTCGGAGGCTTCTCGGTGCTGGCCGGTCTGGGCGCCGGCCTCGACTTCACGCGCGTCACGCCAGCCGTGATGGCGCCGGATCTGCAGCCCGCGGCGGCGTTCTGGGCCCTCGCTCCCGCGTTGACTCCTTTCGTGGAAATCGAGCGCCTCTTCGGCAGGATCTCTGTCGCCGTCGTCGCCGGCGCGGAGGTTCACCTGCTCGATGAGCGATACACGGTGAGGACCGGTACCGAGACGCGCGAGGTGTTCGTGCCCGGTCGGGTGCGTCCAGAAGCGGAGGTGCTGGTCGGCGTTGTCTTCTAGCTTTCTCTGGCCGCCGTCAGCGCCGGGCTTCGTAGATGCGGCTGTGTCCGCTCCGGTCCGACGCGAAAAGGATGTGCTTGCCGTCTTGCGACATCCAAGGGCCATCCTCGGTAAAGGTGGTGTTGAGCTCGGCGATCGGCGCGAGCGACTCGAACGGCGAGCTCTCGTCTGGACGCGCGGCCTCGAACAGGTCGGCCGTTCCCCCCTGCGTGAGCCGTCGCGTCGCGAAGACCAGGCCGCTCCCGCTGGCGAACAGCGCCGGATCGGTGTCCTCCCAGGCGGAGCCGAGCGCGGTGATCTCAGCGGCGCTCTGCCACGCCGCAGATGCATCCGGGCGCGTGGCGGAGAACAGGTGAGCGGCCGATGCCGCGTCCCGTTGCGATCCGAACGCGAGATAGAGCTGGGCTCGATCCAACGCCGGCGCCTCGTCGAGCGTGGATGCTCCGAGCGTGCTCAGGAGCGCGGGCGTTCCCCAGGGCGTATCGCGCGTGCGTCGCTGCGACACGTAGAGCCGTTCAGCCCCTCCACGATCGCTCGCGAAGTACATGATCAAACCATCCACCGATACCTCGGGGCCCTCGTCGTTCTGCGGGCTCGAGAGCTCCGCCACCAGCGTGCTTGGCCCCCATGGATCGGTCGCGACGGTTCGGCGACTGACCCAGATGTCGTTCTGACCTGCGGTCGGCGAGCTGAAGTAGAGCTCGAGCTCCTCGAACGTCAGCGATGGGTCGCGCACGTCGTCGGTGTCGGCGCGCAGCCCCGTTACGAGTTGTGGTGTTCCGAACGGCGTCCACGGGCCCGCATCGCCTTGCGTCCCCGCCGCGTCGAACGGGCTCCCTCCGGCGCCGTTCCGGCTGCCGCCTGCGCCGTTCGGGCTGCCGCCTGCGTCATCGGCATTCCCGCCGGCGCCGGGTGCGCTGGCGAACGCCAAGATCCGCTCGGCGTTGCACGCCGCAAAGATGGCCAGGACGCCGATCAGCAACACGCCTCGTATTGCGCTCAAAGCCCGCGAAGTATACGCGCCGAACATTCGTCGCTCGCGCATGGCGATACCAGGTAATGTCCGGTTGTCTTAGACGGGAGATGGCGATGGCTACGAGCGGTTATCGACCGGGGGCGGCCGGGCGACGTGCATCATCGCGGTCGCGATGCTCGTGAGCGCCGGCTGTGGATCGCGCACGAGCGGAACGACGGACGGCTCGGTCCGGCGCCTTGGCCCAGCACGGCAACCTACCTCGGTGTGGGGCCAAATCCGGTCGATCCGACTACCGGCAACGTGAGCACCACATTCCCGAGAGGAGCGGCCCTCGCAGATTGGCTCGTTTCGGTCGGGGCGTCTCCCACTCGTGGAAGCCTTCAGCTCTTCGGAACGGAATTTTCCGTCGCCGGGGTCGCCGCGCCGACGCTCGCGTGGATCACCGAGAGCGATCCGGCAGCGGCAGCCGCAACGAGGCTCCTGACGTTCGACACCCCCGTCGAGGCCGCCGCGCGCAATCAATGCGGCCGCGTGGGCTACGTCGATCTCCACGTGAAGAGCACAGCGCCGGCCCAAAACGGAAAGGACACCTCGGATCCAACACGGCCCTATCCGACCGGTTGCCAATCGACGATCTTGACCCCGCAAGAACAAGCGCTCGAATTCATGTTGTTCGACATCGGCGCCTGCATTCAGTAGAGCCGGGTAACTGGCTCACGATCACGAAAACCGCGCGGCGCAGCGCCGCCGATGGTCGAGTGCTCTGGCCCGTGGCGACGATCGCTCTCCGTACGGACGCGATATGGTCTTTGCCATGGACGAATACGAACGGATCGGGCACGGCTATGCCGAACGGCGGCGTGCCGATCCGCGCCTCGCGCGTGCCGTTGCGGGCGCGCTCGGCGACGCCGGCAGCGTCGTCAACGTTGGCGCGGGGACCGGATCGTACGAGGCCGCGAAAGTGGTCGCCGAGAGAAAGTAACTCAGAAAGCGGCCACGTCGGGCGTTCAGCTCGCGCGCACGAACGGCGGCTGGGGAGCGCCGGCCGGGGTCGCGACGATCTGGTAGAGGTTGTGCTCGCGCGTGCGAAAGTAAGCCGCGCTGATGAGCAGATAGAACTTCCACATCCGGTAGAAGACGTCGCCATATTTGCCGCGCAGGCGAGGCCAGGCGGCGTCGAAGTTGGCCCACCAGGCCATCAGCGTCCGGTCGTAGTGCGGCCCGATGTTCTGGATGTCCTCGGGGACGAGGATCTCCTCCATGGAGGTCGCGAGCTGGCCGAGGGTGGGGATGGCGGCGTTGGGGAAAATGTATTTGTCGAACCAGGGATCGATGTGGGTGCGGGGGCTGGCGCCGCCGATGGTGTGGATGAACGCCCGCCCGCCGGGCACCAGACGCTGCGCCGCCAGCTCCATGTACGCGCGGTGGTTCTTGGGCCCGACGTGCTCCATGAGGCCGATCGAGACGACGGCGTCGTAGCTGCCGGTCGCGCGGCGATAGTCGTCGAGGCGGATCTCGACCGGCAGCGTCCCGTGGTGTTCCCGCGCCCAGGCGGCCTGCTCCCGCGAGACCGTGTACCCGACGACGCTGGCACCGTAGCGCTCGGCGGCGAAGGCGGCGAATCCGCCCCACCCACAGCCGAGATCGAGGACCCGCATCCCCGGCTCGAGGCCGATCTTGCGGCACACCAGATCCAGCTTGGCATCCTGCGCGGCGTCGAGCGAATCGGTGTCCTTGAAGTACGCGCAGGTGTAGACCATGCGCGGGCCGAGCATCTCGCGATAAAGATCGTTGCCGACGTCGTAGTGGCGCTGGCCGACCTCGAACGGGCGCGCCGCCTGAAGGTTGAAGAGGCGCGCCCGCACCAGCTGCGCGCGCAACGCCCAGCTCCTGGCGAGGACGCCATAGAGCTTCGCGCGCACGATGCGCTCGATCATCAGATCGAGCGCCTGGCAGTCCCACCAACCCTCCATGAATGACTCGCCGATGCCGATCGTGCCCTCTCGCAAGACCCGATCGTAGAGCCGCGTGTCGTGGACCTGGATGTCCCACGGCGCATCGCCGCCGACGGTGATGCCGGCGGTGGCCAGCGCCTCGCGGACGATGTCGGCCGGGTTGCGATCCAGGGTGGAGGCGAGCTTGCGAGCGAAGTCGATCATGAGTTGGTCCCGTGCGGACGGTGATTGTCTGCCCATCGCTCGACGAGCGCCAACCCGGCGTCGACGAGCGGTGGCGCCGGCAGGCGGGCGCCCGAGAACATCCAGGCAAAGCCGCTGGCGATGAGGCGGCGGCCGAGCCGCGATCCCGCTCCCCCCGCGGCGGAGCGAGCACCGAGAGCGCCGGCCGCCTTGAGCAGGCGGAAGACGCGCCGGTAGTCCGCGAGCACCGGATGCGCCGCGAGTCGCGCGGGGTAGCTCCGCGCGTCGGCAGCCAGGATCGCTTCCGCGGCCAGGCGGCCCGAGACGACTGCGGGCAAGATCCCTTCGGCGGTGAGCGGCTGCGCGAGCCCCAGGCTGTCGCCGCAGAGGAGCACGTCGTCCTTGCCGCCGTCTTTGCCCACGTTTTGGCCCACGTTTTTGCCTCCCAGAGCGCCGTCGACGTGAGCCGGGTTGAATAGGTAGTAGGTGTGACCTTTCATGGCGTCGAGGTCCGCGGCGGCCTCGGCCGGAAGGTGGCCCGCGGCGGTGAAGTGCCCGCGCGCGCGCTGCCAGGCCGCGCGCACCTCGTGCGGCTCGACCGTGCCCGAGCCGACGTTGAGCCAATCGGTCTTGGGGACGTTCCAGGAATAGCCACGCAGATCGTCGTGCAGCAGGAGCTCGGGCTCTCCGTCACGCCCCGCGCGCGTCCGGGCGATCGCCGCCGGATCGGCGCGGAACTCGTGCTCCTGGACGCCAACCGGACCGTTCGGTCGGGGAGGCGTGAAGAGCCGAGCGACCGGGCAGTGCGTGCCGGCGGCGCCCACCAGGTACCGCGCGCGAAGGCCGGCGATGGACCACAGCCCATCGCCGTCGCGAACGATCTCCTGGACCGGAACGCCGAGATGAAGCTCGGCGCCACTCCGCCGTAGCAGGAAATCGTCGAGCTCGACGCGGCGAATGAACCAGCCGCGGCAACGGACGGCCCGGTCTTCTCCGCGATAGCTCACGTGGCAGGTGCTCCACTCCCACAGACCACCCGGGTACTCGCGGGGCGTCAGCGCGAGCGCATCCCAGATCGGCGCGGAGACCCAACCTCCGCACAGCTTGACCCGAGGAAACTGCGCGCGATCGACCACCGCGACGCGCGCACCGCCTTGCGCCAAAAAGCGTGCGCAGGTGCTGCCGGCCGGACCAGCACCTATGATGAGCGCGTCGTGGATCACGAGCCCCCCTAACCTGTTCCGTCCCAACGGGAAGTCAACGGGATTTGTCACACGCAGGTGCGTCGAGACCGTCGTTCGATCGGTGGGGGGCCAGCGACGGTTGCCAGATGTGTCGCGGTCCGGGCGCCGTCGTAGCGCGGAATCGGCGATATCGAGGCCCGATCGACGGGGCCCCGATCTTGCTTTTGTTCCATCCCATGGGCGCCAACCAAGATGTCGCCGTGAACCGAACGGGCTGTCGCATCCCGACCTGGTCGAACCGTGCACAGGCGTTCGCCGTGCTAGCGACGGCTTCACTGTTCGGATGCAGCTCGACGAAGGCCTCGCCGGCCGACGCCTCGCCAGCCGACGCCTCGCCGGCCGACGCCTCGCCAGCCGACGCCTCGCCAGACGGGGCTCAAGGGGTTCCCTGCCATCGCGAAAGTGATTGCGGGTCGGGACTGGTCTGCGGCTACAAGATCGCCGACGGCTGCGCAGCGCAGGGCGTGTGCGTCCCACGCTGGCCGCTGCCAGGCCAAACCGCGTGAGGGAGTCCTGTCGTGCTGCAGCGGTCTCGGAAATAGCCCGAGTGGATCTTCCAGCCTTCCCGGCCACTGTGTTCCCCTCTGAGAAGGGGCGGGAGATGACTAGCTTGCTGGTATGAAATGAGCGCACCCGGCTCGACGACGTTGGTGCTCGCCTTGTGTGTTGCAGGTCAAACACCAACCGGCGCCCATGCCCAGGTTGCGATCGAGCCGCAGGTGTCCCCGCGTGACCATGACAAGGAGGAAGCCGTGGCTGAAGCCGTCATTCGACAGCGCATAGAGGATTGTGCAAAGGCCATTCGCGCGCGGGACATCGACGGCGTCATGTCCCTCTATGCACGCGACATCGTCTCATTCGACGTCGATCCGCCGCTGCGATACGCCGGCGGCGACAACAAGCGTCGAGCCTGGGAAGCACTCTTCGCGGCCTATGCGGGCCCGGTCGCCTACGACGTTCGCGAATTGCAAATCACGACCGACGGCGAGCTCGCCTTCGTTCATAGCCTCAACCACGTGAAGGGCACGCTGGCGAGCGGTCACGTCGCCGACCTCTGGGTCCGTTGGACAGCGTGCTTGCGGCGAATCGATGGCGTTTGGCTGGTCGTGCACGACCACGTATCGGTCCCGGCCGATCTGAAGCATGGCCGGGCCGTTCTGAATCTCACACCTTGAACGTTGCAACGAGCTACGGAGGTGCGTTTGCCGCCCATTTGATGGCGGCTACGGTTAGCTTGTAGGAAGCCAGGTTCAGAACCGAAAAGCTGTTGGTCCTCCAGCCGAGAGCGACACGTCGCTGGGTCGCGGTCCCCGTGGCCATGGGGGATCCTTTCTCGAACGCGAACGCCGCCACCTGGTTCGGGGTGGCCGACACGGCGGCCACGCGGATCGGCGATCCACCGGGCGTCGCCCAAGTTACCAACGTCGTCGCCAGAGAAGGATCGATCGCAGTGAAGACGGTGCCCATCGCGAGATCGCCCGCCAACGGTGTTCCCGCACCGACGACGGTGAACAGCGTCGCGTTTGGGACAGATCCGGTGTTGCCAGTCCCGGACGCCACCATTCCCAGGGGAACGTCGTAGCCGTTGCCGAACACCAGAATCGGTACCGTCACATCCTTGAACGTCGTGGCGAACAGATCCGGGGCGGCGCTGGATGAGCCGACGATCAGATCCTGCCCGTCAGCCAGCGATGCCGGTCCATCGACGGTGGCGACCGTCACCGTCATTCCGCGGGCCTCGAAGTCGGCCTTCAATGCGGCTTCTGAGTCGTCGAGCGCGCTCGGCATGTCCACCACCAGCAATGCTTTCTTGCCGGTGAGCACGTCGGGTTCCGGGCCTCCGCCTCCACTTCCGGGCGCCACCACGTCGGCGGTGTCGGATTGCGCGCAGGCGGCGGCGTCGAAGAACATGAACTCCATCGCCCGTTGCTCGGGCGACGGGACACTGGTGCTGGAGCAACCGGTGGGAAAGGGCATGGCGGGACTGGCGCTGCCCGTTGCGACCGCGCTGTGCAGATCGACGAACGTCACGCGCCCGCATTGATTCGCGATCGGGGCTTCGACCGGCGTGTTGAACGTCAGAATTTCGGTCGGAGAAGACGTGGAGATGGAAGAAGACGACGTCGAATAGATCCACCGCTGCGTTGGGGCGACGATGCCGTCGACCGAATGCTGGGCCGTCGTGAACGCAATCTGACCGGGAGTGGTCGATGGGTCCGCGGCGGTGAGCCAGTCGCCGAAGGCGGCTCCGCGCGGAAACGTCGTATCGATGGTGGCGGTGATCGTTGTCGGTGAGGTCGAGTCGATCGATTGCAGCCATTGCGCGGTGTTCGGCCAGGGTGTCGCGCCGTGCGAAATCCAATAGGACTGAAGATGCTCGGCGATCACCCTCCCCCCGCGGTCGGCGTAGCTCTTGATGTTCGCGACGTACGGTATCTTCGACGACGCGAGTTGCGAACCTTCACACGCGAGCAACAAGAGGTCGTAGCTCGCCAGCTTCTGCGGGCTCGGGAAGAGCGCGGTATAGGCGCCGGAAAAAACAGCGCCGCCGGCAAGCTGGGTGGCCCCCTGGGTCGTGGCGTCGATGCCGCCCGCGTACATATGAATGCGTCCGGTCCCGCTGTCGTTGGTGAACTCCGAGTCCGCGATGCCGATGCGGCGCAGGATGCACTCCAGCGGATCGGAACGACCGGTGACGAGAGCAATCTGCGGTAGGTGACCTTCGGCGGAGCTGCGGGGTAGCCGGGTCAAGTTGATGTCGGTGATCGGGTTGTCGACGCACGCGGCGACGCTTGGAATCGACACCTGGCGCCGCCACTTTCCAAGCTGGATCACCAGCGGAACGTTGTTGCCGGGCGGGACGCCGTCGAGCTGGAACGTGCCGTCGGAGGCGCTCAGTGTCAGGGCAACCGGTTGGCCGGACGGCGAGGCTCCGCAGCGGTCGCAGGAAACGCCATCGGGGATTGGCAGCACCGCCGCGCCGGGGACATAAACGATTGCGTTGTAGATGGGAGCGACGCCCGCTGGGTCCATCACCGTTCCGCTGACGGACGCGCGGCAGCCTCCCACTCCTCCTCCGCCTCCCGCGTTTCCTCCGCTTCCTCCATTTCCCGACGTCGTAAAACCGCCGGCCCCGGAGGATCCGCCACCGCCATTTCCGACTCCGCCGGTGCCCGCGCCGCTGCGACCACCGGTTTCTCCGGCGACTTGATCGACCGCGCCATCCCCGGATCCGTTGGTGCGCTCGCCACCCGCTCCGCCGTCCGTTCCCTTCGGCAGCGACGAGTTGCAGGCCGTTGCCGCTGCTAACGCGAGGAGCGCGAGAAGAGGCGCGGTGGAGTTCGCAATGCGGTGTCGCAGGGTCATGCCGAAACTCTATATGCTCGTTGGCGGCGTGGCGATCGAACCGATCCGACATGAAGGTGTTGCCGGATTGTTGGCTATTCACAGAATGTTGATTCCGATATAGTGCGCCGCCATGGGATGGATGTGGACGGCGTGGGGCGCGCGGAGCGCGCTTGTGGGATGTGTCACTCTGGCGGCGATGGTGTTCGAGGGTTGCGGAGGATTGCGCGATCCGAGCGTCGCGCCCTCGTCTGGGATTGCGCTTCGGCAGTCCAATCTCACCAACGGATATGGGCCGGGCCACAGGAAGAAGTTCCGCTTCGTCCGCCATCGACCCGCGAACTGTCATCCCCACGGCCATAACACGTGTCCCACGATCGAGATTGACGACTCGGCGTCGATACCGACGGCGAGCGGAACGGTGGGCGGCGACGCGATCGAGCTGACGGCAACGGCGAGCGACAAGGACGGTCCCAGACCGCTGACGTTCATGTGGACGGCGACCGGGGGCAGCTTGAGCGGTGCTCAGACCTCCGTCGTGGATTTCACCTGCACGGCGGCCGGCACGTTCGAGGTCACGGTGACGGTCTCGGATGGTGATTGCGCGGACGCCGCGTCGGCGCAGGTCACTTGCGGCGCCGCTCCCCCGATCGGCCCCGTTGCGACAACCGAGGACGAGACGTCCCCAATCAAGCTCAACGAGGTCGGGTTCGTCTCGGACTCTGGCCAACCCGACGGGTGGATCGAGCTTTACAACGCGGGTGATACGACGATCGATCTTTCGTTCGGACTCATTCACAGCTCGGATTCGCAGGGAGAACACACGACAACCATCCCCGGTGGCACGACCATCGCCGCGGGCGGCTACCTCGTCTTCGACGACGTCTTCCTCGGTGGCGCGGAGGTTTCGTTTGCGCTCGCGGGCTCGGGCGGCGTGGACGTGTTCGACGCCTCGTGGACAGGGACGACGAGCACCAGTTACACCCGCTGGCAGGGGTTGGGGCCGTTCGTGATCTCCAGCGGCGCGACCAGAGGGACGGCCTATTTCCCCTGCAACTTCGGCATCGCTTCGGGTGACGTCCATCTCCGAACCTTCGACGGCCTGCAATACGACATGCAGGGCGCCGGCGCGTACACGCTGGTCCACGACGATTCGGACGGCCTCGAGATCCAGATCGCCACCGCACCCTGGCGCACGCGCACGGACGTCTCGGTCAACATCGCCGTCGATGCGCTGATCGCGGGCGATCGGGTGATCTTCTATGTCGACGGATCGGTTCACGTGAACGGCGTCGCGACGACCCTCGCGGCGGGATCGACGCACCTGAACGGCGGCGGCCAGATCCAACGATCCGGATCCTCGTTCAAAGCGGTCTGGCCCGACGGCACCGAGCTGCGCGTCAGCCCGTTCGAGGACTCGCTGGACGTGATCGTGATCCTGTCCCAGCCGCGCCTGGGTCGGACCACGGGCGGCGTCGCCGGGCTCCTCGGCAACGCAAACTGCCGCACCGGTGACGATCTGGTCACGCGCGACGGATCGATCACGCTGAGCGGCTCGCCAGCTCCCTTTCAATCGTTGTACGGTGTGTTCGCGCAGAGCTGGTGTGTGTTGCCCAACGGCTCGCTGTTCGACCCGACGCCCGGCGCACCCACGCAGTGCACATCTCCGACCCAGCTCGCCGCCGCGCAGTTCCTTCCAGCAGACGTGCGCGCCGCGGCCGCGGTGGTCTGCGAGGCGAACGGCGTCTCGACCGACTGGATGAGCGATTGCGAACTGGACGTCGCTGCCAGCGGAGATCTGTCGCCTGCGTTCGCCGAGGATCTGGCAGGCGCACCGCCCGTCGGCGCGACAATCGCCGGTGATCCGTGCCTGACGGCCGCTTCCTGTCCCACCGGGCAGGACTGCTTGCCCATGCCTCTCGGCGACGGTGCGATCTGCGGCGACCATCTGGCGTGTATCAACGACGTCTGCCAGGCCGTCGCCTGCGTGGCCGACAATGAATGCGACGACGGCAATCCGTGCAACGGTGCCGAAATGTGCGATCCGACGACGCACGCGTGCGTTCCCGGCAATCCGATCCCCGGGGTTTGCGGCAACGGCGGCACTGACGGCGGGACCACCGGAGTGGGCGGCACGGGCGGGGCCAGCGGCGCCGACGCAGGCAGCGGCGCTGACGCAGGCAGCGGCGCCGACGCAGGCAGCAGCGCCGGGACCGACGGGAACGGAGGTCCCGTCGGCCCGCCGGAGCCGCCAGCCGTCGTCGCGATGGCCACGGGCGATCCGCACATCGTGACGTTCGATGGCACGCGCTACGACAATCAAGCGTGGGGCGAGGAGACGCTGTGCGTTTCGACCAGCGCCAACGACTTGGAGGTCCAGGCGCGCACGCACCAGCTCAACGCTTCGAACGTGGCCGTGATCGTGGGGGTGGCGATCCGGGTCGGCGGTGACCGGCTGGGCATCTACCTCGACGGAACGACGACCGAAGACGGTGTTGCCATGACGTTCGCGTCCGGAGCGACGTCGCTGCCGGCAGGCGGTGGCAGCGTCTGGAGCACGGCGAGCGGTTACGTGATCGTGTATGGCGACAACAGCCAGGTCCGGGTGACGCTCAATGGCTTCTACATGAGCGTGAAGGTGTTCCTCGCCACGGACAGGCTTGCCCATGTGGCCGGGCTGTTTGGAAACGCCAATGGTGATCCGAGCGATGATCTGGTCACGCGCGACGGTTCGACCGTCATCACGACGCCGGCGCCATTCAGCCTCTTTTACAAGACGTACGCGCAGTCGTGGCGAATCACCGACGCATCGTCGCTGTTCGACTACCCGATCGGGGAGAACACCGAGAGCCCGGACATCACGAACCTGAACTTTCCAACCGACGTCGAGACGAGCGCGAGTCTGCCGGCAGATCAGCTCCAGGCGGCGGCCGCCACGTGCCAATCGATCGGCGTGACCAGCGACTGGAGCGAGGCTTGCGCGCTCGACGTCGCGCTGTCGAATGACGCAGGGGCCGCGAGCACGTTCGTCGCCGCGCCTCCGGTTCTCGCGCCGTTCGTGGTGCTGTCACCCTGTGCGGCCTGCACGGCTGGCCAGAGCTGCTGCGACGGCCAATGTACGGCGTTGGCGGTCGACCGGAACAACTGCGGCGCGTGCGGCCTGCGGTGCACGGTCGCCGGCGCCACCTGCGCGAACGGTACCTGCGGGTGCCAGCCGCCGAAGTCGGCGTCGTGCGGAGTGGCCCCAGCCACCGCTTGCGTCGACCTCACGGCCGACACCAACAACTGTGGCACGTGCGGTCGCGCTTGCTCCGGTGCAACGCCAGTCTGCTCGGGTGGATCGTGCGTCCCCGCGTGCAACACGGCTTCCGATCAAACTCAGTGCGGAACCCAGTGCGTGGTGCTTGGCAACGACCTCAACAACTGTGGCACATGCGGCACGGCTTGCGCGCCGTCGCAGATCTGCTCCGGTGGCGTGTGCGTCGCTCCGTCCACGGCGGGCGTCGGCTGCGCCGACGGGACGCGCGAAGGATTCCAGAGCCAGGCGACGTTTCCGGCCATCGCCGCTTGCGCGGGCGGATGGGACGGCGAGAGTGGGGCGGCGGGCTTCGGCGGCGTGTTTCCCTCACCGCTGCGAACGACCAGCGTCACCTGCGCGCAGAACGGCAACAGCGGTTCGAATCCGAACGGAACGGGTTGCTCGGCGGCCGATCTCTGCGCTCCGGGATGGCACATCTGCGCCGGTGGCGAGGTGATCGCGCGCGCGTCCGGCGGGCTCACCTCCCCCGCTCAAACCGACGGCTGTGCCGCGACCACCTGGCCGCCGAGCTCGTTCTTCGCAGCGGCGATCGGCAGCACCGGCTGCTTCGAGTGCGCGGAGCCCAGCGGCACGTTGACGGGCCCGAGCTGTACCAACGCCAGCTGCGCGGTGGGCTGCCAGGCGAACCCGGCCATCACCAATGATCTCTTCGGCTGTGGCACCGAGGGGGTGGCGATCGGGACCTGTGGCGACGTCGACAGATCCAGCAACGACCTCTGTGGCAGCCTCGACGCCGGCTGGGCCTGCGGTACCGACGGCACCCGCGAGAGCGTCAACGCCACTCACGTTCCGTCCCGTGCCCCGGGCACGATGGGCGGCGTGCTTTGCTGCGCGAGCCTGTGAGGCTCGAGATCGCGGCTTCGGCCGATACGGCAATTGCACGCTCGTGAGACGGGACCATTTGAGGGGCGTCATCCTCCACGCCGTCACGATCCCCTTGAATCTCCTTTCGTTCGAAACGCGCCGTCAAACGACGTTTACGTACCGCCGAGCTCGAAACTTCGCTGGAAGATAAGCGGTCGCTCCCGTTCAGTTTACGAACACCAGCTTTGCCGCGACCAGGTCGCATCACCGATACCGTCGAGAAGGCGCGCAAAAGGGGGAAAGGGTCATGTGTAGAGCTCTCAGTCGTGTCTTGTGCATTTCCATGCTTCTGTTGGTCGCCGGCACATCGGTCCGGGCGGCGTCGAGCGGCGACAATGACGGTGACTCTGGCAGCGACACCGACGTACTGGGCCGACACTTCGTTCATCGTAGCGGTCGGCTCCTCTCGCATGCCGGCAGCCCTTTTCGCATCGCCGGAGCCAGTAACTATTACTTGATGTACTCGTCACCGTTCATGGTCGACAGCGTTCTCAACAGCGCTGCGACCAGTTCTTTCAGCGTCGTCCGCCTCTGGGGCTCACTCGAGATCGGAAACCAAGACGGCACCGGCTCGGTCGACGGCATCAAGAACGGGGTCTATTTCCAGTACTTGAACGGGCAAGCGCCGGCGTTCAACGACGGCCCAAGCGGTCTCGAGCACCTCGACTACGTGATCTACAAAGCGGGTCTCCTCGGGCTGAAAGTCATCATTCCGTTCGTCAATAACTGGAATGCCTTTGGCGGAATGGATCAATATGTCCGCTGGCGTGGCGGTCAATTCCACGACGATTTCTACACCGATCCGACGATTCGAGGGTGGTATCACGCCTGGATCGAGCATCTGCTCAACCGAACGAACGTCTATACCGGGGTGAAATACAAGGATGACGCCACTATCATGGCGTGGGAGCTGGCCAACGAACCCCGCTGCCGGGCGTTCGGCGTGTATCCGGAGTCGCCAACCTGCAACACGCAAACCCTGATCAGCTGGGCCGACGAGGTCAGCCGGTTCATCAAGCGGATCGACCACCGTCACATGCTATCGGCGGGCGACGAAGGTTTCTACTGCATCGCCGGCGCGACCGACTTCACCGAGAATTGCGGCGAGGGCGTCGACACCCTGGCGCTGGCCGATTTGCCTGCCATGGACGCCATGTCGTTTCACCTGTATCCGGACAACTGGGGAAAGCCGGCATCCTTCGGGGTCGACTGGATCAAGCGGCACATTCGTGATGGTCGTCGCATTCACGAACGTGTACTCCTCGGGGAGTTCGCCATCATGGATAAGTCGATCCGCAACCCGATCTATCAGCAGTGGACGGACGCGGTGCGAGAAGAAGGCGGCGGTGGGGCCTTGTTCTGGATGCTCGCCGACAAGCAAGACGACGGTACGCTCTACCCGGACTACGACCATTTCACGCTGTATTGTCCGAGCCCGGTCTGTACGACGTTCACGAACTTCGCCAGATTGATGCGGTTCCTGCCGCCCTTCGACTTCTCACCGGTGGCCGACGATGATCGCGCCGCAACCCCCGAGAACACGCCGGTCACGCTGTCTCCGCTGCCGGACGACATCACGTACGGTGGCGCGACGCTCGTTCCCGATTCGATCGATCTCGACCCGGCGACGACGGGCCAGCAGACCCAATTCGCGACCGATTTCGGTACCTATGCTCTCCAGCCGGGGGGAAGCGTGCTCTTCACGCCCGCGACCGGCTTCTCGGGTACGGCGAGCACACCCTACGTCGTGAGCGACACCCGGGGCCGGGTCTCTCATCCCGCGAGCCTGGTGGTGACGGTTCAGGGGCCTGCGCTCTACAGCTTCGAAGACGGCACCGACGGATGGGGGCCCGCTTCATTCAACGCCGGCGCCGGAGCGGTCGAGCAGAGCACGCTGTTCGCAACGGAGGGCCCACACAGCCTGCGCGTCGACGCGACCACCGCGGGGGGCTGGTTCGGTCCGGCCCTGACGCCTCCATTGCCGCTCTCGCTCGCGAATGTGGGCCACGTCCTCATCGACATCACGGCGGCGACCGCGGGAACGTCGCAGTCGGTGGCGCTGCAGGTCGGCAGCGACTTTCATTGGTGCCAGACCGATTTTGGATTCATCAACGCCGGCACCAGCACGACCGTCGACGTCAACCTGGCCACGCTTCTGAGCTCGGTTACGTCGTGCCTGGGATCGTTGCCCGGTGACACCAGTTCGGTGCAAAGGATCTGGGTGTTCTTCAACGGCGGCGGCACGTCCTATCTCGACAACGTCCGGGTCACGCCCAAGGCGCCGGCTGGCGCCGCGATCTACGGGTTCGAAGACGGCGCCGACTCCTGGGCGGCGGCGTCCTTCAACGCGGGGGCGGGGACGACGGTGCAGAGCACCAGTTTCGCAACCGAAGGCACGCACAGCCTGCGCATCGACGCCAGCGCCGCCGGTGGTTGGTTCGGTCCCGCTCCGGTGCCGCCGTTGCCGCTCGCCTTGGCCGGCGTCGGGCACATGTTGTTCGACATCACCACCACGACCGCCGGCACATCTCAATCCGTGGCGCTGCAGGTCGGCAGTGACTTCCACTGGTGTCAGACCGACTTCGGCTTCATCAACGCCAACACCAGCACCACCGTCGACGTCAACCTGGCGACGCTCTTCGCTTCAACGACCGGTTGCTTGGGGTCGCTGCCGGCCGACACCAGCAGTGCGCAGGCAATCTGGGTCTTCTTCAACGGTGGAGGCACATCGTACCTCGACAACGTGCGCACCACTCCTTGAAGTCCGCGCGAAAATCTGCGCGCGCCTACCAAATTCGGCTCATCTTTTTCCACAACGTTCGTCGCCGAGCGTCTACTATTCCGGACGCACGATGCTCAGCCGAGGGTCGTCCTACCTGGCCGTTTCTCTCACGGTGATCTCGCTGGCTTGCGGGAAGCGCTCGTCGTCCGGTATCGACGCGACCGCGGGCGTCGGCGGGGCGGGAGGTTCCGTCCCTCCGGTCGCGTGCGAAGCGGCCGTGGTGGATGGGACCGCGACCAGCATCTCGCTCGACGGCAACGACATCGCGAGCGGCAACGTGAACGGTCTCACCTTCAAGGGCTTCGGTGTGCTCAGCGCCAACGGCACCAGTGAGCTGCTGATGGACTACAAGTCCGAACACCCGGACCAGTACGCCCAGTTGCTGAAGATCCTGTTCGGCGGCAGCAACCCGATCATGACGCACGTCAAGATCGAGATGGGGAACGATCGGAACAACTCCACCGGCCCCGACCCGGCCACGATGCGGTTGGCGAGCGAACCGGCGAACGTGAAGCGGGATCCCGGCTTCCAGCTCGCCGCCGACGCCAAGAAGGTCAACCCCAACCTCAAGGTGAGCATCCTGCGCTGGAACGCGCCGGCCTGGGCGAGCAACAACGATCAGATCTACACCTGGTACAAGGACACGATCCTGGCGGCGTATCGCGACTACGGGTACATGGTCGACTACGTCAACCCCGGGGTCAACGAGAGCGCCGCCGATCTGATCTGGACCGAGCAATACGCGGCTCGCGTGCAGGCGGACACCACGGGCTTCGACAGCGCGGACGAGCAAGCGCTCTACAACGGCATCAAGGTCGTGATCTCCGACGAGGCCGGGATTGGAACCTTCGGCGACGAGATGGTCAGCGACGCCACTTTGCGGAGCGCCGTCTCGGTCGCTGGCTACCACTACAACACCGACGACGACGGCGCCGGGGACTTCAAGACGCTGGCGGAGCGGCTCGACATGCAGGTCTGGAACAGCGAGGCGCAGGCCACCTTCGGCAACACGGCCTTCCGTCCCTTCAACAACACGAAGGATCCCACGGTCGCGGGCACGGGAATCGGTGGAGCCGGGAGCCCACTCGAGATGGGCAACACGATCATCAAGGGCTTCGTCGATTCGCGGCGGACCCATTTCGTCTACCAGCCCGCCATCGGCTCGTTTTACGAGGGCGGGCAATTCTCGTTCAAGGAGCTGCTCAGCGCGCGCGATCCCTGGTCGGGCTGGATTCACTATGACGCCGGCCTCGACGTCCTCAGGCACTTCAGCTGGTTCGCGAAGACCGGCTGGGAGAGCCCGGACAACACCGCGGGAATCTGGCGGGTCGTCCCCCAGTCCAGCTATACGGGCGCGGCGGGCACCAACCCGGTCAACGGGCGGAACGGCACGCCCAGCTACATGACGCTCGCTGCGCCCGACAAGAGCCAGTTCTCCGTCGTCTTGATGAACGACAGCGAGACCGCGCGAACCTACTCGGTCCAGACCGCCAACATGGCCTATTCGGGCGCACCGAGCCTCGAGCTGTGGGAAACCCGGGCGGCCGATACGGGGACGGCGTTCAACAGCAACTACATGAGGTATTTCTGCACGCTGTCTCCCGACGCGAGCGGCGTCTACACCATCACCGTCAAGCCGTACTCGGTCATGACGGCCACGACGCTGGTCAATCACGCGAACCAGGACTTCAACGCCCCGCTGCCCGTCGAGGGCGCGCGCACCGTCCTCGACACCGACGCCACCGGCGCGGGCCACGACGACTCGGACACGATCCTCTACGCCGATGACTTCGACTACTCCGCCCGGACCGTCCCCGTCATCGGAGCGGGCGCGCAGATCACCGGGACCGAAGATTATGTGGCGTCTCGCGGCGGGACGCAGAGCGTGATTCCGCGCTACGTGTGCGATCGCAACGGCGCCTTCGAAGCCTATCTCCCGAGCGGCTCCAGCAACTACGTCCTGCGCCAGCAACTGGATCAATCGGTCATGGGGCTCGGCGGCACCTGGAACAGCGGCGATCCCATCACCGGCATCGGCGACAACCGCTGGCTCGATTACAAGGCCAGCGTCGACGTCTCATTCGAGAACGACAGCACCCAGAACGGGGGCAACTACGCCGCGCTCGGCGTCCGGCAGCAGGGCGGTGCGAGCTCGCACAACATGAACGGCACCCCCTACTTTCTGAAGTTCTCGTTCGACGGGAGCTGGCAGCTGCTCGTCGACGGCAGCGCGGTGGCGAGCGGAAACGTCGTCAGCGGTTCGGGCGGCGTGACGCTCTCGGGATTCAACGCCGCCTTCGACACCTGGCACACGCTGGCTCTCCAGGCCGTTGACGCGGAGGTGACCGCCTATCTGGACGGCGTGACGCTCGCGACCTTCACCGATCCGAGGCCCAGGTTGTCGGGTCGGGTCGATCTGGCCAGCGGCTACTACTTCACGCGCTTCGACAACTTGAAGGTCGAGACGATTGCCGGATCTCCCTCGTATTACTCCGAGCTCGTCGACGACCTGGAGATGATGGACCTGTCCACGGTCCCCGCGGCAAAGCTCATTTATGGCGGCGCCTGGGCGCACCAGAACGGCCAGAGCATGTATGACTACCAGCGCTCTCTGTCGACCAGCCAGGGAGCTGGCGCCACGCTCCAGTACACGTTCACGGGCAGCGGTTTCGACATCCTGGGGCCGAACGGCGGGACGGCGAAGCTCGAAGTCACGGTCGACGGTCAGATCGTCAATTCATCGGCCAGCACCGTGGCGTCGGCGGAGCTCTATCAAACGTTCACGCTTCGTGGGCTCGGCGCCGGCTCACACACCGTCCAGGTGAAGGTGGTCAGCGGCACCTTGGTGGTGGACGCGGTCGGCGTCGTTCCGTAAAGGGGCGGTTTCGGCGCGCGAGCGAAGGTCACGTCCGTCGATCGCGCTATCGTACCGGCGATGTGACGCGGAAGGCCTCCCCGAAATGGAGGCATCGTATCGCCGTCGTGAGATGACGCGAGTTTGCGTGCGCCGCCCATCCAGCGCGGATCGGATCGATCAACCGCGTCGAAGAGCCCGCCAGCAGCGTCGAACGAAAAGTAGACGTGTTTGAAAAAATAAGCCGGCAACCGCGATGTCGTTCTCTTAATGTGGTGCCCCTATGCGCCTTGGCCAAATGAACATCTTCCAGTGTCTCCGCGCGGCGGCCGTCGTCGCGTTGCTCCCAATGCCGATGGTCCTGCTGTCGGGCTGCGGCGACAGCAGCCACGGTGCTCCGTCCAAGGACGCAACGGCTGGCGTCGATGGTGGCGATGCGCCTGGCGCGGATCGCGCCGGTCCCGACGCCGCCACGGATGTACCGGTCGACGGCGCAGCGGACAACGCCGGCGGTGACGCGGCGTCCGACGTCGATGGAACCCGCGACGCCGTGAACGGCGACACCGCACGAGTGGACAGCGGAGGTGGCGACGCCGCGGTCGGCTCGCCCGACGCGGCGACGGCCGACGCGGCGACGCCCGATGCCGAGCCTCCCGTGCGCACGCTGCAGATCCTGGCCGGCACGGTGGGCGGGCCGGGAAATGCCGACGGTGTGGGCGCCGAGGCGCGGTTCGCGCTGCTCCAGCGGGTGGCTACCGACGGGATGGGAAACCTCTTCGTGGAGGATGGCTCCGCCATTCGCAAGATGGAGCTGGCGACCGCACGCGTGACCACCATCGCCGGCTCGCCCACGGAGTCGGGCAACGCCGACGGGACCGGCTCGGCTGCGCGCTTCTCCTTCACCGAGGGCCTGGTGGTCGACCATGGCGCCCTCTACGTCGGCGACGGCGGCAACTTGGTCCGGCGGGTGGATCTGTCAACCGGCGCCGTGACCACTCTGGCCGGCAGCGCCGGTTGCGCCACGCCGCAGGATGGGACCGGCGCGGGCGCCTGCTTCGGGTTCACGGCCGCGCTCACCGGCAATGGTCAGGGGACGCTGCTGCTCACCGACAGCGCTGGTCTCCGCAAGGTGACCACCGCCGGCGTGGTCACCACGCTGCCGGTGACCACGGCGCGACCCTTGAGGACCCTCGGCATGGGGCCCGGGTCCACAGTGTTTGCCAGCGACGGCAACCTGGTCATGGCGGTCGACATCACCACCGGCGCGGTGACGCCCATCGCGGGCGGCGCCGTTGCTACCGGTGACGGCGTGGGAGCCGCGGCGGGCTTCTTCTCTGTCAACGCCCTCGCCTACGACGGCACCGGGGTGCTGTACGTCGCCGACGACTCCTCGCTGCGGTCGATCGTGCTCTCGAGCGGGGTGGTCACCACGCTCGCCGGATCGCCCGGTACGACAGGAACCACCGGCGGCTCCGGCGCTGCCGTACGCTTCACCAACCTCGCCAGCGTGGTCTGGGTGGCGAGCGGAGGTTCGACCGGGCTCTATCTCACCGACGTCACGCGTGTCCGCTTGCTCAACCCCGCGACCGGCAGCGTCACCTCGATCGCCGGGACCGCGCCCACCACCGGCGGCACCGACGGAGCCGGCAGCGCCGCGCTGTTCAAGAGTCCGTCCGGCCTGTCGAGCGACGGCGCCGGTTCCGTCTACCTCGCCGACGCCGGAAACCAGACGCTGCGAAAGATCGACCTCACCAGCGGCATGGTCAGCACCCTCGCCGGTACGGCAGGCATGTCCGGCAGCGACGATGGCGTGGGCGCAGCAGCGCGCTTCGATTTCCGGGTGGCGGGTGGCTACCCCGTCTGCGGGCCGGCATTGGATGGTGCTGGCAACCTCTTCGTCACCGACGCCTTCAACAACACCATCCGGAAGGTCGCACTCTCCACGCGCCTGGTCAGCCTGTTCGCGGGTGCTGTCAGGACGGCCGGCGCCGTCGACGGGCCGGCGACCACCGCCCGCTTCAGCTTCCCGACCTCCGCCCTGGTGAAAGACGGCTTTTTGTACGTCACCGACTTGCGGGGCACCGAGTTGCGGAAGATCGATCTGACGACGGGTAACGTGGTGACCTGGGCCGCCGCGGGATCGGTGGCCGCAGGCACCGATCGACTGCCCGGCCTCGCCGCCGACGACAGCGGCAACCTCTACGTGTCCGATCGTGCGGGACACGTCATCCGGAGGATCTCGCTGGCGACTGCCGCCGTGACCACCCTGGCGGGGGCCCTCGGTGCGCCGGGCAGCGACGACGGCGTCGGCACCGCCGCCCACTTTCGCGTTCCCACGGGCCTGGCGTACGACGGCCACGGGCGCCTGCTGGTCGCCGATTCGGGCAACAGCACCATCCGCCAGATCGATCTGACCAGCGGTCAGGTGACGACGCCGGTGGGCGTCGCCGGTCACGCGAAGGTGCAACCTGGCCCACTCCCCGGCGGCCTCAACCGCCCGGAGGGCCTTGCCGTGCTCCCCAACGGCGACATCATGGTCAGCGACTTCAACGAGAATGCCGTCCTGCTGGTGCACTGAGGCCGAGGTCGAACAGACGTCGCTCCGACCGAACGCGATCCGGTCGCCTCACTTTGATTCTTTGCAATGCGTCTGCCCGCGCTATCGCGGGATCGTCGCGACCGTCACCAGGCCGTCGCGATCGGGCGTGCGGCAGCGTTCCAGGCTGACCGCTACCCCGCGGATAGCGCGCTTTGCCAACTCCGCCCTCAATGCGTTCAGGCGCTCCTCGCAGGTGTCGACCGGCACCAGCTGCGGCCGAGTGTTCCCGCCCGGGCTGAAGTCCGACGAGACCAGGAACTCGACAACCTTACGACGGGGCTTGCCTTCTATGCGGTAGGTCAACGATCCGCCGCCTTCCGGTCCCCACCCGCGCACCTCGTAGAGCGCGCTGCTGCCATCCGCAGAGCGAGCCAGCAGTCGCCGATCCTGTCGGACGCCCATTGCATCGGGCGCGCCTTGCGCCGCCAGCAACGCCGCGCATGCGGCAAGGACCGAAGACCGAACATGCATCAACTCAGCGTACCGTCGCGGCGCTGCCTTGTCGCGGGCGACATGGGCCACAGCGGGATATCAGTTCGAACCGACGAGTTCGATGGCGCTCCACCGCACGTCTCGTCGGAAAACCGATCGTGATATATCCCACAGTGTCCTGACTTCGGGCTAAGGTCCGCGCCGGGCGCGGATGGCGCTCGTTTTCGAGGAGACTCAATGAAGCTTAACGGGACCGTGTTCGTGGCGTTGGGGATGTTCACAGCCGCGGCTTGCGGCGAGACTGCCGACCCAGTCGTCGAAGCGTCTCGTGAAGCGATCGTCGGACCGTCGACCCTCGGGGGTCGCAACGAGGTCGTGATGCTGTTCGCGCGCGTGGTGCTGGCGAACGGCTCGATCGGCACGCGGACCTGTTCGGGCGGCTACTTTGCCCCGCGCGTCGTCGCGACCGCCGCGCACTGCCTCCCCGATATCTTCAGCGGTCAGCTCTTCGTCTATTACGGCGACACCTTCGATGCCGATTTCGCCCTGCTCACCGAGGACCAGAATGGTCTGGTGATACCCGCACCCGGCCAGCCGTCGTCGTGGGCCAAGGCGGACTCGTTCGAGATCCATCCGAGCTACACGCCCGATCAGCACTTCCCCGACATCGGCATCGTCTACCTGGATC
>CAZNCQ010000010.1:0-62015 GCA_964571275.1 uncultured Myxococcales bacterium
CTCGTCGCCGGCCGTCCGAAATCGGGACGCTGGCCGTCCGGACGGACGCGATCCTCACGCGCAGACGTCGACGAGCAACCCGGGAGGGGTGCTTGGAGCGCAACGTCGGTCTCCAGGAATGCGTAGAACGCGAGCTTTGCGGCGCCTGGATGAGGGCAGCGATCTTGACGGTCAGTTCACCGATTCCTTCGCGACGCCGCTCGTCGTAAACATCACGCCGAGGCCCGGGATCATCGTGAGCTGATAGACGGTGCCGGGGCTGACGACGGCGGTGGTCCCCGTGAGCCCGCCGCCGGGCGGTATCGTCAGGGCCGTGATGGTCGAGGAGCTGTTCTTCCAGGCGACGACGAAGGTGCCCGCGGAGTCGCCCGCCACGTACGGGTTCCCGAGGTCGCTGAGAGATGACAGGAGCGTGGCCGGTCCCCAGCTTCCGCCGGCCGGGTGGAGCGCGCCGTACACCGGAACGGGGTTGCCGAGACCGGTGTATTGGCCGAACGCCACGATGACGTTGCCGGTGTTGTCGATCGCCGTGCCGATGCCGTGGTGGTTGCCTACCTCCCAGGCGACGGGCGTCCCCCACGTTCCGCCGGTGCCGCGTAGGGCGATGACAGAGCCGCCGTCCGACTCCCAGTCCATCGCCGCCGCGCCAGCGGCGTTCATGGCGATGTGAATCGGGTGAATGGCGGTCCCGTACGTTCCCGCGAGATTGACGCCAGCGCCGAGGCCGCCCAAGATCGTGCCGGAGAACGCCAGGATGGGCCCGTCGTGCCCGTTCCTCACGCCGACGATCGCTTGTCCGCTGGAGTTCGTGGCCAAGCCGAGTCCGTAGCTGGCCCCCAGCGTCGTCGTGGCGCTCCAGCTGCCGGTCGCGGGCAGGCTGGCGGTCTTCGCGAAACCGCTGTTCGGGGCCCAGACGGCGATCGCGTTGCCCGAGCCGTCCATGCTGACGAGCGGATGACCGGCGGGGCTGCTGTCGAGGACGACGGGAGCCGTCCAGCTCCCACCGGGGAGCTTGTAGGCGGCTTCCTCGTCGGGTGAGGTCCCCGTTCCGCCCTGCCAGACGACCACGATCTTGCCGTTAGGTGCGACGGAAACCGCTGGCGCAACACCCTGGCCGATCACGGTCGGCCCCGTCCAATTCACGCCGTCGCTGCTCGTGCAGACGATCACGCCGACCATCAACTGCTCCGTGACCAGTGCCCACAAGCCATTCCCGTTGAGCGCGAGGTTCGGAACCAGGCCGCTCCCCGAGGGGGCAAGACAGGCCGCCGGCGGCTGGACGGGCGTTGACCAACCCGCCCACACCGGCGTCGACGCCCCGGCGACGATGCCGCCCGCAACGCCGAGTGTGGTCAACGACAATGAAAACGATCGCCTTCTGTTTCGAGCAATTGGAACCATCACGTTCTCCTTCGGTAGTTGGTTTGCCTGCGCCGACCCCGGTTCCCCGAAGCTGCTTGCCAACGACGCCACCATCGCGCACAACAAAGATCACTCGCCCTTCGCCAATCCGATCATTTGGCGTCCTTCCGCTCCCCAAGCGTGATTTGCACAACGGCGCCGGACGCAATCACCCGTTCCGCCCGTTGTCGCGATGACCCATGGCGCCGGCGGACCACAATGTCAATCCGCAATTGTGCAAATCATCGTAACGTCGCGTTTTGGCTCCGCCCCAACTCATTTGCCACGCGGCACCGATCGCGCTCGCGGTCACACCCCGGTGACCGGCATTGTGACTGGAACGCGATGGCCGTCACTCTCCACATGGAGATGGCCTGGTCGACGACTGCCTCGCGGTCAATCGCAGCAATTGGACCGGCCGGGTGCCCCCTCGCTGCCCGTTCCGGCGGCAGCGACCTGGCCACGTCGGACACGTCGCGCGACTTCCTTGCGATGTCCCGGTTCTAGGGCACGATCGTCGCGCCGAGGCACGACGTCACGGCAGGGGGAAAGACGCCATGGATCTCGGACTCAAGGGAAAGCGAGCACTGGTGACTGGCTCGACGGCTGGCATCGGGCTGGCGACCGCCCGCGCATTGGCCACTGAGGGCGCACACGTGACGGTGAACGGCCGAACCGAGCCCCGCGTCGCTGCGGCGGTCGATCGCCTGAAACGGGAGACGCCCGGCGCGACCGTCGACGGTATCGCCGCGGACCTCAGCGGCAGCGAGGGTTGCCGATCCTTGATCGCTCACCTTCCCGATGTCGATGTTCTCGTCAACAACATGGGAATCTTCGGGCCGAAACCGTTCGCGGACATCACGGACGACGATTGGATGCGTTTCTTCGAAACCAACGTGCTGAGCGGCGTTCGATTGGCGCGGCACTACGTGCGCGAAATGCGCGCTCGCAACTGGGGACGGATCGTCTTCATCTCCAGCGAGTCCGCGCTGCAGATCCCAGGTGAGATGATCCACTATGGGGTGACCAAGACCGCACAGCTGGCCGTCGCGCGAGGATTGGCCGAAACGCTGGCGGGCACCGGTGTCACGGTGAACAGCGTGCTGCCGGGACCGACCGCATCGGAAGGAGTTGGGCAGTTCGTCACTCAGATGGCGGCGGCGCGCGGCTCCGACGCGCCCGCGGTGGTGCGCGACTTCTTTGCGACCGCTCGGCCGTCGTCGCTGCTGAAACGATTCGCCACCCCGGACGAGGTCGCAGCGATGATCGTCTACGTCTGTAGCACCCGCGCATCGGCGACTACCGGAGCCGCGTTGCGGGTCGACGGCGGGGTGGTGCGCGCGATCGCGTAGGGGAGAGGAGAGACGCCGGCCAACAGCGCTCTGCTAGAACCGCCAGATCAGCGAGGCCCCCGTCGCTCGAGCGTGGGACGGCAGCAAGGGTTCGGTGGGCCGAACCCCGAGTCGTTGCTGCAGATCGACGTTGAACGACGTTGCAGCGTCGGGCGCGAGCGATAGACCTGAAATCCGCGTCAACAAGTAGATGACGCCGCCCACCACCAGCACGGTCCAGGCGGTGCCGCCCTCCAGGTCGGACAGAACATGCTCGACCCCGCTGGGACTCTGATGAGAAAGATGAACGAGATAGAAGGCCGAGCCCACTGCCGCGCCGGCGCTGACGGCGCTAACGACGGCCAGCACGGTCGCCTTGTCGTTGTCTCCAGAGTAGAACGCACCAGCTCCTGCGACCGGACAGAGAGCTTCCAGCGCCAGCGCCAGGGCCACGCTTTTCTTCTGGCTCTGATAGAGCGCCTGGGGCGTAGAGTTGCCCTCAGCAAAAGACTGCTGCGAGGCGAGCAACAGGCAGAACAGCGTCACAGTGAGAATTCGCAAGGGTAAGCCCGGAGGGGCGGGGCCCCTCGCTCTCTAGTCTATGCGATTCTAAAGGGACTCTCGTCAGACTCGAGTGGCGGGCGGCGGCACCCCTCGTCCGGACGGACGCGATCGTCACGCGCAGACGTCGACGAGCAACCTGGGAGGGGTGCTCGGGTGCTCGCGCTGCGGCCTCCAGGCGGGCCCTAACGGATGATCGTCGCCAGCTTCAACAGGCTGCTGCTGAACCGGATCCCCTCGAGATGCGCGGCGTTGAGGTTCACGATGATCTTGATGTTTCCGCCCTGCTCGGTCACACACAGGGTCATGTCTCTCTCCACGTAGGAGGCGGCGTTGCCAGCGGTGAGCACATGCTTGGCGCGCGCGAGCTTGGCGATGACCTCGGACTCCGCCGTCAGCCCATCGGCGACCAGCAGCACATCGATCCCGCCTTGATCGATCGCGGCGCGCAGCGCGTCCGGCGCGTAGACGACCTTGATCGCGAAGAAGGGTCGATCCTTGATCCGGACCGCCGCGAGCTCCGCGAGCCCCTGCAGCCATTCCTCTGCGTTTGCTTCCGAGGCCGGGTCGCCGCGCTTGTAGATCACGGCGACGCCCACCGAGGGACCAACCCGCTCATCGAGGCTGAGCTCGAACGAGAGGACGCGCGCCAGGATGGCCGCGTTCCGATTCTTGGACGCCTGGGCGGGATGAACCGCCAGCAGCGGCCACAGGAACAAGCTGGCGGCGATGTTGCGCCAACGATATCGGGTCAGGGCGGAGCGGCGCATGTCAATCTCGCCTGAACTCGATGCCCAGGATCGCGCTTTGCCCCATCGGCGTCGCCAGCGGAAGCGGCGATTCCACCGCGTTGCCCGGGATCGACCCGATGATGCGCACGGAGCCCCACAGGGAGGGCGCGGCCACCAGCTGCCGCTCGAGAACGCCGCTCACGAACGCTGTGGTCGGGATGTTGCTGGCGATGACAATGGGCGGAATGCCGGAGCGGACGCGGTAGCTCCGCGGCGAAGCCACGGTCGCGCCGACCCCATATCCCCAGCGATCATTGCCGAGGACGCCCTGAACCCTGAGCCCGCCCGTGAAGCGGGCGTTCTGACTGGGAACCCCGACGTTGGCGTCGCCCTCGCCGGCGCCGTCCAGCCACTGGAGGATCCCCGCCGAAGGCAGGACGGTCAGCGTGTCGGCGATGCGCCAGCTGGCCTCGAGCTCGCCGCCCAGGAAGGTGCGCGGCGTGGTGCTGTTCCGGAACGTCCGGCGCACCAGGGACTCGAAGTCCTCCACCATCAGGTTGCTGAGCCGCGAGACGTACACCGTCGGTGAGATGGTCAGCCGTGAGCTGGGCGAGAAGGTCGCGCCGAGCTCCAGCGACGTGTTGCGGGGAGATTTGATGTGGTCGCTGCCCTCGAGCAAGATGAGCTGGCTGGCGGGATCGATGAAGCGTCCGGTAGCCTCGACGTAGCTGGGGGTGCGAAAGGCGCTGGCGCCGGTCAGGCGCAGCCCCCAGCTGTCCCGGTGGTAGATCGCCGAGGCGCGGTACGAATATTCGAGCTCGGCGGCGATGGGCACCAGATCGCCACGGCCGGTGACGACAAGGTCGAGAGCGCGCGAGGGCGATGCCTTGAGGCCGGCGTAGAATCCGTATGCGGGCCGCAGCGCGCGGTTCGCGTTGGGATTCACGAAGGGGGCTTCGATTCGCTCGATCGACCCTTGCCCGCCCAGCTGCAGGCTAAGGGTCCCGGAGAGCGGGAACACCAGGTCGGTCCCCACCGCGCCGCGCAAGCTGCCGGCGCCATCGTAGGTGAAGCCGGTCTCGGCAGTGCTCGGGGCCCGGATCTCGACGTTGATCGATTGCGCCCACAGGCGAAAGTTGCCCGCGTGGCCGCCCAGATCGGTGAGCTCGTAGAGCGCGCGGCCAAACAGGAGGCGCTGGGTCTGCGCCTGCGAATCCAGCACCAGATGATCCATCCCGCTTCGCCGCGACCAGACCCCTCCGATCTCCAGCGAGACGCTGCTGGTCCGTGAGACTTTCAGGCTCAGCACGGTCATCGCGGCCAGGCGATCGCCCGCCGGGGCGGTGGCCGGTATGGCCGGGTTGGCCGGCGCGGCGGCGACGTCATCGTGGACGGCGTTCAGGAAGGTCCGGAGCTCCAGCTTCGGCCCCATGTGCACAAAGCGCGCCGACAGCGAGCCGGCGCTGCCGCCCTGCGGGCTGGCGCCGCCGCGCAGGCGCACGAGGTAGCTGGGCGTGAGCCCGATCGAGGTGCGCGTGAGGATGTTGATGACCCCGGTATAGGCGTCGGCGCCGTAGGTGGGGCTCACCGGACCACGCACGACCTCGATGCGCTCGATGTCTTCGACGTGCAGCGGTACCAGGTCCCAGCTCACCGTTCCGTCGAGCGGGTTGTTGAGCGGGATGCCATCGACCAGCAGGATCACGTTGTTGCTGGCCAGGCCGCCCGTGCCGCGCAGCGAGACCACATAGTTGCCGGGCGCGTTGCGGACCACCGTGACCCCGGGGACGAAGCGCAGCACGTCGGGCACGGTGCTTGCGCCCGACAGCCGAATCTGCGTGGCGTCGATGGTGGTGATGGTTGCGGGGGCGCGCAGGACGCTCTCGCGCGATCGCGACACCGACTCGGTCTGACCCAGCTGCTCCTCCAGGCTGAGCCCGAGCAACCCCTCGAGCGTGGCGTCCTCGATCTGGGAGAGCTTCGAGACATCGCGGCCGTCCACCTGGACGGACGGAGCGGCTGGGGCCGCGGGCGTCTCGCCCCGTGCCACGCCGCCCGACCAGACGCCGAGCACGGCGGCTGCGACAGCGAGGCGCCGGACCGACCCGTTCATGGGTGCGGGGCCAGCAAGTGGAAGCATCCCTCCACGTTCCCGCCGCGCGCCAGCTCCCCGGTGAAGTAGACCTGAAGATCGTCGGCGGTTTCGATCTGGATGTCCCGGACCAGCCCGTTGATTATCGACAGGTAGGTCCCGCCTCGCGCCTCCAGGTTCAGCACCGGGTGCTCGCAGGGGGTCTGGTTGGTCATGGTCGAGCACACACCCTCCACCGGGACGAAGAGGCCGCTCGCGGTATGCCCGGGCGGAGCCTCGAACCCTGGCAGGTCGAAGCTGAAGGTGAAGTAGGGCGCCAGACCGAAGACGAAGATCTCCCGCGACGTGGTGCCGTCCGCTCGACCCACGTCGGTGATGCCGGAGTGGGTTATCGGGCTACCAACGGTGACCGGCTGGGCGTCGACCGTGCCCCTGAAGCTGACCACACCCTCGCACTGCGCGTCGGTGTCGCGGCACTGTGCGAGCGCCGCGTCCTCCAGCGCTGCGTTCTCCGCGCCGCAGAGGTAAACCTGATCGCTGAACGCCGACGGTGCATCGAGGGGGCTCAGGCAGGCGGTCAGCCAGACCAGGGAAAGGATCCAGATGCCGCTCTGGGCGACGTCCCTCACCTTGGCTCCGGACGCTAGGGCAGGAGACGCGACGGGATCCAGGGACCCACCACGTAGGGGCCACAATCCGCGGTCGCCGAGACGTTCAGCTTGTCGTTCGGTCCCCAGACGTCGGAGATGAACTCTCCGGTCCGCCCGCCGGACGGGATCACCAGGCCGTTCGCGTCCGGCGTGCCGGTGTTGAGCTTCATCGAGACAACCCCGCTGGCGGCCGCGCTCTCGATGCCGGACAGGTCGTCGGTGCCGGGCACGAACACGTTGATGTCGGACCAGGTCTCGCCGTCAGCGATACCTGTGCCAAAAGTGCGCGGAATGACCGTCAAGTCGGTGCCCGCCGCAACGTCGTGGCGCCAGTAAGAGATGGTGAACATCATCGGAGTGCCGTCGAGATCGATGACACCGCCGAGCTCCTTCATCCCGAAGTACATCTTGCTGGTGTCGAAGTTGCCGTTGGCGTCGGGCTGGTTGTCGGCCAGCGGGGCGTAGAAGCGATGACAGAAGACGTCCGCTGCCGCCGCGCCCTGGAGGTTGACGTCGTAGATCTGGCCTTGAAAGCTGCCGGAGATGGCCAGGTGGGGACTGTCGCCGAGCCAGTGGTCGACGGGAGGGTTGCCCTGAGATCCACTCCCACATCCGCAGAGGGCCATCGAGGTTGCGAGCGACACCACAGGCAGGAGCACGGTCTTCATTGCTGGGGTTTTCCTTTGAATCGGGTTGAGACCATCTGTCGGCTCCACCCGCCGCAGCTTGAATTGGTGATCCAGAGCGGCCCATTCGAGCGGGATTCAAGGTTTCCTGCTTTTTCCCCGATCGGTGAGCGCCGGTCTTCGCCCATGTCCCCCACACCGACATTCGAGCCTCCGAACTGAATGGCGCCGCCATGCCGCTGAAATCGTGCGCAGCCAAGGTCAAGTCGCTGCTGATGGAATCGGTCGGCAACAAGCTGGCCGGCGCGACCTTTCTGGTGGTCGCCACCATCGCGGCAGCGTCGACGCTCAAGGTGACCCACGATCAGCGGGAGAGCCTCCTACGGGCGAAGGAGGCAGCCGGCTCGGCCGTGACCCGGCTGTTCGCGGACTCCTGCGCTGCACCGGTAATCTTCGAGGATGGGGCGGCGATCCACGCCGCGCTCGACACCCTCGGCGGCAACCAGGACGTCGAGTATGCGGCGGTCTGGGCCGTCGATCGATCGGGCCGGAGCACGCGTCGGCTCGGTGAGCTGCGCCGGGGCAGGGCCGCTATCCCGGGCGAGACCGGCGCCGCGACCGGGATCCAGCGCGAACCCGACCGGCTGATCGTCACGGCCCCGGTCCACGATCCGGAGGATCGGATCATCGCCCGGGCGGTGGTCGCGTTGTCCCTGAGCCGCGAGCGGCAGGCCATCGCGTCCGCTCAGGCCAGCACCCTCATCCTGGCAAGCCTCGCCGGCCTTGGCGTGATCGGCGTGCTCATGGCGCTGGCGCGACTGCTGATCGTCAAGCCCCTCGGCAAGCTGGTGGTAGCGGCCAATGAGCTGGAAAAGGGGGGCGCCGGACAGGTGGAGGTGCGAACCAATGACGAGGTCGGGAAGCTCGCGCGCGCCTTCCGCGCAATGGCCAGCGCCATCAAGGTGCGCGAGGCGCGCATCAACGCCCGCAACCGCGACGTGCGGCTGGTGCTCGACAACGTCGGGCAGGGTTTCGTCACCCTGGACATCGACGGCGTGATGTCCGAGGAGCGTTCGCGAGTGATCGACACCTGGTTCGGCCCCGCCGCGGGCACGATGACGTTCTGGGACTACCTCGGGCAGGTCGACGCCGGTCTCTGCGCGGCCTTCGAGGTCGGGTGGTCGGCGGTCCGAGAGGACATCATGCCCCTCGAGCTCTGCCTCGAGCAGCTGCCCTCCCAGGCGCACAAGGATGGCAAGACCTTCGAGCTCGCGTATCGCCCGATCATGGAGGGTGACAAGCTGGACAAGACGGTCGTGGTCATCACCGACGTGACCGCGCGCCTCGCGCGCGAGCGAGCCGAGCGGGGGCAGCGCGAGATGATGAGCCTCTTTCGTCACGCGCGCTCGGATCGCGCCGCGCTGGATCAGTTCTTCGTCGAGGTGAGCGGGCTGGTCGATGCCATCGTCGGCTGGCGCGAGGGGGACTTGTCGGTTCTGCGCCGCCACATCCACACCGTGAAGGGGAATTGCGCGCTCTTCGGCATCGAGAGCGTGTCCGAGCTCTGCCACGATCTGGAGACCTGGATCAACGACGCGAGGGAAGCGCTCTCGCCGAGCTCGAAGGAGTCCCTTCGCAGCCAGTGGGCGAACGTCACCCGTATGCGCGACCAGCTCGGCGACGGAGGAACCAGCGGCACGATGGTGGAGATCGATCGTGGCGAATACGCTGCGTTCGTGGCCGAGCTGCGCGCGCACGCGCCGGCGAGGCTCATCGAGAGGATGCTCACCTGGCCATTCGAGCCAGTCGCGCAGCGGCTGATCCTGCTGGATAAGCAAGTTTGCGGCCTGGCCGAGCGGCTCGGCAAGGCTCCGGTCGACGTGATCCGAGAACCGACCGACCTGCGGCTCCCGCCCGGCCAGTGGGTCTCCTTCTGGTCGGCTTTCGCGCACGTGGTTCGGAACACGGTCGATCACGGCGTCGAGACGGCGGATGAACGGGCGGCGGCCGGCAAGTCGGCGCGCGCGCGCGTGGAGCTCTCCGTGAAGCGCGACCGCGCGGGGGTGGTCGTGATGATCGCCGACGACGGACGCGGGATAGATTGGGAGACGGTCGCGGCCCGCGCGCGGGAGCGCGGACTTCCCCATGGGACGCGCACCGAGCTGGAGGCGGCGCTCCTCACCGGCGGAATCTCTACCCGCTCGGACGTCACGATGACCTCTGGGCGCGGCGTGGGGTTGCGTGCGATCCGCGACGTCGTGGTCGATCTGGGCGGGCACATCGAGATCCAGACGGCTCCCGGCAAGGGCACGGCGTTTCGCTTCCTGTTGCCCGAGTCGATGCTGTCGGACGAGGACGGGGACCAAGGCATGCTCGCGCCGCTCGAGCGCATGGCCACCGCAGCCAAGCGCTGAGAGACATCGTTCATCGTGCGGGCCCCGGCGGACGCGCTGTTTCGGCGGGGATTTCGCGCCGCCGGGTGAGCCGCGGGTCCTCTTCACCACCCTCCTGACCCTTGCTCTCCCCGGAAACGAGGCGGGTCAGCGCGCGGCGTCTTCGTAGGCGATCGCCGCGATGGTCAGCTCGTCTTCCCCTCCCGGTCTTCTGACGCTGACGACGTCGGCCACGCGGCGGCCCAAGAGGGCACGGGCCAGCGGCGACGTGAACGCCACCCGACCCTGGGCAGCGTCAGCCTCGTCGACCCCGACGATTTGCAGCTCGCGAGCCTTACCCTCGGCATCCCGCACCCGGACGGTCGCGCCCAGACGGATCTCGTCGCGATGCTCGGGCGGGGCCGTGAGGATCGCGGTCGCGATTCGGTGCTCGAGCTCGCTCCGCCACGCCGCGCGCGCCTCGCCGGCCGCGATGGCGAACGGAGCCGCGTCCGCGTCGAGTCGGGCCAGCTCGTCACGCAGGGCCTTCAGGCCGCGAGCGGTAACGTAGTTCGGCGTGCCCTGCGGGATCGGCGCGCGGCGACGAAGGACCGGGGCGGCTTCGGGGCCATCGTCCTTGGTGAAGGCCTTGCTCACGCCCGAAACCATGGCACGCATAGGGCCGACCAGCGAGGCCGCCATGCCCGCCTTCCCGGCGCGCCCCGTGCGTCCGATGCGATGGACGTAGATCGAAATTGAAGAAGACGGCCCGTCAGCGACCGCTGCTCAGCAGCACGGCGATCCCCCCCGCGCTCGTCACGGCCAGGTCGGGCCAGCCGTCGCCGTCCAGGTCGCCGGCGGCGACTGATGCCGGCGCTTCGCCGGCGGCGTAGTTGGCGGCGATGGGGGAGAACGTTCCGTGGCCTTGGTTGAGCAGCACGCTCACGTCATCGTTGGCGACCACGAGGTCGGTCCAACCGTCGTGGTCCAGGTCTTCGAGCGCGATCGAGGACGCATACCAGACGCCGTCCGCGTAGCCCGGCGCGGAGTAGGTGACGGCTGGGGAGAAGGTGCCGTCGCCGTGGTTGAAGATGATGCCGAGTCCGGTCCCGGCGGCGACGATGTCCGCGTGGCCGTCGCCGTCGAGGTCGCCGACCGCGATGGCCCTGGCGTTGGTGCCGACGGAGTAGCTCGCGGCCGCGGCGAAGGTCCCGTCGCCATTGCCGAGCAGCACCCGCACCTGGCCGTCATCGGTTCCGACCGCGAGGTCGGCGTTGCCATCACCGTTCAGGTCCCCGGCCGCGATCGAGCGGAGGGTCGTCCCGGGGTAGCTCGCGGCGGCGGCGAAGGTGCCGTCGCCATGGTTCAAGAGCACGCTCACCGTGCCGGTCACGGGCGGCGCGCCCGAGTCCGGGAACGGGAAGTACTGGCCATTCGCGACCGCGAGATCGAGCTTGCCGTCACCGTCGAAGTCCGCGACCGCGACGCCCACCGATTCGCGAGCCGTGGCGTAGCTGGCGGCGCTGGCAAACGTGCCGCTCCCCTGGTTCAAGAGCACGCTCACGGTGCCGGAGCCGTTCGCGATCGCGAGATCGACGTCACCGTCCCCATCCACGTCGCCGAGCGCCACCGCCACCGGTCCATCACCGGACGGGTAACCGACGGGCGCGGCGAAGGTGCCGCCTCCGCGGTTCAGCATCACGCCCACGCTGCCGTCGCCGTTCAGGACCGCGAGGTCGGCTCGCCCGTCGCGGTCCAGGTCGCCGAGCGCGAGGGGGCCCGGGCTCACGTTGGAGGCGGCGCTCGCGGCGTAGGTCGCGGGACCAGACAGGGTCCCGCCTCCTTCGTTCAAGATCACGTCCACGCCGCGCCCATCGATGTCAGCGATCGCGACGTCGACCTTTCCGTCGCCGTTCAAGTCACCCGTGGCTATGGCTCCGGCGACGGCCGCGTAGCTCGCGGTGACGCCCCAGACGCCGCCGCCACGGCCAAATCGGATCCTCAGGTCGCCGCGATCCCCGAAGACGAGGTCGTTGTTGCCGTCCCCGTCAATGTCCGCCAACGTGACGGCCCCGAACCCGCCCGGGCTCCCGTACGGTTGGTCGACGGGCGCGCCGAACGCGCCAGCGCCGTCGTTGAGGAGGATGCTCAGGTTCCCGTCGTCTCTCGTCACGAACAGATCCGCCCGGCCGTCGCCGTTGACATCGCCGAGCGCAACCGACTGCGGTCCCTGACCGACGGCGTAGCTCACGGCCGCCGCGAAGGTGCCGTCTCCACTGTTGATGAACACGCTCGCGTCGGCACCATAGTAGTTTCCCACGACGAGGTCGGGCCAGCCGTCGCCGTTCAGATCCTCCACCGCGAGTGAGTCCGAGCCGTAGTCGGCGCGGTAGCCGACCGCACCGGCGAAGGCGCCCGCGCCCCGGTTCAGCAATATGTACGCATACCCGGTATTGGTCGCCACAGCGACATCGGGGGCACCATCTCCGTTCAGGTCGCGAACGACCATCGCGGCCAAGCTCGCGTACGGATCCCCGACAGGCGAGGTGGTCGTCACCACAAAGGTTCCGTCCCCGGCGTTCAGCAGGACGCTCACGCCGCTGGTGGCGACGGCCAAGTCCGGCTTGCAGTCGCCGTCGAAATCGCCGATGGCCACCAAGGATCCGAGCTTCTGCCCGTAGCCCGCGGGCGTGGCGAACGTGCCGTCGCCATGGTTGAGCAGCACCTTGACGCTGCTGACGCTGCTGTCGTTCGTGGAGCCCGCGGTGACGGCCAGGTCGGGCTTGCCGTCGCCGTTCAGATCCCCGATCGCAAGCGACCCGGGGCTCGTCCCGGTGTAGTAGCTGACGCCAGCCCGGAACCCGATCGCGCTCGTCGGCCGGCCGTCCGCGACGCCCGCGTCAAGTGCGTGCCCGCCCGAGCCGCCGCTTCCACTCGCGCCGCCGCTGACTGCGCACACGCGCGGCGAGTGGGCGCCGGCTCCGCCGGTCACTCCGCCCGCGCCGCTCGTCGCGTCGACAGAATCGATCGCGTGGTGCTCGCCGCATCCCAGGCTGATGGCCAGTGTTACGGCCAACAACAGAGCCGGACAACGGCGCGGCCACCGACCCATGCTCATCGGCGCTCCTTTGGCGCCTCGCATGGCCTCGGACACGAGCAAGAGCCGTGCCCCCCCGTGACTGAAGACTCCTCGCGGCGTCGGGGGGGTATGCGCTTCCGGGCCAGCGCGACCGCGACAATCGCGTCCTGAACGCGTCGCCGAACACGGCTTCGACTTCGGCCCCCTCCCGGGGGCAGCAATCAGGCAGGCTGCGGCCGAGTTGACAGATTCGCCCTCCATGTCACCGCGGTTGCGGTCGAACAGACGGTCAGGGCGTCAGACCGTAGTCGATACTGTAGCTCCTGCTCACCTGGCCGTTCAGCGCTGGAGGTATCCAACCATCGAGATGCACGACGGCTCCCGAGCTGAATTACGGCACAATGACGTTGTAACGTCGTTGCCGGTTCGCCGGTGGTGTCGGGGACCCAGCGTCTCTACGTCCGCGTCGCCCGCAATTGCCAACAGATCCTCATCGCCGCCTACCAAATGCGCGGGACGGGATCGACTGCCGCGACCTCGTTCCAACCTATCTCGACCGCGTTTTCCTGCGTGCATCCGTCCGCGCGCTCGCAGGTGAGCGTCATGTTGGCGAGCGCGCAGGCGTGGTCTCCGCCCTGGATGGTGGCCTTTACGACTCGACCTTCGCTATGTTACGTAGCCAGATCGCAAGGGAGGCGCGAATGGGGACCGGAGCGGATCACTTATTCGGCGGCGATCGAGATCTGCTCGATCGGTATCGGCGCGGTGAGAGGGTGGCGCTGGAGCGCGTTTACTGGGCTTATATCGACTCGGTCGAGCGACTCGTCACCCGTTGCGTTCGCGCGCAGAGTCCTTTCCCACCGGAGTCCTCGGTGAGCGTCGAGGACCTGGTGCAGGAGGTCTTCACCCGCGCGTTCAGCGAGAGCAGTCGGTTGGCTTACGACGGAATCCGCGACTATGGACCGTATCTCTTCACGATAGCTCGGAACGTCGTGGTGGACGCGTTCCGGCGCCGCGGCCGCGAGGTGCCGACCGATCTGGAGACCTTGAGCGAACACGCCGCCTCGGATCCCTCCGGGTGGGGGGCGGAGGCCCCGCTCTCTACGGACGTGCAGGTCCTGGCTCGCGTCCGCGGCTACCTGGCACAGCTATCGCCGGAGCTAGCGGCGGTCCACCGCCAGCGGTTCGGTCTCGGCGTTTCGCAGCACGCGGCCGCGGAAGCCTTGGGGATTTCGCGGCAACAGCTGCGGACGTTGGAGAAAAGGCTGCGCGACGGCGTCACTCGCGAGCTTCAGGCCGCGCGCGCGGAAAAATCAGCAACCACTTTTGTCTCATCACCCGTACTGAGACGTGGGTGAGTTACGCCTTCAACCTTCGTCTCGGTTTCCTGTTGCTCGCCGCCGCGGTCGGCAGCGGAGCGGGTATCTCGTGTACCGGGCTCGCTGGCATTCACGATGGTTGCGTCACAACCGCGGATTGTGATCCGGGACGCCGTTGCGTGGCAGGAACTTGCCAGCCCGGGACCAACCAGGACGCATCGGTCGACGGCGTCGGAGATACGGACCGCGAGGAGTCTGCGGACAGGGTTGATATCGCGCAAGAGCAGACCAGCAACATCGACGCCAACGTCGGGGACGAGGCCAGCGATCGCGCCCACGGCTACGACGCCGGTGACGCCAACGACGCGCACGACGCCCGCGACGCCGATGAACCGCACGACGCGAGTGATGCCCGCGATGCGAGTGACGGTCGCGATGCCTATGACGCTCCCGATACCGGAGATGGGGTCGACTCGCGACCGGATACTTCCGGCGACGGGAAGAAGGAGGCGCCCTCCCCGTGCTTCCTCCCCACCGACGCAGCGGCAGCTCCAGCCAACGCGGCGCTCCCTCAGAATCTGTCGGGTACCTGGAGGCTGTGCACTGACGTCGCCAATCTAGCGCCCGACGTCCACTGGATGCTGGGCGATACGGCGACTATTCAGCTGGACGGAGTCAATTGGTGGCGGTTGGCCAATGGGCAGGTCGACCACGGTGACGCAGCCTTCGCCGGAACGTACTTCCGCCTGCTGGAGGGGACGCCCTCCGTCTTCGAGTTCGTCGACGCCGACGTCAACGCCGGTGGGGGCAGCACGCTCGCAGTCGGTCTTTTCCCGGCTGAAGGCGTGCTCGAGTTGACGTCGTGTGACGGTGCCGGCATCTGCGATGCTCTGGTTGCCCGCCTGGTAAAGGTGGCAGGAGCGTCGGGACAATGACGAGACCGACTGAGCCTGACGAAGTCGAGGCCATGCTGGCGCACGGCGGGCTCGGCGGCCCGGCGCGCGAACGAATCCTGAGCCGCGTGCTCGATGCGGTGGAGCCGCGCCGCGTGCGGCGGCAATCCCTGGTGAAACGCATGCTGCTGGGTCTGGTTCCATTGGCCGCCGCGTCCGCAATCTTCGCTTTCATCTTCGTCACGCCAAGACACCGACCTGAGCACGCAGCGTCCGACGGAGACCTTCGACCGAAGGGACCGCCTGCGGCGGCGCAGCCCATGATCGATCCTCTCTGCGATGGAGAGGTGGGCGTCTGCCATCCGGGCCAGCGTCTCTTTTTTCGCGCCGGTGCCGCGCCGGTACGACGCTGGTTGGTGGCGTATGCCGAGACCGCCGACGGCGCGTTGGCCGTGGGACGGATCTGGATGTTCCCCGAGAAGAACCAGGTCGCGCCGGAGATTCCGATCGCTGACGCGCCGTCGATTCTGCGGCGCGCCGTCGAGCTCGGCCCCGACATCCGGCCCGGCCGATATCGGCTCACGATGATTCTGTTCGACCACCCGGTCAGCCGCGTCGAGGCGAACGAACCTGGCGCCGGCGGAATCCGGATCGTCAGGTCGCTGGTGATCCAATGACAAGCAGAGCCGCAATCGGGCTGGCCGCGAGCCTGTTGGTGATGGTCGGGACAGCGCGAGCGGTGCGCGCGGAGACGAAGCTCTACGCGATCGCGATCGGCAACAACGTCGTCCCCGATAGCGCAGGCGCCGAGATCGCGCCGCTCCATTACGCCGACGACGACGCCGCAGCGTTCTTCACCTTCGCGCGCGGGCTCGGCGCGCGGGCGGAGCTGCTGACCAATCTGGACCTGGACTCGCAGGTGCGCTTTCCGGACCTCGCGCCCATTGCACGCACGCCGACGTTGAAGGAGCTGCGGCGTACCGTCGAGGAGCTACGTGTGGCCATGAGGGCGGACGCCGCCGCGAAGGACCGGCCGGTGCTGTTGTTCTTCTACAGTGGCCACGGGCTGGCGGCGACCGACGAACAACCGGCCGCGCTGACATTGCAGGACGAGGGGCTCACCCAGAAAAGGCTTTACGAGGACGTCCTTGCCGCCTTGCCGGACGCAACCATCCACGTCCTCATCGACGCCTGTCACGCGGAAGACGTGGTACGCCCGCGCGATCTCAACCTCCGCGTGGTCGTTCCGTCGGACGAAGAGGTCGAACGACTGGCTGAGAAGACGACCCTCGCCCGTTTTCGCAACGTGGGGACCATCATCGCCGCCGCCACCAGCGGACAAACCCAGGAGTGGGACCAATACCATCAGGGCGTGTTCGCCCACGAGCTCTTGTCGGGGCTGCGTGGGGCCGCCGACGTCAACAACGACGGCGTGATTGAGTACAGCGAGCTCGACGCCTATTTGTCGGCGGCCAACCGAGAGGTGGCTGACCTGCGCGCGCGGCTCAAGGTGATTGCCACTCCCCCGCGCAGCGACCGACGCCTCCCCATCATCGAGCTGCAGCGAAACCGCGGAGCCGTGCGCGTCCGATTCACTGGCGGCAAGCCGTCCTATTTCTTCATCGAGGACCGGCACGGCAATCGCCTGGTCGAGATGCGCTCGGAAGAGCACTATCACTTTCAACTCTACCTGCCTCCGGACGAGCCCCTCTACTTCGTGTCGGCGGCCAAGACCGTCGAGTTCGAGGCGCGGGCGGGTGATGTGCTGGACGCCGACCAGCTTGCGCTGCGGCAGGCGGACTTGAGCCCACGGGGCGCGATGTCAGCCGCGCTCCGGCGCGGACTCTTTGCGGCGCCGTTCGGACCCAATTACTACCGGGGGTTCGTCGACCGAAGCGCGGAGATGTTGTCCGTCGACTTTCGCCAGCCAGGGCTCTCCATCATCTCCTCCGGGCCCACGCCCGAATCCGCTTCCGCGGCGCGAGCACCACTCCTCGACGGCTGGGAGATCGCGGCCTTTTCGACCGCGGCAACTCTTGGTACGGCAGCCGCGACATTTCAGGTGCTGGCCGTACGCGACGCCAGTTCATACAACACCTCGACGCTGGAGCGCCCCGCCACGGCCGCGCGGCAGCGGTTCGATCGCGATCGCATGCTGGCAATAGGCGCGACCGCCGCCGCTCTCGGCGCGGCTGGCGTCGGCGGAGTCCTCTTGTGGCGCCGGCATGTCGCTCGACTGGCGCCGGCCCCCATCGAGTCTCCGACAGGCTCGGTGGCCCTGGGTGCCGAGACCGTGTGGAGATGGTAGTGGCTCAATCCCTCCGCCGATTTTCGTGGGCGCTCTGCTCGTTGTCGCTGGTGGCCTCGTGCACCCGATCGACCGCCACGCAATCCCGATCGGAAGCGCTGGTTGGCGGCATCACCGTCGACAGCGAGGTGAACAACGTGCTGATCATTCGGGGAGACGTCGAATGCACCGGCTTCCTCGTCAACAGCCAATGGGCGATGACCGCGCGTCATTGCATTTCGTCCGTCCTCGCCGCCAACCCCGGTGCCATCACCGTCGGTCTTGGAGGGACCCGATCATCACCCAGCCAGACCACGACCGTCGCGGAGGTCATCCGTTCGCCCGCCGGATTTGACCTGGCGCTCTTGCGATTGACGACGCCGTTCACCGTGCTCGGAAACCCCTATTTCCAGCTGCAGGCCTATCCTACTTACTCCGATGAGATATTGAAGACGACGCAGCTCACGCAGGTCAACTGCTACGGATGGGGCGTCACCAATGCGGTGGCGCCACCTCCCGACCGGCCAACGATGATAACGGTCATCTTGGCAGGGCTGGCACCGCCGCTTCTGCGTCTAGAGTCCGCGAGCAGCAGCACACCAATCGGACGAGGCGACGCGGGAGGGTTGTGTGTGGTCCCCAACCTGGGGTCCGAACGGGCCAATCTGGCCCTAGCCGTGATCGTTGGACAGGACGGTATGGGCAACGGTATCGCGATCGATTTGACCAACTTGCCAATCCGCGCTTGGATCGAGGCCAACCTCACGACACGCGACCCCGATATCGCCGCCAACGCCGCCTCCCTACCGGCCGCAGCGTCGCCGGGAGGCCAGGAGATCGATCTGTTCTGGGTCGACGCCGCGGGTAGCATGAATCAAAGCCGCCTGCAGCCCGACGGCCCCACCATCTCGCTCGGGCAGCTCTCCGACGACCCCTTCGCGCCGGCGCGTCCCGCGGCGGCATACCTGGGCGATCAGTTGCACGTCTTCGGCCGCACGGTCAGCGGCCGGATCCTCGAGCGGGTTTCCAGCTCCAGCGCGTCGGGCGAGTGGACCCCGATCCCGTCGCTGCCCGCGGTCGACTCGGGCGTGGGCCTCGCGTCGTGGCCTCCCAACCGGCTCGATGTCTTCGCGCGTACTGTCGATCAACAGCTCATTCATGTTTTGGGGGACGGGACCTCGTGGAACAATGCCGAGGTCATCGGTGGAACGTCGGACACCGACCTCTTCGCGGCCTGGGACACCGACACATCTGTCCACGTCTTCAGCATCATCGGCGGTCACGTCTTTCACAAATGGTTCAACCAGTATTGGCAGCCAGGGCCGTTGACCTGGCTCGGTGGTGACGTAACCGGAACCCTCAACGGGGCGGGCTCTATCGTGGTGGAGCATTTCGACGTTTTCGACATGTTCGGGCGGGGCGTGAACGGCCACCTGGTGCACAAAGGTTACGTCATCGGGTGGGTGGACGACTTTGCCGATCTCGGGTTGGCCGTTCCCAGCGATCCCATCGCGGTCATCGCGGCTGCACGCATTCACATCTTCTCGCGCAACCCCGACGGCACGCTCTGGCACGCGCACCTGCCGCGCTGACTCGCCTGAAGAGATGCGCTTTGCGATTCAGCTCTGGCTCTCTTGTACGCCGGTCCTATACCTTCCGGCGTCCTTCACACTCCGTGGCGAACCTTGCTGGGAATCCCTCGGACATCCGGTATCGCCGAAGCGGTCCGCCCGCCGGGTAGATGTTGATTTCGGTGGTCGTGATCCGGGCGGGTGGGACGTACGCTGGTGGGTCGGTTATGAAGGGCGGAGCAAGCGGCGCAAACAAGAATGATAAGGGGGGGCGGCGGCGATGGAGACGATCCCGGCAGACAACGAGTCAGCAGACCCGCGGCGCCTGAGCCTGGCCGCCTGGGCTGAATCGGTCGGGATCGCGCGCACCCTGCGCCGTCTGGCTCCGGCGGCGGAGTGGGCGTTGCTGGCGCTCCTGGCCGCCTACTTCGCGATCAAGGGGCTGGTCGTCGGCTGGCAATCCCTCAACACCGACTTCCCGAACTACTACCTGGTGGCCAAGCTGTTCCGCCAGGGCTATCCGCTGGATCGCGTCTACGACTGGACCTGGATCCAGCGCCAGAAAGATCACGCCGGGATCGATCGGCCGCTGGTCGGGTACGTCCCGCTGACTCTGTTCTCCGCGCTGCTGGTGTCGCCGCTGGTGGCGCTGGGGCCGCTCGACGCCAAGCGGGTCTGGCTGGTTCTCAACGTCGCGATGCTGGGTGGAACGATCTGGCTGCTGCGCCGTCTGACGGAGATGCCGCTCCGGCGCATCGGGCTGCTCGTCTTCCTGACGGTGATTCCGCTACGGACCAACTTCCTGTACGGACAGCAGCACCTGCTGATCCTGTTCCTGCTGTCGCTGGCGGCGTGGCTCGACGCGCAGGGACGGCTCCTCGCCAGCGGAACCGCGGTGGCGGCCGCGGCGGCGTTGAAGATCTATCCGGCGTTCTTCGTGCTCTACTTCATTCGCAAGCGACGCTGGCGCGCGCTGGGCGGATTTGCAGCGGCGGGCGCCGGCTTGCTGGCGCTGGGGCTCGCGCTCTTCGGCTACGAGGCGATGCGGGTTTACCTGGTCCAGATCCTTCCGCGGACGCTGCGCGCCGAGTGCAACGATCCCTTCACCGTCACCTTCGGTTCGGCGACCACCCTGCTCCGCCGCTTGCTGGTGGGCGAACCGATACTGAATCCGGATCCGCTGGTTCACTGGCCCGGACTCTACGTGTGGCTGCAGCCGCTCATCGAGGCGGCGGTGCTGGTGCCCGGCTTGTGGATGTTGACCCCCGGACGCGCCGCGCCCCGGAGGGAGTCGCTGGAGTGGGCGGGGTTCACGGCGCTATTGCTAGCGCTGTCCGTCGGCTCGGCCACTTACCACTTCTGCGTGCTGATCCTGCCGACGGTGATCGCGGTCGGCGTCCTGCTGGAGGCGCGCCGGACGCGGGACGCGTTCCTGCTGGTCGTCCTCCACCTGGTGGTCTGCTCGCCCACGGCGCAATTCTTTCCACTGCACCCCGGTGGGTGGAAGACCTTCCTGGGGTTTCCCCGCCTCGCCGCGCTGGCGTGCTACTGGATCTTCCTGATGCTGCGCCTGTTGTGGCGGCGGCCGGTGGCATCCGCATCTCCGCCGAACTGGTCCGGCCCGGCACGACCCGACGGATCGCGCGCGGCGCCGTCGGAGTTGTGGGCCTTCGGGGCGCTCTTCGGTGTGCTGGTGGCGATCGGTGTGGCCGGCAACCGGCGGCACTTCGCGCACCAGTTCGACGACTATCCGGCGCGCCTGGAGACCGGGCCGGCGTCGTTCGTGACGGCCGCGCCCTCGGTGGGAACGCTCGGAGGTCCCTGGGTCTACTTCAGCCGCATGGAGGCGCAGGGCTTCGTGGTCGCGCGCACCGGCCCCCGCCTGACCGTCGAAGCGCCACCCAACGCCGACGTGTTCGCGCCCGCGATCGATCAGCGTCGTGGCGTCGGCTGGCTCGAGATCGCATCGCCGTCGAGGACCCAGTCGGCCATCGCCCGCTTCGCGCTGGGCGCATCGATCGTTCCGGCTCAGATGCTGCCGATCGATGTCGATGACGGCGAGCAGCCGGTGCTCTCGTCCGACGGAGATCACCTCGGCTTCCTGCGCCCCGAGCGCGGCCGGGGCCAGCTGTACCTCGTCGAGCGCGTTCGCGACGACAGCGCCGCGGCGCCGGTCGTCGCCGGTGCCTGGGGCGCGCCGCGCGCGGTCACCGCCGCGCCCGCCGACGTGCTCGAGGTCGGGTTCCTGCCGGACGATGGCCTGATCCTCTCGGCCTTCCGTGACGGCCGCGCCCGTCTGTTCGAGAGTGACGCGGGCGCGGGCCGCTTCGTCGAGCTCGCGCTGTCGCCCCACCCGGTTCGCTTCCCCGCCGTCTCTCCCGACGGGGCCTGGCTCGCCTACAGCGAGGAGGAGGCGGGGGCCTGGCACCTCTGGGTCGCGAAGCGCGCTGCCCGGGTCGACGTCGCCAGCTGGTCGCGGCACCGTGTGGCGGAGGGGGACTGCAACACGATGTCGCCGGTCTGGCTCGCGGATTCTCGCACCGTGATCTACGCGAGCGACTGCGGGCGTGGCCTGGGGCACACGGTGCTGTGCCAGCGGCGCATCGTCCCGTAGCGGATCGAATTCGGTCCGGCGCCCTACGGAGTCGGGTGCGAGGGGCAGGTGAAGATCACGTACAAGAAGACGATCTTGCCCGCGAGCGCATCGTCACAGTAGCCGCCGGTGAGCCCGATCGTCGAAGCGTCCAAGTAGGTCCAGCCGTCGCTCGCGCTCGCGGGAATCTGCAGCGTGAGCGACTCGTCCTCGAAGACCCGGATCTCGTCGTAACCGTTGGACGGAATCGGCAGCGCGAAAGAGCAGGCGGATACCGCCGCGGCGTCGTCTCTTTGCGAGAGCAGCCTCACCAGAACAGGGTCGCAGATCGACGCGTCGTTCGTCGCTGACCCGGCGTCCGCGACGGCGACACCGCCGTCGCTCGCGATCGTCCCTCCGCCTCCGGCGCCACCAGCACCGGAGTTGCCGGAGACATTCGTGGGAGGCAGCTGGTCGGGTTGTTCCTGGGAGCTGCACCCGGTGGCGAGCACCCAGCCCAGCACCAACGTCGACCCGACTCGACCCACTTTCGAGCAAACCATGCCCATCGCCCTGCCGACGACGCTACCGGAGCGAGCCCCGTCGCACAATGGCAACGTCTACGGCGGCGCGCCGTCTCCGCTGAGCAGGCGCAGCTGGCGGCGCGCGTTGAGCAGATCGGCGTCGGCCTGGATGCGGCCCGCCTCGGCGGCGAAGGCGTCGCGGTCGGCCTGGATCAGCTCGAGCTGCGTGCCGACGCCCGAGCGGTAGCGGGTGCGCGCGACCTCGGCGGCGCGCGCGGCGACGGCGGATTGCGTGCGGGCCGAACGGCTGCGCACGATGCCCGCCTCGATCGTGCTCCAGGCGCGAAAGATCCCGTCGCCGACGCCCAGCCGAACCTCTTCCTCGCGCGCGCGGGCCGCGTCCGCGTCGGCTTCGCGCGAGCGGATCGCGGGCGCGCTGGTGAAATCGATCGCCCACGCCACGGTGAGCAGCGCCGCGTAGGCCTCATGGTGCCCGCTCAGGAAGCCGACCGCGTTGGTGTAACGTTCGCTGACGCTGCCCCCCAGGGTCGGGAGCAGCGCGAGGCGCTGAGCCGTGGCCCCACGTTCCGCCGCCGCTCGCTCCGCGCCGGCGGCGCGCACCGCGGGCGTCGACGGCGCGGTGGCGGCGAAGCTGGCGAGGGGCGGTTCGTGGTGCAAGTCGTCGGCGAGCGCGGGCGCCGCCGCGACGTCCGCGACGACGCCGGTCTGCGAGGCCAGCGCGCGCGCCACCAGCATGACCTCGAGCTCTGCGCTGGTCAGCTGCTGGCTCTGCCGCTCCACCTCGACGCTGGCGCGCTGAACGTCGAGCCCGGTCACCGTGCCGGCGCGCGCGGCCTCCTCGGTCAGGGCAAAGTTGCGGCGCACGACGTCGAGGGCCTGGCGCGCCACGTCGGCCAGCGCCAGATCGGCGGCGAGCTGATAGTAGAGCTGCGCCACCTGGGTCTCGGTCTCGCGCGCGACCGCCTGCTCGCGATGAGCCGCTGCTTCGGCGATCCGATCGGCCGCCGAGATGCGCGCGAACTTCGCCAGATCGACCAGCGGTACGGCGAGCGTCGCGGCGGCGTCGCGCTGATTGCGCGGCGCCACCTCGAGGCCGCCGAAATTCACGTCCCACTGGTTGCGGGTGTACGTGGCGGCGGCCGACAACGCCGGCAGCGCGCGGCCGAACGCCTCGTCGGCGCGCGCCTCGGCGCCGGCGTGGTTGGCGGCGGCCTCGCGGTTCGCGGGGTTGCGTGCGCGCGCTCCGCGCACGAATTCGTCGAGCGGCTGCAGCGCGTGCGCGGTCGAGGACGCGACGAGGATCAGGAACAACGGAACGAAAGTGATCGGTTTCGTCATCGGTTTCACCACGGGCCGTGTTTGCAACCGCTGGGCCGCGGTGAACGAGGCGTGAACGCGCACGCGCTCGACACGTCGACGTGTCGGGCTTCCGTCGCCTGTCGTCAGGCGTTACAACGCGGCGGTCACGAGATCAGCTGGTACTTGTGCAGCTTCTCGACCAGCGCGGGGCGCGATACGCCGAGCCGGCGTGCGGTCTCGCTCTGGTTGTTGTTCGAATTGGAGAACTGCTCGGCGATGATCTCGCGCTCGAACGTTTCGACACGCGCGCGCAGCGGGAAGCTGGGGCCGGGGTCGCCCTTGGTCGACCCGCTGCCTTCGCTCGCCGGCCGCGGCTCGGCCAGCGAGCGCCACAAGGACAGCGTCAGGCGCTCGTCGGGCGCCAGGGCCAGCAAGCGCGCGACGGTGTTTTCGAGCTCGCGCACGTTGCCCGGCCAGGGGTGCGATCGCATGGCCTCGACCAGCGCCGGCTCGACCTGGACCTGGGTCATGCCATAGCGCTCGACGTACTGGCGCACGAAGCTGTGCAGCAACGGCTCGACGTCCTCGGGCCGCTCGCGCAGGGGCGGAACGCGGATCGGCACCACGTTCAGTCGATAGAACAGGTCTTCGCGGAAGCGCCCGGCCTTGGCCTCCGCGGCCAGGTCGCGATTCGTCGCCGCCACCAGGCGCGCGTCGACGTGCTCCGGCCGCCCGCCCACGGGCTGCACCTCGCCCGATTGCAGCGCGCGCAGCAGCTTGGCCTGGATGGCGAGTGGCAGCTCGCCGATCTCGTCGATGAACAACGTGCCGCCATCGGCCTGATGGAAGTAGCCCGCCTTGGCCGACTGCGCTCCCGTGAACGCGCCTTTGACGTGACCGAAGAGCTCGGACTCGGCGAGCTCGATGGGAATGGCGGCCGCGTTGAAGCGCACGAACGGTTTGTCGGCGCGCCGCGAGTGCGCGTGCAACGCGGTCGCCACCACGTCCTTGCCGGCGCCGCTCGGTCCCGTGAACAGGACGGTGACGTCCTTCGGGGCGACCCGCGCCACCGTCTCCAGCACGCGACGCATGGCCGGGCTCGCGGCGACGATGCTGCGCCCGAGCGCGCTCTCGGTGCGCAGCAACGCGTTCTGCAGCCGCAACGAGCGGGTCTCGATCGCGCGCCGGACCGCGAGCACGATCTCGTCGGGATCGAACGGCTTGGGCATGTAGTCGTACGCACCGGCCTTCATCGCGGCGACAGCAGCGCGCTCGGACCCGTGCGCGGTCAGCATGATCACCGGCACGCCAGAATCCAGCGTGCGCAGGCGGGTCAGGACTTCCAGGCCGTCCATCTCCGGCATCGCCAGATCGGTCAAGACCGCGTCGGCACCGCCGCTCTCGAAGACCTGCAGGCCGGCCGCACCGCTCGGCGCGGTCACGACGCCGAGACCCGCGTCGCCCAGGACCGCCTCCAGCGCGAAGCGAAGGGAGGCATCGTCGTCGATCACCAGCACGCGGCCCATGACATTGTCCATGGCGGCGACTCAGCCGATCTCCGAGCGCGCGCGCAGACCGTCCGGAACCAGGCGCGGCGCCGGTTCGCGCGCCGGCTGGCGCTGGGGCAGCTCGATCGTGGCCGTGGTCCCCTGCCCCGGCGTGCTCGCGTAGAGCAAGCGGCCGCCGTGCTGCTCGACCAGCGTGCGCGCCACCGCGACGCCCAGCCCGGCGCCCTCGGGGCGGGTCGTGAATGGCGGCCGCTGCAGGCGCTCGAGCATCTCGCCGCTCATGCCTTCGCCGCGATCGACGACCCGGATCTGAACCTGCGCACCCGCGGCCCTGACGTCGATGGTCACAGCCTGCCCCGGCGACGACGCCTGTAACGCGTTCATCAGCAGGCAAAACAGCGCGCGCTGGATCTTCCTCGCGTCGACCTCGGCTTCCAGGTCGGCAGGAGCGACGAGCTCAAGCGTCACGCTGGCCTGATTGGCGCGCACGTCGAGCAGCAGCAGCAGCCCCTGAGCGATCTCGAAGAGCCGCTCGCGGCTGACCGCCAGCTCGCCGAGGCCGCGCGACAGCGACAGGAATCCGTCGACGATCGACTCCAGCCGGTCTGCCTCCGAGGACACGACCTCGAGCCGCTCCACCGTCTTGTCGTCGAGCGAGCAGCGGCGCGCCAGGTGCGCCGACAGACACTTGATCGACGCGAGCGGGTTCTTCATCTCGTGCGCGAGCATCGCGGCCGCGCCCTCGATCTCGCGCGTGCGGTCCTCGCCGAGCGAGCACAGCTCCTCGCGCCGCGTGCCGAGCTCGACGGCGACCTTGTCGTAGGCGGCCGCGATGTAGCCCCAGAACATCGAGACCTGAGCGGCGGTGACCAGCACCGAGCCGGCCGCCAGCGCGACGAACTCCAACGACGCGTGACCGCCGCGCGGCGCGAGCGGCGCCACCAGCGCGCCCGCGGGCCCGAGCGACAGCAATCCGACCGCGATCAGGACCGCCACGGCCCCGGCGCCGAACGCCAGCTTCTGTCGGGGCGTTTCGAAGATCAGCATCGCGGGCAGCAGCATGCCGAGGCCCATCGGCAGCAGAGGGCTGCACAGCCCGCCGGTGTTGGCCAGCCAGGCTCCGTAGGACAGCAGCCCGACGCTGAGCACGCGTATCTTGACCCGCTCGGTGACCGGGCCCGCCGGATAGCGGCACGCCGCCAGGTAGAAGAGGCAGATCCCGCCATGAACCAGGAGCCGCACGCCCGGAAATCCGTGCAGCGCCAGGAACGCCAGCACGAACAGCTGAAAGATCAGAACCAGGAAGCGCCGCGTGCGCGCCACGCCCTGGGCCACCTGCGCCGGCGGACCGCCGCGCAACGCGTGGTAGCGCGCGCGCCGGCGTACTTCCGAGAGCCCGGGCTCCATGTTCATCAGCTAAGCAAACTTTGTGCTTGGAAACCAGTCGATCGACAGAAGAAAGATCATCGGAGATGTCATTTCGCGCGGGCCTTGATCGTCTTGTGATTGGAGGCTCGACATTGCTGCGTCACGGCCCCGGTAACCCGTCCTACACGCTTCGACCCCTGTCGGAAAAGCGACAGGCGTCGTTAATCCTTCAGCCGCAGTTGACCGACGAAGATGGTGTGCCATCCTCTCGCGTGTCCTCGGAGCAGGCGATGCTGGCGCAAGCAATAGACGACGAGCATAGTCGCGATCGCATCGTCGGCATCCTCGGACACGAGCTGCGCAACCCGCTGAGCGCGATCGTCGCGCTGGCGCGCGTGACCATGTCGCGCGAGGACATTCCCGGCGAGGTGCGCGAGCGACTGTCGCAGATGGACCGCGCCGCGCAGCGGTCGCTGGCGATGATCGAGTCGCTGCTCGACTTCAGCCACAGCCGCTGGAAGGGCGCATTGCCCACGCGCCCCGTGCTCACCGATCCGCGTGAGATCGCGGATCGCGTGATCGACGAGCTGCGCGCCGCCAACCCCGATCGCCTGATTGCGCTGGACGCGCGCAGCTCGGCGCCGTTCGAGATGGATCCGGCGCGCATGGAGCAGGTGCTGTCGAACCTGATCGGGAATGCGATCGTCCACGGCTCCCGCGAAACGCCGGTCGAGGTCCTCGTCGATGTGGGCGAGGCCGAAGCGCTGCTCGAGGTCAGGAACCGCGGGCCGGTGATTCCGGCCGATCAGATCGCGTCGTTGTTCCAGCCGTTCACTCAAGGCGCCAGCGCCGGGACCGACTCGGCGCGCCCGCGCGGGCTGGGCCTGGGGCTCTACATCGTGCGCGAAATCGTCAGCGCGCACGATGGAACCGTCTCGGTCGACTCGGACGACGATCGCGGCACGCGGTTTCGCATCCGCTTGCCGCGCCGGCAATTAAATTCAGAACCCTGAGAGGGTTCCGAACCTCCTGACTTCAGAACCCTGAGAGGATTCCGAACCTCCACGCCGTGGGCATGGGAACCCAGATTCGGGTTCCCATGCCGTGCGTTCATCACTCACAGCTGGTAGCCGATGGTCAACCCGCCCGACCAGTTCTGTAGATCCAGGCTGTCGCCGCCGGTCGTGGGCACCAGCTTGTCGTCGAAGACCGCGCGGTAGGTGAAGCGCGCGTCGACGAGCAGGTGCGCGTAAGACAGGCCGACGCCGGCCCCGAACGGAATCGTCAGCGCGTTCGCATGGTCTTTGATGTTCGAGGTGTTGCTGTCGCTGTTGACGACGTTGTAGTACGTCCAACCGACGCCTCCGAACAGGAACGGCGTCACGCGCACCGCGCCCGCCGTCAGCGGCAGGTTGCCGCGCGCGACCGCCTCCGCGCCGTTGCCCAGCAACGCGGCGTTGCCGGTCACGCCGGACGCATTGATGTCGCGCGCGCTGCCGACGTAGGCCAGCTCGGCGCCGATGAAGCTATCCGTGCCGAGTGTCGCGCGCACGTCCCAGTAGCCGCCGGTCCCGAACCGATCGCGCGCATCCTGGCGCGAGAAGCCGGTGACGCCGCCGCCCAGCTGGAGCCCGAATCCCGTCGGCGCGACCGGCACCGCCGAGAGTGAGCCCTCGACGGTGGCGTTGCTGTTGCCGTTGGTCTGGGCCAGCGCCGGCGCGGCAACCAGCGCGGCGATGACCAGGGTGCCTGTCAGTGTTCGCGTTTTCATGATCGTGCGTCCTTTCTCTTTCGTTTCTTTCTTTTCGGTTCCGTTTCGTGTCCGTCGTGATTTTGCAAACACGACGATCGATGCCCATTGCCAGCGTCGTGCCGAACGCGAAGACGAATCCGCGCGCGCCTTTCGCGACCGCGACTTCGTGCACCGTTTCCGACAGCTGCTGTCCGATCCCCGACGGGCGGCCCCTCGCGCGGAACGAAAAACGCCGCGCCAGGCCGGGGCGCGCTCGACGAATCTGCAGGCCCGCTCATTGCAGAACGAAGCGCGCGGCCATTGCGGTGAAACGCAATCGATCGCCGCCAAAACCAAATGGAGCATGAAATGACACGAACGGGACACCTTCTTCTTGCCGGCTCGGCGCTGAGCGGCGCCGTGGCTCTGGTCGCGGGCTGCCGCGGCCCTGCGCAGGCTCAGGCGCAGATGGCGCCGCCACCGCCCGCGGTCAGCGTCGCCGCCGTCGAGGAGCGCAAGATCACCGAGTGGGACGAGTTCATCGGCCGCCTCGAGGCCGTGGACTCCGTCGAGATCCGACCGCGCGTCTCGGGCTACATCGAGCGCGTGGTCTTCACAGCGGGCAAGGAGGTGCGCAAAGGGGACGTGCTGTTCCAGATCGATCCGCGTCCCTACCAGGCCGAGCTGGCTCGCGCCGAGGCCGACCTCGCGCAGGCGCGCAGCGCCGCCGCGCTGGCCGCGCGCAGCCTGGATCGATCGAAGATGCTGGCGGCCGGCGACGCGATCTCGAAGGAGGACCTCGACAACCGCACCGCCTCCGCCGAGCGCGGGGCCGCCGCCGTGCAGGCCGCGCAGGCCGCGGTCGCGACCGCGCGTCTCAACCTGGAATGGACCCGGGTGCGCTCGCCGATCCGCGGCCGGGTCGGGCGCGCCGAAGTGACGGCCGGCAACCTGGTGCAAGCCGGTAACGCCACGCGCCTGACCACGGTCGTGTCGCTGGATCCGATCTACGCCACCTTCGACGCCGACGAGCGCAGCTACCTCAAGTACGCGTCGCGCGGGTCCGGCGGACCCCGCGACCACCGCGCGCCGATCCTGCTCGGGACTGCCAGCGAGGGCCACGCCTTCCCGCACCAAGGCTACGTCGACTTCTTCGACAACCAGCTGGATCCGCGCAGCGGCACGGTGCGCGCGCGCGCCGTCTTCCCCAACCCGAACCACCTGTTCGCGCCGGGGCTGTTCGCGCGGCTCAAGCTGGTCGGCGGCGCCGCGTATCAAGCGACCGTCGTCAGCGATCGCGCCGTCGGCACCGACCAGGATAAGAGGTTCGTCCTGGTCGTCAAACCCGACAGCACGGTCGAGTATCGCGCCGTCGAGCTCGGCCGACTCGTCGACGGCTACCGCGTGGTCGCCGGGGGCCTGAAGCCCGGCGAGAAGGTCGTCGTCAACGGCCTGCAGCGCGTGCGGCCCGGCATGCGCGTCAACGCCACCGCCGTGCCGATGCTGGCCGAGGCGCAAGAGCCCGGCGCCGCCCAGCCCTGAACCCCGGACCTCGAGGAGCCACCACCATGCGTCTGTCTCGCTTCTTCATCGATCGGCCGATCTTCGCGGCCGCCGTCTCGATCGTCATCTTCATCGCCGGCGCTATCGCCATCTTCACGTTGCCGATCAGCGAGTACCCGGAGGTCGTGCCGCCGTCGATCGTCGTGCGCGCGGTCTATCCGGGCGCCAACCCGCGCGTGCTGGCCGAGGCCGTCGCCGCCCCGCTCGAGGAGCAGATCAACGGCGTCGAGAACATGCTCTACGTCTCGTCGCAGGCGACCTCCGACGGTGCGCTGCAGTTGACCGTCACCTTCCGCGTCGGCACCGACGTCGACCTCGCGCAGGTGCAGGTGCAGAACCGGGTGAGCCAGGCGCTGCCCCGCCTGCCCGAGGAGGTGCGGCAGCTCGGCGTCACCACCGTCAAGAGCTCGCCCAACATCACCATGGTCGTGCACCTGGTGTCGCCCGACAACCGCTACGACATGGTCTACCTGCGCAACTACGCCGTGCTGCAAGTGAAGGACGTGCTGGCGCGCATTCCCGGCGTGGGCCAGGTGGTGATCTTCGGCGCCGGCGACTACGCCATGCGTGTCTGGCTGGATCCCGACAAGGTCGCCGCGCGCGGGTTGTCGGCGTCGGACGTCGTCAACGCGATCCGCGACCAGAACGTCCAGGTCGCCGCCGGCGTCGTCGGCGGCATGCCCATGTCGAAGCCGGTCGACTTCACGCTGACCGTCAACGCGCGCGGCCGGCTGACCAGCGAGGACGAGTTCCGCGACATCGTGATCAAGACCGGCGCCGTCGGGCAGATCACGCGGCTCGGCGACGTCGCCCGCGTCGAGCTGGCGGCGGGCAGCTACTCGCTGCGCTCGATGCTCGACAACAAGGACGCGGTCGCGATGGGCATCTTCCAGGCGCCGGGCTCGAACGCGCTCAAGGTGTCGAGCACGGTGCGCGAGACCATGGACCAGCTCTCGCGCAACTTCCCGCAGGGCATCCAGTACGAGGTGGTCTACGACCCGACCACCAACGTGCGCGAAGGCATCGCCGAGGTGGCGAAGACGCTGTTCGAGGCGATCCTGCTGGTGGTGATCGTCGTGGTGCTGTTCCTGCAGACCTGGCGCGCGTCGATCATCCCGCTGGTCGCGGTGCCGGTGTCGATCGTCGGCACGTTCGCCGTGCTGCTCGCCTTCGGCTTCTCGATCAACACGCTGTCGCTGTTCGGGCTGGTGCTGGCCATCGGCATCGTGGTCGACGACGCCATCGTCGTGGTCGAGAACGTCGAACGCAACATCGCCGCCGGCCTGTCGCCGCGCGAGGCCAGCTACAAAGCGATGGAGGAGGTGAGCCGTCCCATCATCGCCATCGCGCTGGTGCTGTGCGCGGTGTTCGTGCCGGTGGCGTTCGTCAGCGGCCTGACCGGACAGTTCTACCGGCAGTTTGCGCTGACCATCGCGTTCTCGACGATCATCTCGGCGGTCAACTCGCTGACACTTTCGCCGGCGCTGAGCGCGATCCTGCTGCGCGCGCACGGCGTCGCGCCCGACCGGCTGACCCGCGTCCTCGACTTCTTGTTCGGGTGGCTGTTCCGCCGCTTCAATCGCCTGTTCGGTCGCGCGTCGGAGAGCTACGGCCGCACCGCGGGCCGCATCATCCGGCGGCGCGGCCTGGTGCTGCTGGTGTACACGGGATTGTTGGCGGTCACCGCGTTCGGGTTCTCGCGCCTGCCGAGCGGCTTCGTGCCGACGCAGGACAAGCGCTACCTGGTCGCGTTTGCGCAGCTGCCCGACGCGGCCACGCTGGATCGCACGACCGAGGTGGTGCGCAAGATGGCGGAGATCGGTCTCAAACAGCCGGGCATCGCCGGCGCCGTGCAGTTCCCCGGCCTGTCGATCAACGGATTCGTCAACGCCTCCAACGCGGGCATCATCTTCTTCGCGCTGACATCGTTCGAGGAGCGCCAGACGAAGGAGCTGTACGGACCCGCGATCGCCGGTGCGCTCAACCGCAAGTTCGCGAGCATCCAGGACGCGTTCGTCGCGGTGTTCCCGCCGCCACCGGTCATGGGCCTCGGCACCGTGGGCGGCTTCAAGCTGGAGATCGAGGACCGCGCCGGGCTGGGCGAGCAGGAGCTGGCCAAGGCGACGCAGGCGCTGATCGGGCGCGCCTATCAGACACCGCAGCTGGCGGGTCTGTTCTCGAGCTACCGCATTGACGTTCCGCAGCTGGACGTCGACGTCGACCGCGAGAAGGCCAAGCAGGCCGGCCTGTCGCTCACAGAGCTCTTCCGCACGATGCAGATCTACCTGGGATCGCAGTACGTGAACGACTTCAACCGCTTCGGCCGCACCTACCAGGTGATCGCGCAGGCCGACGCGCCCTTCCGCGCCAGCGCCGAAAGCATCGCCCAGCTCAAAGTGCGCAACGACGCGGGCGGGATGGTGCCGCTCGGCTCGCTGGTGCAAGTGAAGCCGTCGCGCGGCCCCGACCAGCAGATGCACTACAACGCCTATCTCGCCGCCGACATCAACGGCGGCCCAGCGCCCGGGGTCAGCTCCGGCGAGGCTGTCGCGGTCATGGAGCGCCTGGCGCGCGAGACGCTGCCCAACGGCATCGGCTTCGAGTGGACCGACCTCACCTACCAGCAGCAGCTGGCGGGCAACACCACCGGGCTCGTCTTCCTGCTGTGCGTGCTGCTGGTGTTCCTGGTGCTGGCGGCGCAGTACGAGAGCTGGTCGCTGCCCGCCGCGGTGATCCTGATCGTGCCCATGTCGCTGCTGTGCGCCGCGGCCGGCATCTGGTTGACCGACGGCGACAACAACGTGTTCACGCAAGTCGGGTTCCTGGTGCTGATCGGGCTCGCTTGCAAGAACGCCATTCTCATCGTCGAGTTCGCGCGCGAGCTCGAGCACCAGGGACGCTCGCCGGTGCAGGCGGCGCTCGAGGCGGCGCGCATCCGCCTGCGGCCCATCCTGATGACGTCGTTCGCCTTCATCATGGGCGTCATCCCGCTGGTGGTCTCGACGGGCGCCGGCGCCGAGATCCGGCGCGCCATGGGTATCGCGGTGTTCGCGGGCATGCTGGGCGTCACCTTCTTCGGCCTGGCGCTGACGCCGGTCTTCTACGTTCTTGTCCGGGGTGTCGGCCTGCGCGCGCGCGGTTCGGAGCCGGTGGCGGCGCCGGCGGGCATCGACGTCGTGGCGGAACGACACCCGGCGTGAGCCGCCGGTTTTCGCTCTGACGACTCCAGCGGTATCATGCTCGGCGATGACGGCGGTGATCAGAGTGTATGGGGCCGAGAGCAGTCATTCCTGGCATGTCCTGGAGCAAGTCTGCAGAGAAGCCAACGGCCTCCAAACCCACTTTCGTTTCGACATTTCGCCGTTGCCGGCGCTCGACCGTTTGCCGCCGGGCAAACTCCCGATCGACGAGTTCGAGGGAGAGCTCGCCGGCGCGGTTCCCCCGACCAGCGGCGTCTTGTTCGTCGATCGCACGTTCACCCAGAAGTGCGTCGATGAGCGCCTGCCGGCTCGTATCTACGTCAGCTGCGCGCTGAAGACGACGCTCACGACCCCGCCGCTCAGGCTCTTCGCGCTACATCAACTGGCCTCGGCGGCCTTGGGCATCGGCACCGAGATCGGCGCAGAACTGAACGAGCAGATGACTCACAAACCCGCGATTGGATGCCTGTGGGATTGGTGGAACGGTCCCGAGCAACTGAGCGTCGCCGTGATCGTCGCGCGCATTTGCCCGCAGTGCCACGCGATCCTGCAGAGAAATATCCGCGACCCCGAAGAGAGCATCGCCGCCTGTCTCCAGATCCTCGACTACGTTCGCCGCTCCATGCTCGGGCAATCTCCGGCGCTGGCGACCCGAATTTTCATCGCTCATGGCAACAGCGACGACTGGAGGACCCTGAAGAGCATGCTCGAGTCGTGGGGGTTGGACATCGAGCACTTCAACCGCGAGCCTGTTGCCGGTGTGGCGGCATTCGAGCGATGGCGCAGCATGCTCGATAGCTCACGGTTCGCCTTCGCGCTCATGACACCGGACGATGTCGGAGCCGATGGCGCGAGGCGAGCCCGCCAAAATGTGATTCACGAGATCGGCCTCTGCCACGCCCGTCTGGGCCTGCGCAACACCGCCATCCTGCTGGCAAATGGCACCGAAAGATTCAGCAACGTCGATGGAATCCAGCACATCGCCTTCGAGCCAGCTCACCTGGCCAAGAAAGAAGGCGAGATCAGGACTCTCCTCGAGGACCGGGGCCTCCTCGTGCGGCAGTCGGAGTCGTGAGATTTTTGGGCGCTTTGACGAAGGGCCGACGGATCCGCTCCCAGGTTAGTTTCTTATCAACAGTTTCTCTCTATTGGTGGCGGGCCGCCGCGCGGCTATCATCGGGCTGAGCCGTGTCGTCGCACAAGAATTCGCCGACGTGGCTCTGGTGGCGCCAATGGCCGAAGTCCCGCCCGCGCTCACGACGGATTTTTGTCTGATATCGGCACGGCGAGACTGCGGCAATCGCCGCCGAGCTTAGCGACCATCTTGTCGGCCGCGGTGAGCGGCGAGACGTGTTCGTGGACAGAACGTCGATTCCGCCGGGCAAGGACTTTCGTACCGCCATCTGCGTGGACTGTTGTCCAAGGTTGATCAAAAAGGCGCGCCCTTCCCGCCGGTCACCTTTGGCGGTGACGGTGCCACGTCTCGAAAACACGGGCATGATGGGGCAATGGCCGACATCAGGGTTCGTCGAAGGATCATCGTCGACGAGGAACGAGGCGTACCACCACTGTCGATCTTGACTCGCATCATCGTGCCACCGCTCGGAAACCTCCTCGGAATCGTCCTGCTGTGCATGGTGGCTTTGCCGTTCGCCTGGTACGAAGATCTTGGCAGGATTCTGTGTGATTGGATTTGCGTCGGCGTCGCCATGCTCGCCGTGCCGATCGATGTGCTGTTCCGACGCCGTCGCCGGAATCAGTCTGCCCGCGTGCGCTGGTTCTCGCCCTACGAGGGCGGAACGGTGTTTCTAATCCCGAGCTGGATCGTAGGCCCCATCTTGGCCGGGCTCTTCGTTTGGGTCGTCGTGACTCACCCGGGCCACTGACGACGGCTGGCCTCATCCCGAGCATCGACAGCCATCGTCGGCACAGAGGGGTGTCCGGGCGCGGGCTCCATCTTCTTGCTCCGCCGTCCGACAGCGGCGGCGGTCTGACGGAGGAATACCCCCTTCGGGCCAGCAGGCTGGTGCCGGATCGAGTCCTCGTAGTCAATGGCCGGTGGCGCGGCAGACCACGACCCTTCGCTACTGCGGCAGCGTGCCGGGGGGCGTCTGGCCGGCGAACGTGAAGACGCGAATGTAGTCGGCCTCGAACGTCGCGGGGAAGCCGGTGTCGTCGATGCCGTGGCGCCCGGCCCAAGCGCCGCCCACCGCCAGGTTCAGCAGGAGGCTGGCCGTGTTGGCGGGGTTGCCGCTGTCGTCGGTCCAGCGATAATTTTCGCACATGGTATTGAGGCCGTTCACGTAATAGCAGACAGCGCTGGCGGTCCAGGTGGCGCCGATATTGAGCCAGACGCCGCGCAGGGTGTCGGTCGAGATGTAGTTATCCCAGGTGCGGTCGTACGTCGGCGACGAATAGGTGATCTGTTGCGTGCCGGTGTCGGTCTGCATGCCGCCTTTGACCTGCGAGCCCATGCGGATCATGTTGACCGTGTCTTCGACGGTGTTGAGCGCACCCTCGAAGATGTCGACCTCGGGCGGCCACATGATCTGGTTGGTGGTGTCAAACCCGCACGAGAACCACAGGGCCGGCCACGTCCCCTTCACGTTGGGCAAGCGCAAGCGCGCCTCGATGTAATAGCTGGTGGTGGCGCTGGGCTTGAACTGCGTCTTGCTGCGAATCATCGCCGACTCGTAAGACGCATAGGTGTCGGTGCGCGTCTTCGTCGCGCGCAGCTTGAGGGTGCCCGCGCTCTCCACGTGCATCGTCTCGCCGTTTGTGTTGGTGTCAACGTAACGCTGTTGCTCGTCGTTCAGGAAATCGAGCGTGCCGGAAAAGCCGTCGGGCCCTGTGCAGCCGGTGTCGGGTACCTGCAACGCAGGGCCCCCGCCATAGACGTAGCGCGTGCACCATTTGCTGCGGTCGAGGGCCGTGCCGTTGAACTCGTCGCTGAACACCAGCGTGTAGCCGCTGATATCGCGAAGGTCGGTGCCGGCGTCGCCGACCACCGCGCCGCCCGCGCCGCTGTCGACCGCCGCATCCCGCGCCGGCGCGCCGCCCGTGCCCGCGTCGTGCGCCGGGGCGCCGCCCGTCGCGGGGTTGGCGCCGGCGTCGCGAGCCAGCGTCCCGCCGGTGCCGGAGTGCGGGCCGGCGTCTTCGTGACGCGGGGGGCCGATGCGTCCCTCCAGCAGGCCGCACGACATGGGGAGCGCGCCGATTGCCACGAGGCCAAGACCCAGGGTGATTCGGTGGGCGGGGCTGTGCAATGACTTGTTCAAATTGCTCACAACCATTTGTTGATCGGTTGGTTGAACAGACGAAGCGACGAGCCCCGCGCTGCCGTGACCTCGAGCGACTGGCCAGACGAGCGAGGGGGAGCGTCTCGTCTGACGCCGACGTGCCCCAACATCGCAGGGACATCGGCACGCGCCGGGGGGCCTTTAATCCTTCCTGGAAACCATATCTGAAGTCGGGCCGAGCCCGAAACAATAAACGACGCGAGTGGCCGAATTCTCGTCCATTCAATCGCAAGCCGGGTGCGCTAATGGCACACGAGCGCGTTCAACCGGCGCGCCGAGCGCGCCACGGATGAGCTTTCAGGCGCGCTCAAACGCCGATGGCCGGTAGCACGCTCGACGCGATGACCTTGCCCGCGCCGACGGCCAGGCACCGCACCTTGTCCCAGGGGCGGAGGGGGGAGGTCCAGATCACCCGCAGCAGGTGTCTGTGCTCAGCCTGTTTCCAGGCGACGCGCGAGCCCGCGAAGACACTCTTCTGTTCGGGGGACAGGCTGCGCGAGTTCTGGCTGTGCTCGCGCTTGTTGAAGAGGATCTCCGACGTTTGTGCGAACTTTCCGTAAAGGGCCATCTCCGCGACGAAGGCTCGATCGGCGGTGTAGGCGGCGCCAAAGCCCGCGCTCCTTCGCAGTACGCTCATGCGCAGCAGGCCGAGCGCGAAGTGGCAGGTGACCGTCTGGCGCAGGACCGCATGGAAGCGCTGCACCGGATCGTCGTCTACGGCGTAGTTGTCGTCGGGGGGCTCGATGGCGACCCTCCGTGTCCGATCCGTCAACCGGCGTGTCACGGGGTCGTAGAACAGCGGGGCGCCGTCTTCGTCGATGTAGCGGATGCCGCTGTGCGCGACCGAGATGTTCGGGTCGCTGTCGAGGATGGCGACCATCCGCTCGATGTAAGTCGGCTCGAGGACATCGTCGTGGGCACCCAGCTTGAAGTAGGCGCCGGAGGCCAGCTTCATCGTCAGATTGTAGTTGCGGTTGGCGCCGATGTTTTGAGGGTTGCGGAAGTAGCGCACGCGGGGGTCGCGGGCAGCTAACGCCAGCGCGATCTCGGCGGTTCGATCGGTTGAGGCATTGTCGCACACCACGATCTCGAAGTCGGTGAACGTCTGGCCGAGGATCGACTCGAAGCTCTCCCTCAAGTAGCGTTCGCCGTTACGGACCGGCAACCCAATCGATACTTTCGGCATCACCCCCTCCGCCGGTTCGTGCCGCGTCAGGCGGGCGCGCCGATTCGATCCGGTTCCGTGAGCGGCTCGGTCCCCGCGCCATAGACCACTCCATAGCCGTGTCGTCCGGCGGCGAACGGCGCTGGCACGCCGTTGACGATGACGCCGTGACGCGCATTGACCAGGCCGAAACGTTGGAGGTGAACCCCGGCTGCGTCGCGAAGGCTGTTTCCAATTCGGAGAATCGTCAGGACCCAATCGGCGTGCGCCGAAATGACCAGGGCATCGACGACCAACGGAAACGGAGGGGAATCGATGACGATAAAATCATAGCTCGCGCGCAGGTCGTTCAGCAGTTGCCCAAAATAGGGTCCCGACAGCAGTTCGGCCGGACCAGCGGCGGGGGCGCCCGCCGGGATCGCTTCGAATGTCGTGCCCGCTTGGGTCGGGCTCTTGGTCACGTCGTCGGACATGGTTCGCAGAACCTCGCTCCAGTGGCAACGGCCCGCGAGCACGTCGCTGAGACCCCGCCCGCCGCTGTCGTTCATGCCCGCCTCGCGCGCGTGGCGGCGCATGTCGGCGGCGATCAGGACGACATGCTTGCCGTCCGCGGCCAGCGCCGCGGCCAGCGCGCGCGCGCATACGGTCTTGCCGTCGCCGGGGCTCGCCGACGAAACCAAGAGCACCTGTGACGGCTGATCCGAGCTGGCCAGATAAAGGTTGGTGCGCAGATGGCGAAACGCTTCGGCGAACGCCGTGCTCGGCGCGAATGCAGACGGAGCGGCCTCCCGAGTCTGGGGAACCACCGCCAGGACCGATGCCGCCCGACCACCGGGCTGGTCCGCCAGCTGGCGAACGAGCTCGCGTTCGCTCTGAAACGTCGGCGCCAGCAATCGGCGAACCAGCACCACCAACGCCCCGGCCAGCAAGCCCAGCAGCGCCGCCGCCACCAAGCGAATCCCAAGAACGGGCGAGTCCTCACGATACGGGACCAGCGCGGCGTCGAGGACCCGGTTGCGCGACATCGTCGATGCCTTCGTCACCCCAGCCTGTTGTTGCCGCTCGAGCAGAAACGAGTACATCTTGCTCAGCACCTCGGCGCTTCGGGTCAGTTGTGCCAGATCGAGCTCGGCGTTGGGCACCGTCCGCAGCTTCTTTTCGAACTGCGCGATCATCTGCCCCAGCGAATCCAGCTGGTGTTGCGCGCGCATCGATCGACCGAGCACGTAGTCCTTGACCATCTTGAGCTGACCGTCGACCTGAGCCTGCTGCTCCCGGGCCGCGGGAGCGTCAGCGGTGAACCGTTCCTCGATCTTGCGTAGCTCCTGTTGCGCGATCGCCAGGTTGTTACTGAGACCGACCAGCACCGGGTCGTCGGTCTCACCCACGAGATATTGCTCGATGGGTGGATGCTCCTGCTTGAGGAGATCCTGGACCTGGCCAAAGGCCGCCACCTTGAGCTGGGCCGCCATGCGTTGCTCCTCGTACTTTCCAAGCTGCTCGACCATCCCCTTGGATTCGTCGCTCAGGCCGACGACGTTCGAACCCTTCTTGTAGTCGGCGAGCTTTCGCTCGGCGTCGTCGAGGGCTTCCTTCATTCCGCGCACCTGCCCGGCCACGAACGACTCGGCGCGGGTCGCCTCCTCGGTCTTCCAGGATTGCCGGCGGTCGAGATAGACGCGCATCAAGGCGTCGACGAATCGAGCCGCCCTGAGCGGCGACGAATCGACGAACTCGAGCGCGACCACCTTGACCGCGTCGCCGGGCGCGGTGACTTTGGGGACCGAGATGGTCAGTGCCTTCGTCACCTGGTCCACGACGCGATCCACGGGGCTCACGCTCAGTGTGTAGATCGCCCCGACCGGCGGCGCTCCGGCCGATCCCGGATCGATCTTCAGGGTCAGCCCACCGGCGCGAAACTCCCGGCCCAACCCGCCGGTGCCGAGCGGCTCGCCGCCACGCCAGATCTCGTAAGCGTCGCCCGCGAGCATGCGAAACCGGTACTCGTCGACGCCGTCGGACTCGGTGACCGCCGCGTTGCTCACGGCAAGCTGCGCCGCTCCGGCATCGAGCCACCGCGAATCGCGGCCCGACAACCGCCAGCGCCAGTAGCGCAGCGGGCGCACACCGGCGGGAGCGACGGCAACGTTGAGGCCCGACTCCAAGACCGCCCGCCGGATCAGGTCCTGACTGCGCAGAATCTCGATCTCGGTACCGACGTCTCCGCTTTCACCGCCCATGAAATCCCATTGCCCCGGCGTGGGCAGTCGCGCCGGCGCACGCTCCTGCAGCTCGCCGAGATACAGACTACCCCTCGTTCGGAAGCTCATACGTGACGCGAGCGTTGCGGCAGAGACCACCGACAGCATCAAAACGACGCTGCCGATGATCAGCCGCCGGTTTTGCCGCGCCAGCTGCCAGATCTCGCCGAGCTCCAGACGATCAATGCGTACTTTAGTGCGATCCCCATTACCTTCGAACATGTCCCTCGACCCCCTATTGCGACAGGAACTTGATCTGAACGAACGGGTTCAATAAACCCGAGATTGTCTCTAACGTCGGAAGAATCTGCTGCAACACCTCGTTCCAACTGGTGACGGCCGTTTCGGGAACGAAGACGATGTCCCCGGGTGACAATGAAAATGACCCCGCCTCGCCACGGAGGATCTTGTCAACGTCGATCACGAAGAATTGCCCTCGATCCGCTTCACTGCGAATGACGCGCACCGCGGACAGGCGCCCCTGCGCGCGCTCGCGAAACCCGATGCCCGATTGGGCCAGCGCCTGCAGGATGTCGAGCCGCCCGTTGAGAAACGGCACGGCGCCACCGCGCGCATTGCTGCCGGCGGCGCCGGCAAACACAAAGGCCTGCTCGCTGAGATTGTCGGGAACGAAGATCGTGTCTCCGCCCCGCATTCGAATGTTCTGCCGCATGTCGCCGTCGCGTAACAGACGGCGGAAGTTGACCGGCAGCCGCTTCCCGTTCCGCGATACATAAGCGCCGGCCAGGCTGGCTTTATCCAGGACGATGCTTTCGCCGAGTGTCAGGGCCTCGAGCAGGCGCATCGGCCGATCGGCGAACTTCAGACCCGGCGCGACGAACTGGCCCAGCAAGTAGTAGCGGATACTGCCGTTGAAGAGCACCTGGACCGTCACTTTCGGTTCTTTCACGTAGCGGGCCAGCTCCTGTTCGAGGAAACCGCGAAGCTCCTCCGACGTCTTGCCCGCGACCCGCACCGATCCGATCAAGGGAAACTGGATGGTGCCGTCATTGTCGACGTAAAGCCCTGCGGTCCGCCCTGTGGGCGAGGGCGCGGCCGCCAAGCTCCCCGCGTAGGTCGCGATCGCCAACTCGGGGTGGTTGTAGACGGCGACCAGCAGGGTGTCCCCGGGTCCGACGCGATAGGGTTGACCATCCTCCTCGCCCGTTGCGGCGTCGAGCAACCGCGGGTCGAGCGCTTCGTCGTCGCGCGACACCACCGGCGAGGCCAGGACCCGCGACGCGATCACCGGATGAACGTCGCGCGTGGCGCAGCCGGCGCAGGCCGCCAACACAAACGTTGCGATCGCTGTTGCAGACAATGAATCGCATTTGGGCGAAGCGTAAAAAGCAAAGCGCTCGAGCACAGCGCGAGAAACATAGGTTTGTCGCCCGGGGTCGGCAATGGTCTTTGCACAGGCTGTTCGCGAATTAACGAGATGGACATAGTCCATTTGCAGCGGATTACATCGCGTGTATCAAGACCCGGTTACTTCTTAGTCAAACAACTACATCCGGGCCCAGCGACGCTTGACGACCTCCGACTCCGATCCAATTCTTTTCATCCTAAGCAGGACCGAGGATCGCACTCACCCTCGACGGTGAGGCGATCGTTTCGGGGGTTCGAAACGAGGAGGGTCGGGCATGTTTGCGCAGTATCGATTTACCGTGGCGGGGCTGGCGCGTCTGTTGGACGTCGCGATCATTGGCTCCATCTGGCTCGCGTCTTTTTGGCTTCGCTTTCACGTGCCGCTCATAGAGGTCACCAAGGGCTTTCCGCCGTTCTCGACCTATGCGGCGCTGACGCCTCTGGTCGTGGTGCTCTGGTCGATCGCATTGAACGCCCAGGGCGTGTACCGGCCCCACTCGCTTCCGCACGCGCGCACCGAGATCCTGATGCTGGCCAAGGCCCACGTTGCCGCGCTGCTCTGCTTCACGGCGCTGACCTACGTCTTCAGCGAGTACCGGTACTCGCGCGGCGTGCTGATCTACTTCGGCGTCCTGGGCAGCATCTGCCTGCTGCTGAGTCGGCCTGCGCTCCATTCCCTGTTCCGGCTGCTTCATCGCAAGGGGATCCGAACCCAGAATGTCTTGCTCATCGGGCAAGGGCGCGCCTTGGAGCTGCTGATCGATCGCATCGCGCGGTTCCCCGAGCTCGGATTCAACGTGGTCGGCGTTCTGATGCCACCCGGTGCCGAGGTGGCGCCGGCTGGCGGTCACGCCGTGCTGGGACACCTCGATGACGCCACCCGCGTGTTGCGCGAGACCCAGGCCCACAAGGTCCTCATCGCGCTCGGGCGCCAGCAGTGGGCCGACCTGGAGCGGGTCCTGAACAGCGTCCAGGACGAGACCGTTGACATTCAGATCGTCCCCGACGTCCACGAGTTCGCGACGCTGGGCTGCGCCGTCGAGGATTTCGATGGTTTGCCGGTGGTTAGCCTCAACGAATCACCGTTGCTTGGCTGGCGGGCGATCACGAAGCGCGTCACCGACGTCATCTTTGCGGGGATCGCGCTGATCCTGGGCGCTCCGGTCTTTGCGCTGGTGGCGCTCGCAGTGAAGGTGACCTCCCCCGGCCCGGTCTTTTACAGCCAGGAACGGGTCGGCCTGGATGGGCGCCGCTTCAAGATGTACAAGTTCCGGTCGATGCGCGTCGACGCCGAGGCGCAGAGCGGCGCGGTCTGGGCCAGGGTCGGCGACGACCGCCGCACGCCGATCGGCGCGCTGCTGCGCGCGACCAGCCTCGACGAGATTCCCCAGTTCTGGAACGTCCTGGTGGGGCACATGTCCCTGGTCGGACCACGCCCGGAGCGGCCGGTGTTCGTGGATCAGTTCCGCCACCAGATCTCGCATTACATGCTTCGACACCGGGTCAAGGCGGGCGTCACCGGCTGGGCCCAGGTCAATGGGTGGCGCGGAGACACCTCGCTCGACGAGCGCATCCTCTGCGACCTCTATTACATCCGGCACTGGTCGTATCTCTTCGATCTCAAGATTCTCTTTCTCACCATCTGGAAAGGTTTCGTGAACAAAAATGCGTACTGATGATTGCGCAGCCACGCGGGTGTTAGTTGCGATCCCCGCCTTGAACGAGGCTCCCCACATTGAGCGGGTCGTGCGCGACGTGCTGGCGGGTACGTCTGACCTACCGGACGCCCGCATCGTGGTCGTCGACGGCGGCAGCACAGATGGCACGGTCGACATCGTCGACGCGATCGCCCGCCAGCACGCGCAGGTCTCTTTATTACGTAACCCGGCACGCATCCAAAGTGCGGCGATCAACCTGGCCGCACGCCATTTCGGTGCCGACGCCGACGTTCTGATCCGCTGCGACGCGCACGCGTCCTATCCACCGGACTTTTGCCGTCGCCTGGTCGAGACCCTCGAACGTGTCGACGCCGATGCCGTCGTCGTCCCGATGGATTCCTTTGGTGATGGCGGGCTGCAGCGCGCGATCGCCTGGGTCTCGAACACGCCCATCGGCACCGGCGGCGCGGCGCATCGTGCGGGGCGGCGCAGCGGCTTCGTGGACCACGGTCATCATGCGGCGTTTCGGATGGACCGGTTTTGCCGCGCCGGCGGCTATGACGAAACCTTCAGCCACAACGAAGACGCCGAGCTCGATTGCCGGCAACGCGCCCTGGGTGCCAAGGTCTATCTCGACGCCGAGATCCGCATCGGCTATCGGCCGCGCGGAACGCTCGGCGAGCTTTGGAGACAGTACTTTCGCTACGGCGTCGGTCGGTCTCGCACGGCGCGCCGCCACCCGGGCTCCCTGCGCCTGCGTCAGCTCGCGGTCCCTACGCACGTGATCCTGTCGATCCTGGCGCTCGGAATCAGCCCGTGGTTTCCGGCGGCGCTGGCGTGGCCCGGATTCTATGTCTTGGTTCTGGCCGGCACGTCGGTGGCGCTGGCGGTCCGGCACCGTTCGGTGTCCGGCCTGTGGGCTGGCCCAGCCGCCGCTGTCATGCACACCGCCTGGGCGTTCGGATTCCTTTCTGGGTTGGTCACGCGCCGCGAACCGAGGTGGCGGGCCGAAATGACGACGCCGCTCTGGGAGGAGGCCACATCGTGAGTGACGCGCTCTCCGCCGCTGCGCCGTTGCGCGCGCTGCTGGTCGACCCATCCCTGTTCACGGGGCCCTACGATGCCGCGCTGACCGAGGGCCTGGTCGCCGCCGGCGTCGCACCAACCTGGGCGATCCGTCCCACGCGCAACGGGGACCGCCAGGAGATCGGCAGCGACTACGTCGACCCGTTTTTCTACCGGCGCGTCGACGGGATGACCTTCCTGCCGAGCCCCCTGCGCGCGGCCGCCAAGGGCCTCGCGCACGCGCTCGGCTTGGCCCGGTTGGTGTTGCGGGTCCTGGCGCGCAAACCCGACGTCGTCCACTTTCAGTGGTTGGTCGTGCCGCCGCTCGACGCGCTGGCGATCCGAGTCATCACGCTGCGCTGTCCGGTGGTGTTCACGGTGCATGACACCGTGCCGTTCAACGGCGAGCATCTGTCATTCCTGCAGAATCTGGCGTTCGACCTGCCGATCCGTCTCAGCGATCAAGTGATCGTTCATACCGACGCCGGATTGCGCCGGCTCGTGGAACGCGGGGTGCCGCGCGACAAGCTCACCGTGATCCCCCACGGGCCATTGCAACTCCATGCGGCCGCTTCCAGCGCGCCGGGCGTTGGAATCCGCGATCCACGCCGCACCTTCGTGCTCTTCGGCGAGATCAAACACTACAAGGGTGCCGACGTCCTGATCGAAGCGGTCGGCCGACTGTCGCTGTCGCTGCGCGCGCGCGGGCGCTTCATCATCGCCGGCCGGCCGCGCATGGATCTGACGCCGCTTCTGCGCCGGATCGACGCGCTGGGTTTGCAGGACACCATCGAGGTCCGCGCGCGCCGACTCTCGGAGAGCGAGATGGCGGATCTCTTCGCCGAGACCGACTGCTTCGTCTTTCCCTACCGGCAGATCGACGCGAGCGGCGTCTATTTTCTCACCAAGGCGCTGCACAAGTGGACGATCGCCTCCCGCGTCGGGATCTTCGCCGAAGACTTCGATGACGGAGCCCAGGGGACATTGATCGGGCCCGAGGATCCGCAAGCGCTGGCCGACGCCATCGCGCGCGCCATCACCGACGACCCCAAACCGACCTCGATGCCGCCCAGCTCCGCCTGGCTCGACATCGGACGCGCCACGCGCGCGGTCTATCAGCAGGCCAAGGTCCGTGCCTAGGGCGCGTCGATGGGCTCCGCGGGCACCGGCCGGCATCGCTGCCGCGGGTGCGATGCTGCTCGTGTCGGCGGTCGGGGCGGGCGATGCCACCGCCGCCGCCGCGCCGGTCGGGTTCGCGGCGTCGGACGGCTATCGTCTGGTGAAAGACTGGGACTTCGCCCGCGTCGTGCGAGACGACGGCGCCCTTCGCCACGAGTTCGCGACTCGCTACATCTACGCCAACGGCTCGCTGGACCACTTGAACGACGAATGGAGCCGCTACTGCGATCGTGACAACCACGTCTTCACGGCGCGTGGCCTGTCGCTGGTGGCACGGGTGGGCGACAAGCTGGGCCCGGGCGCGATCGAGAGCGGCATGCTGCGCTCGCGCTGGAGCGGTGAGTATGGCGTCTTCGAGATCCGCATGAAGATCCCGCCTGGCCGCGGGATGTGGCCAGCCTTCTGGCTGAATCCCCAGGACCAGAAGTGGCCACCGGAGATCGACGTGGTCGAGATCGTCAACAACGGGCGCGACGACACCCGGCGCAGCTTTCACTTCCTGCATCCCGATGGCACCCCGGTGCCCGGTACGGCGACTCGACTGAACCACGACCAGATCTTCGAGCCCGGGGTCGACTACTCCGCCGGTTTCCACGTGTTCGCCGTGGAATGGACACCCGATCGCGTCCGCCACCTGGTCGACGGGCAAGTGATCGCGGATCGCACCTTCCGCTGGGTCCACGCCGATGGCAGCGGCGGGGGGCCGGCGCACGTGCTCGTGAACCTGGCCGTGGGGGGGACGTGGCCGGGCCCGGCCGAGCGTCGGTCCGACTTTCCGGCGTCGCTGGAGATCGAATACGTCCGCGTCTGGCAACGGACCCCTTCTCCATCCCGGCCATGATCGGCAAGGCATGATCGGCAAGCCATGATCGGCCATTCACAGATGACCGCCGCGATTCCGTTGCCGGACGCCTGGAGACCGGCCCAGCACCGACGGGGCGCCGTCGATGGCGGGTCGATCACCCGGGGCGCCTGGTTCGTCCTGCTCATCGCGATCACGGTGCTACAGCGGTTCGGGCTCAACTTCGGCAGCTATTCATTGAACGCGGGCCTCCCGGCTGTCTACGGGCTGTTGGTCGTCGCGGCGTTCTCCGGTGTCCTCGCGGTGTCGCGAGCGCGATTGGTCCTGTTCGCGATTTGCGGCAGCCTGGCTCTGCTGAGCACGTTGGCCAACGAGACGGTCGCGTCGGGATCGTCGCTGCTGTTGTTGCTGGCCATCTACTTGCCGTTCGTCTTCGTGCTCTCGCCCCGCACCGACCTCACGCGCGAACGCGTGACGCGGGCCTTCTCCGACTTGGCGCTCGTCTGCGCCATCGCCGGCATCGCGCAGTTCTACGCGCAATTCGTCGTCCACGCCGACTGGCTGTTCGATTTCACCCGATTCGTGCCGGTGGCTCTGCGTGGCCCCCAGGGATTCAACACCGCGATCCCGATCGGAGTGCTCTACAAGTCGAACGGCTTCTTCTTCCGCGAGCCGTCCGGGTTCTCTTTCATGATGGCGCTCGCCTTGATGGTCGAGTGTCTCGCGCGTCGTCGCGCGTGGCGGGTCGGGTGCTTCGCGCTCGCATTGTTGCTCTCTTACTCGGGCACCGGCCTCTTGGCGTTGATCGTCGGGACGCTCCTGCCACCCAAACGGAACACGCTGGCGCGCGCGGCGCTGGCGTTGGGTGCGGCGGGGCTGCTGTTCTGGCTGCTCGGCGACGCCCTCAACCTCTCTTTCACGCTGAACCGCATCGGGGAGTTCGACTCGGAACGCAGCAGCGGGTACATCCGGTACATCGCGCCGCTGCGCCTGCTGGCGGACGGCGTGCGCGCCGACCCTGCGAGCCTGTGGCTGGGTCACGGGCCGGGAACGATCTTCCACGCGCAGACCGGCTACGAATTCCACGATCCCACCTGGGCCAAGCTGATCTTCGAATACGGCGTGGTCGGCTTCGTCGCCTCCGTGAGCCTCTTTGCGTCGACCCTGTTCGCGCCCAAGGCACCGGCTCGAATTCGCATCATGTTGTTTGCCGCCTGGTTGGTGATGGGCGGGCATCTCCTGTCGCCCGAACAAAACTTTCTCACCCTCGCGCTGGTCGGCTTCGTGCCGGACGGCGTCAGTCCGCCCTTCGAAAGGTCGACATGAGCCCCCCGCCTTCGCCGCACCCTCGCATCAGCGTCGTCGTCACCTGCTTCAACTACGCCCACTATGTGGCGGGCGCGATCGAATCGGCGCTGTCGCAGTCCTACCCGAACAAGGAGGTCGTCGTCGTCAATGACGGGTCGACCGATGATTCCCTGCGCGTCATCGAACGTTACAGCCCTCGCATCACGATCATCGACCAACCCAATCAAGGCTCAGTCGCCGCGTACAACCACGGCTTCGCGGCGACCAGCGGCGACCTCGTGATCTTCCTCGATGCCGACGACTTGCTGGCAACCGGGGCGTTGGCTGAAGTGGCAGCAGCCTGGCGGCCGGGGTGCGCCAAGGTCCAGTACGATCTCGGTATCATGGACGCGAAGGGCGACGATCTGGGCCGCCGCTTCTGCAACTTCGACGCCGGCTACGACGCCCGCCGCGTACGCTTGTCCTTTCTGGGCACGGGGACTTACCGCTGGCCAGTGACGGCCGGTAATGCATACGCACGCTGGTTCGCCGCGCCTCTTTTCCCCCTGCGCATCGACCACGGGCCGGATGGAACGCTCAACACGGTCGCGCCGGTTTATGGCGAGGTGGTGACGATTCCGCGCGTCCTCGGCTGGTACCGGATCCACGGCGCCAACATGTGGACCAGCGACGGCCTCGATCCATCACGACTACCCTATCGCATCGAACATCGGCGCCGTGAGATCGCGTTCATGCGCGCTCACGCCGCGCGAAACGGCGTTGCGCTGCCTGCGGACGACGTGCTCGACCACGAGCTGCCATTCCTGAACTACCGCCTGATCGCGCTGAAGCTGGGCATGGACTACGAGGGTCGCTCGGGCGACTCCATCGGACGCCTGTTGCGCAGCGCTCGCCGGAGCGTGGTGGCCGAGCGCCTACCGCCCAAGCTGGCCGCGGCGCACGTCGCCTGGTTTCACGCGCTGGCCGCGGCGCCGGCTCGAGTGGTTCCGACGCTGATCCGGCTGCGCTTTGGTCGTGGCGCATTCCTGGCCCCGGCACGGCGCGCGGCCACCCGGTGGCGTGACTGGCGCGCGGCGCTCGGAGGTGCGTGGTGAGCGATGAAGCGGGCCACGGTGCTGGAAGCACCCCCATGATCCGCGCGAAGGCGGCCCAATCCGCTCTCTGGAGCGCCGCTGAAAACGGCGGCCTGGCGCTGGTCTCGTTCGGATCACTGGTGGTCTACGCGCGCTTTCTTTCGGCCGCCGACTTCGGCGTCTTCTCGATCACCCTGGCCTTGGTCGAGCTGCTCGACGTCCTGGTGAGCATGCTGTTTCATGACGCCCTGGTGCAAAGCCGCAAGGTCACGTCGCTGCACCTCGATTCCGCCTTCACGTTCACCATGTTGCTGGGCCTGGCGCTGTTCGGGCTTTGCGCGGTCGCGGCGCCGGGCTTTGCCCACCTGGTCCACAACCCGCAAGCGGCCGGAATCCTGACCTGGACGGCGCTCCGCTTTCCGTGCACGGCGCTGGGCGCGATCATCGTCGCGCAGCAACGTCGCGAGCTCGCGTTTCGATTGCTGGCGTTGCGATCGCTGCTGGGGCGGCTGACGGGCGCCGGCATCGGCATCGCGTTCGTGCTCGGCGGCGCCGGCATCTGGGGTCTGGTGGCGCAGCAAGTCTTGATCGCGCTGGTCGGGTCGCTGGTGTTGTGGCTGACCGCCGAGCGCCGCCCTCGCCTGCGCTTCCACATGGCGCCGCTGCGGCCGCTGCTCGGATTCGGCGCCTATGCGGTCGGTGCGCTCTTCCTGACGTTCGCGGTCAAGCGGCTGTTCACGATCTTCGCCGGTGTGTTGCTGGGGAACGAGCGCGCCGGCTACCTGAACATGGCGTTCCGCGCCGTCGACGTGCTCTGGGCGATCGCCGCGACCGCCGTCACGCAGGTGGCGTTGCCGGTGCTGGCGCGCCTGCAATCCGACCCTGAGCGGCGTCGCCGCGCCTATCGTGCCGCGGTCGAGCTCACCTGCCTCTTGCTCTACCCGTGCTTCTTTGGAATCGCATTGCTGGCGCCCGAGGTCGTGGAGCTGCTCTTCGGCGCACGATGGCAGGCCATCAACCCGCTGGTGACCGCATTGGCGCTGCTGACGATCATCCAGGCGCCGCGCCTGTTGATGACGCCGATGCTGACCGCGATGGGCCATCCGCGCGAGCCGCTGATCGGCCTCGGGGTCGAGCTGTTGGTCGTGGTCGGCGTGTTGGTCCCCGCCGCGCTGGTGCCCGCGCTCTCGCTGCCGGCGGCGATCGGCGTGTGGATTCTGCGTGAAGTGGCTTCAGCTCCGGTGATGATCCACCGGCTCGAACGTGCGACCGGGATCGGAGTCGTCGAGCAGCTCGCGGGCACGGGCGTGCCCTTGCTGGCTTCTGCGGCGATGTCCGCCGTCTTGCTTGCGATCCGCCATTTCCTGCCGGTCGACCTGGGCGCCGCCGCCCGCGCCGCCGTCCTGTTGCCGGCGGGCGCCGCCACCTTTCTGGTGGCGTTGTGGTCGATCGCGCCGCAAACCATTCGCGGTGCGGTCGGCTTCTTTTCGTCGGTCACCGGCGCGGCGCCTGCCGCCAACGCCGCTCACACGCCGACCATCGCAGAACGACCATGATCCCCGATCCCCTGCGCGTCTCGGTCGTGATCGCCAACTGGAATTACGCCGCGTTTGTCGCCGCCGCGATCGACAGCGCGCTCGGCCTCGACTGGCCCACCGTCGAGGTGATCGTGGTCGACGACGGTTCGACCGACGAGTCGCGCCGGATCATCGCCGGCTATGGCGACCGCATTCAGGCGATCTTTCAAGCCAACGCCGGCCAGCGCGCCGCGTGCAACGTCGGGTTCGCGCGCGCGCACGGCGACGTCGTGATCTTCCTCGACGCCGACGACCTGCTGGACCCGACGCTGATTCACGAGATCGCAGCCGTCTGGCGCCCGGGGATCAGCAAGGTCCAGTTCCAGATGAAGATCATCGACGCGCAGGGACGGCCCACGGGCGCGACCTTCCCGCACTTCCCTTTCGTTCCGACGCCGCAACAGATTCGCGCCTGGACCCTGACCGCCGGCGCCTATCCGACGCCGGTCGGATCGGGGAACGCCTACGCGAGGACGTTCCTGAATCGGATCTTTCCCCTCGAAGGCAGCGAGTCGGCGAGCGACTCGTACTGTCTGGCGGCCGCCCCGTTGCTCGGCGACGTGGTGACGGTGGCCAAACCGCTGGTGAGCTATCGCGTCCACGGGCGCAACGACGGCGCGATGTCGGCGTTCGAGGTCGATCGATTCGCGCGCGAGCTCGCGCGCGCTCAATGGCGCTTCACCTATGCGCAGGAGATCGCGCGGATGAACGGCCTGCCCTTGCCCGACATTGTCTTTCGGCACAGCCTGGCGACATTGCCTTATCGACTGGCGTCGCTGCGCCTGGACCCGGACCGGCATCCGATCCCCGGCGACAGGCTGTCGGCAATCGTCGCCAATACCATCGAAGCAGCGTTTGTCCCGCAGGGACGATCGCCAATGGCGTGCGCGGCGCTCGTGGCGTGGACGGTGCTGGTGGCCGCATTGCCCCGCCGTGTGAGCGCGCCGCTGGCGCTCTGGCGATTCGCGTCACCCAGCCGGCCAAAGGCACTGCAATGGGCGCTCTCGCTGTTGCAAGTCGCCAGCAATTGACGGCGCCCGGCTCGGGCTTCGAGGTGCGTCCGAGAGCTACCAGCCCATCACCACGCGGAGTCGCGCCGCCAGTGTATTTCCCATCGCCTGCTGGCCGGCGACATTCGGGTGCTGGTTGCAGCCGAGGTTGTTTTGCGCCGCATTCAGGCTCAGCACCTCGACCCTGGATTCGCCGCTGCTCTTGAGTGCCGTGAGGATGTCGTTGAGTCGGGTGAGACGCATGCCGCCGTACATGTCGATCAAGACGAAGTAAGCGCCGGCGTACTTTTCGCGGATGCTCTGAACGAAGGACACGTAGGCGGTCTCGTACGGGAGCCCTGGATCGCTCGGTGCGAAGTCATTCGTGCCCAGATTGATGACCACAACCTGCGGCTGGTAGAGCGAGAAGTTCCACAGCGCGGTGTCGGGAATGGCATACGGGTACCGCCTCGGCATCGTCAGCGAGGCCGCCGTCGGCGTCGTCTCTCCGAAGTTGCGGTAAACGCCGATGCCCGAGTAGGCGATGGTGACCACATCGGCCGAGAGTGCGCGGGCAGCGACGGATCCATAGGCGAGATAGTTGTTGGTGTACGCGTCGATTCCGCCCGTGCAGGTCGCATTCCCCTCGACGCCGGCGCCCACCGAAAGCGAGTCCCCCACCATCTCGATGCGCCTCGCCGGCGCGTCGGGCGGCGCCAGAAGAGCTCCACCGGAACCGAAACCTGTCAGGCCGGTGAAGGTCGTGAGGTCGCCCGGTGATGCCTCCGTGTTTCGCCAGATCACGAGCTGGTGTGCGCCGCTGGCGAGCCCCGACGCCAGCGACACCGTCGATTGCCCCGCGACCATGGCGAAGGTCCTGGGCGTGCCGCCGTCGACGATCATCGTCACCCGGTTGTTGGCGCTGGCGTTGTTGACGGTCATGGAAGCCTGCGTCCCCATGAAGTTGGCCTGGATGTTCACTCCCGGCCACGCGTACTGAATCGATCCGGCCACCGGCCCCGCTGCCGTCCTCCCGACGACGCGGACCGAGGGCCCCGTGCCGGCGGCGCCGCCTGAGCCCGTGGTCCCTCCAACCCCAACGCCGCCTCCCCCCGACCCGCCCGTCGCCGCCGTCCGGCCGCCCGCGCCTCCAGTGGCCGTCGTTCCTCCGTCGTCCTTGCCGCTGGTCATTCCGCCAGTACCGGCGCCAGCCGGCATCCCACCCGTGCCACCGCCGGGGTTGCCGCCAGTCCCCTGAGCGCCTCCCAGTCCCGGTGCTGCGCTGCCTCCAGTGCCCGCGTCACCGGCAGTGGACGCATCGTCAGAATTCATCTCCCGCTCGGATGAGCCCTCGCCGCAGGCGGCGAAGGAGACCACCAGGAGAGCCAGCAAAAGGATACGCCAGTTCGTGATCATGTTCGTGCACCGCTCCCCGGACACGGGGTTGAACGACTAAGGCGGTGAGAGGGGCAAGACCTTCACGGAATCTTGAGAATCTTGCGGCCCGCAACGAACGTTGAGCGGCTGGCCGCTCCTCAAGGCCAACCGAGGCGGAATCGGTCAGCGTGAAATAGCCGACGGGTGAGCGCTGACGAAGGCGTTGATCAGTTGGCGCGCGATGCTCAGGGTGGGCGGCAAGTCGGGCAACCGGTCAGCGCTGAACCAGGCCGCCTCGACGATCTCATCGCCATCCACGCGAATGTCGCCGCTGGCGTGCTCAGCCACGAAACCGATCATCAGCGAACGTCCGAAGGGCCAGGGTTGGCTGCCAAAGTAGTGGAGGTCAGCGAGCTCGACGCCGACCTCTTCGCGCACTTCGCGGCGCGCCGCCTGCTCCAGTGACTCGCCCGGCTCTGCAAAGCCGGCCACGGCGCTGAAACGACCGGGTGGGAATCGGACGTTGCGCGCGAGCAGCATCTGATGGCCGCGCGTAACGAGCACGATCACTGCGGGCGAGATGCGCGGGTGAAAATGGGCGTCGCAACGCGGGCAGCGGCGGAGCCGCTCGTCGGCGTGCAGCACAGTCTCGGCGGCGCAGCGGCCGCAGTAGCGGTGCATCGCGTTCCACCCCACCAGGGCCAGTGCCTGACCGACGGCGGCGAGTCGCTCGGCGTCTAACTTATCGAAGAGCTCGCGGGCGGGGACGCGCGTGAGAGGTGGCGACACATGCGCATCCGCGGATGCGACCGCCGCTGCATAGCAGGGACGGCCGCCCAGCGTCCCGAGGTAGAGCCACGCTGCCGCGCCAGGCTCGGCCAGGGACTGCACGGCCGTGCGGTCCGGGAGTGACGTCTGGTCCTCGTCGACTTTCACGACCACGTCCATCCCTGCGACGAGCAGGCCCAGCGCCGGTGCGTCCCCAGCTTCGGGCGGCGCGCACGATCCGGGGACAAATCGTTCTGTCGACATCAGCGAAGACTACGCTGGCGCGCTCCGCGGGGACGGGGTCGGCCGATCTATTCGGCGGCGGCACGCTCCATGCAGTACGCATTGAGGCGAGCCGACCGGCCCATTCTCAGAGCCGGTTAAACCTTCGCATGTTGATTCTCGAGCTGGCTCGGCTTAGCTCGAACACACTCTGTGCCGACTGGCGGCAGGCCGGTTACAGCTTGCCGCGCGGGGGTCGCTCGCCCGCGTCGCGGCGCTGCTGATGCTCGTCCGCGATCTCGGCGATCTCCTGCTCAGGGTCGGCGGTGTCCTGCGGCGTCCGCTGGACGCGCTGCGGTTGCTGGTGCGGGTCGGGCGGCTCCTGAACTTTCTTCCGTTCGGCGTTCGCGGAAACCGGCGTGTTCCCTTCGGCGCGCTCGGCAGCGCGCTCGGCCTCGCCACCGGGCCGCTCCTCGACCGCGTCCCCCCTCCACCTTGCCGGAGGAGTCTTCGGTTGCGGCTGCGCGTGTTTGTCCGTTTTCGTCATGACGATGAACGTGTCCACCATCCCTCGCCCCGTCAACATCCGCACGACCTTTCGGAATCCCCCTCCCAGGTTGATCTGCGCGGAATCCCCCTCCCAGGTTGATTTGCGGGCGTCTTGTCCGGAAGAGCTGGCACGAATCGTGTCCACGCAAACGGACGAACAGGCCCAGCTAACCGGTTGATTCCTCGTCGCCGGCCGTCCGCAATCGGGACGGTGGCCGTCCGGACGGACGGGATCCTCACCTGCAGACATCGACGAGCAACCTGGGAGGGGTGTTCTATCTGGCATGATCGACACATGGACGAAAGGCGCTTCATGTCGAGCACGCGGGCGGCTGTGGTTCTCGGCGCATCGGGATCGGTGGGCAACGCGCTGGTCAAGGAACTGATTCGCGATGGATCGTTCAAACCCATCGTGACCCTGGTGCGTCGTTCGCAGCCCGATCAGGTCACGACGGCACGTGATGCGGGGATCGAACTGCGCGAGACGCTCGTTCCCGCGATGGATCCAGCCGGTCTGGAAACTGCGACCCGGGAGGCCATTCGTTCGCTCGAAGGCGACGTCGTCGGCTTGAGTGTGTTGGGCGTCGGGGCCGGCACCGCGAAGCTCACGATCGACGAGCATCGCGCGGTCGACGTGCAATTGAACGCGGCCTTTGCGCGAGCGCTGAAGGCATCGGGGCGAGTGAAGCACCTGGCGTTCATGTCCGCCGCCGGCGCAGATTCCACCGCCGCGGCGAGCGGATCAGGCGCCGCGGGAATGGCGCGCTACGCTCGCGTGAAAGGCGAGGCCGAAGAGGCCGTGAAGGAGAGTGGTCCGGCTGTCGTCAGCATCTTCCGCCCCGCGATGATCATCGGGTCGCGACACACGCCATGGCTGCTCGAGAAACTGCTTCCTGCGTTCTCGTTCGTGACGCCCGCGAAATACAAATCGATCACGGTCGAGCAGATCGCAAAGGCGATGATCGCGACGTCACTGAACACGCCGGCGCAGTCGGGCGTCTACCACTACGCCGAAATGATGGCGCCGGCGGCTTTGATCGGCCGCCGCTAGGGCGGGGCGATGACAACGATGGTCTCTGCCGATGCTCGAGACGATCAGGATGCTCAAAATCCCCTCCGCGACCTGCTGGGCCGCGAAGAGCAGCGGGACCAACGCGAACACTCTATGTGACCGCGACTTTTCCTGCTTGATCGCGACCGCACCGATTCCCGTGATCACGGCCGCGACCCCGAAACTGCCAGTGGCCGAAAAACACTTCGTGCGCGTCGGTTCAGCGCAGAACGTGTCGGGAGTGAGCAGAGGGCCTGCCCCGGCAAGATGGGCTCTTTCGTGAGACAGGGAAGTGCTTAAATCGGACGCGGACTCCCGCCGAGCGACGGAACCCCGCTGTAAGCTCCCGCCACCTTGACAGCTGGTGGTCGCGTATCCACCAACTCCAACGTCCATGAACGCTCTACGAACTCACGAGCGAGGAGGGGCCGACGGCCTCAGGTACGAACCGGCGGCGTCCCCGGTCCCCGGCATCGGGGACGTCCTGGTGCAGGTTCATGCTGCCAGCTTCACGCCGACGGAGATGGACTGGCCGTCGACGTGGGTCGACCGCGCGGGCAAGGACCGGCGTCCGGTCATCCCGGCCCATGAGGTATCGGGCGTCGTCACAGCCCTCGGATACGGCACGACCGGCGCCGCGATCGGAGACGCCGTCTACGGGTTGACCGACTGGTACCGCGACGGAGCGGCCGCCGAGTTCGTCGCGGTCGAGGCGCGGAACCTCGCGCCCAAGGCCGCAACGCTGAGTCACCAGGAAGCAGCCGCCGTTCCGATGGCGGGCCTGACTGCCGTTCAGGCGCTGTTCGATCATGGTCGGCTCGCGGCCGGGCAGACCGTGCTCATTCTCGGCGCGGGCGGCGGCGTCGGTACCTTCGCCGTGCAACTTGCGCGCGCCGCCGGCGCGCAGGTCGTGGCGGGCGCGCGCGGGTGGGCGCGCGAACGCGTGCTCGACCTCGGGGCGGACGCCTTCGTCGACGTGGATCGCGACGATGTCGCCGCAGCCGCGAGGAACGCAAACCTGGTATTCGACCTGGTCGGCGGGCAAACGCTCGCCCATGTGTACTCGTCCCTGAGGAAGGACGCCCTGGCGGTGTCCGTTGTCGAAGCGCCTGCCGCCAGGACCGATGGTCGTGGGCCGCGAGGCGTGTTCTTCGTCGTCGAGCCCAACCGAACGCAGCTCAACGAGCTCGGCCGGCGCATCGACGCGCGCGAGCTACGCCCGGTCCTCGGTGCCGTCATGCCGCTCGCCGAAGGCGGCGCAGCCTTCGCAGCCAAGCGGCGCGGCAGCTCACCGGGCAAGATCGTGCTGCAGGTCGCAAACGATCCGCGGTGACGCGCTCAACCGCCCGCGGTCTCACTCTCCGTGCAACGACTCGAACGCGAACGAGTACGTGACGTTTCCATTCACCCCGCCCACCGGTTGAGGGAATGTCCAGCTCTTGAACGCGCCGACCAAGCAGCTCTGCAATCGGGCGCCACCTTCGATGCGACTGGTCGGAGCCAACGACAAGACGTGTCCCGTCGGATCGATGACGGCGTGGATCGTCAACCTCCCGTGCAGGTCGGGGGTTTCCATGATCGCGCGTTCGTAGCAAGCGTTCGCCTCCGCGGCGTGTGAGCGCACGACGAAGTTGACCCCCTTGGGATCGACGAAGCCTGGCTGCGGCAAGGAGGTCGCCGCTGGCGGCGCCGGCGCGGAGACCACCGTGGTCGCGGGCGCCGCGGGGGCGTGACTCTCGACGGGCGGCCCGACCCTGGGCGGTGTCTTCACCTTCTCGGGCGCGGTTTGCGCGCTCGGTGCCGTGGCAACCGGCGGCGGAACCGTCGACGGCGTCGGCAGCTCGCGGCGGTGGCTCCTTGGCGCGGGGCTCACGTGCCTCGCTGGAGCTCGGTTGCCATGGGGAGTGGCTGCCAGCTCCGCCGGCGGCTCGAGCTCGGGGGCGGGCGGTGCCTCCGGCGGCGGGGCGACCGGGGCCGGTGGTGCTGGTGCGGGGACCTCGGGTGGCTTGACCGCGATCGGGGAGACGGGAGGAGGCCTGGGGGCCGGGGCGGTCACCGCTCGTGCGCGCACGGCCTCTGTCTTTTGCCGCTGGAGCTGCCGCAGGGTCACGAACCCCATCAACGCGGCGGCGACGACGAGCATCCCCGCGATTGCCCTCTTCTTCCGTGATGAGCTCGCGGATGAATTGGCCGATGAATTGGCCGATGAACGAGAATTCGCTACAACCGAGGGCGACTGGCTCACGGCCGCGCTCGATGATGTGGCGATGCTCGTGCCCGAATCGTCCTGCACGGTCGACTGAGTCTTGGGACGCGACAGCGGCGGTGGCGTCAGTCGGCGGATCAGGCGGGTCGCGCTGATCGACACCGTCTGCCCGATGGATCCGCGATCCCGCAGGAGGCCGTAAGCGCGCGTCCCGATATCCTCGGCCCACTTGCCGGCGGCGACCGACGCTTCCCACGCCGTGTGCAAGAACGTCGTCGGGATCTCCAGCTCCGTGAAGACCTGTCCGGGGCTGCTCTCGGTTTCGCCGTCCGAGATCCAACGACCGTTCTGAAACGTCGGCGTCACGTCGTTTTGCTCGAGAAAGGTCTGGCCCGGATCCTCCAGCGTTGCCCACACGAGGTGTTGAAGACCGGCCGCTTTGGCCGCGCAGGCCAGCGCGTTGGCAGTGGCGAGCTTCGTCTCGAGGGACGGATGCTCCGAGGACAGCTGGATGTAAAACGCACCATAGGCGCCCGCGAGGGCCGGTCCGAGAGCGGCGGCGTCCTGCGGATCCGCGACCAACAACTCGGCCCCCATGATCCCGAGGCGTCGACTCTCCGACGAGTCGAGCCGGCGGACGATCGCCCGCGCCGCGAACTCGCACTCGGGATCATCCAGGATCGCGCGAACCAGTCCCAGTCCCGCTGCGCTCTCGGCGCCGACGACCGCAATGACCTTCGCCGCCGTCTGCCGTCGCTCGGGCTCGGCGCCGGTCGTCTCGAGCGGCCTCATGAACGAGCGCCACGCTCGCGCGTCAGCGGGATGCCAATCGACCTCGCCAACCCGCTACCAGCAGACAACCAGCGGGCAGGTCGTGTGGCAGGCGAAGCAAACACGGCCACGAGTCCGGTATCGGCACATTTCAGACATAACTTTACGATCAGGCCGCACGACCAGGCGCGTCCCGTGGGAGGCGAACCACCCACACGGCAGCGGCGTCGAGTTTGCGATCGCCCCGCCAACGCTCACATTCAGGCCGACGGACGAACTGACGACGATCTCGAACGCCGCTCGCTTCGTGTTCGCGACGTGACGCGAGGGAGCCACCAGAACGACCAAGAGATGCATCCCTCGCGCCGCCACCCGCAGTGTCCAGAGCGAGCTCGAGTGGCGCGGAGCGTTCTCCGCGTGGCCCTGTTCACGGGACTCATGGCGGCGGTCGGATGCAGGCTGGCAGGCGGCGAATCGGGCTCGAGTGACTCGAGCTTCGGGGGATCCAACGACCGGGCCGGATCGACGGGCGCAGCCGGCGACGGACAGACCGGTGGCTCGACAGACGGCAATGACAGCGCGGAGCCGGGAGCGGGTGGCGTCGACGGCTCGGGCGACGGCGACGGCACCGGCGGCGGCGACGGCACCGGCGGCGTCACAGGTGCCGCGGGGGCCACCGACGGCGGCGTCTCCTGCACGGCGCCGCCCCCGGCCAGCCCGCTCGTTGGGTGGGCCGCCGTGCACCCCATGAATCCGAGCGGGACCACCGGGGCTGGCGACGCCACGCCGGTGAACGTGACCACCACGGCCGCCTTCAACAACAACGCCGGCGGCACCGCCGCGCGCGTCCTTTACGTCACCGGCTCGTTGACCGGCACCTTCTACGTTGGCTCGAACAAGACCATCGTCGGATTGTGCGGCTCGTCGCTGCACGGGCACGTCGAGATGGCCGGCTCGGTGAACGTCATCGTCCGCAACCTCACGATCGTCGGATACGCCGTCGGCGACTGCGCCCTGGATCCGACTTACGACGCGACCGTCGGTTGCTCGTCCGGTCTGGACGCCGTGTCCGTGTACAACGGCGCGCAGCGTATCTGGTTCGACCACTGCGACATCTCCGACGGCACCGACGGCAATCTCGACATCACGACCGGCTCCAACTTCATCACGGTGTCCTGGACCAAGTTTCACTACACGCCGCGCACCGACAACAGCGGCTCTGATTCGACCGGCGTCACGGGTCACCGCTTCAGCAGCCTGGTGGGAGGGACCGACAACTCGCCGGTCGACGTCAACGCCCTGAATGTGACCTGGCATCATGATTGGTGGGCCGACAACGTCTCGGAGCGACAGCCGCGGGTTCGTTACGGCAAGAACCATGTCTTCAACAGCCTCTTTTCGGCAACCGGCGACTCCTATTGCGTTCGGGCCGGATTGTCGGCTGCGCTGCTGGTCGAGAACAACGTATTCACCAATGTCGCCAGTCCCTTCGTCTTCAACAGCGCCGCCGACCAGGCCACGGCATTCATCACGGTCAGCAACAACCTCTACGTCGCGGTGAGCGGCCCGATGTCCACCGGCGGAGGCGGCACGCCGTTCACCTCTCCGCCTTACCCCTATACCCTCGACGATCCGAACGGCCTACAGCAAGCAATCCAGACCGGAGCCGGCCCGCAGTAAACGAGCGGCAAACGAGCGGCCCCAATGACGCCGGCGGTCCGCGGCGCGGTGTCTGTGGGTCCATGGCGCCGAACGAACCCGTGTGTCGGAAGTTGTCAGAAGTTGTCAGAAGTTGTCGGAAGCGCGTCGCACGCGCACGCGCACGCGCACTCGCGCGAAGTCGATGCCAGAAGACTTACTCGCAGAATCCAGGTACTGTGCAGGGCGATCGCGCCCTGCATGGGTGCTTCGCTGATCTACAACGCCTTCCAGCAAAGGCCTTGGCCCCAGGGGATCTCGACATGGCACGTACCTCGAACCAGATCGCGGCGCGGCTCTCAATCTCGGTGCTCTTGGCCCTCGGGGCCGCCAGTTGTGCCGGCGGCGGGACGAAGCCACGGACCGACGGAGGCGCCGACGTCGCGCCCGACACGTCGAAACCGGACGTGGCCAAGGAAGATACGGCCGCGCCTGACACGGCGTCGGACGCGCCGCGCACCGACGGGCCGAGCGACGTCGTCACGGCGGAGGTCAAGCCCGATGCGCCGCCCGAGCTCGGTCCCACTGACGTGATGACCCCCGTCGACGTCTCCACGGTGGATCAAGCGCAGACCGACGTTGCGTCCACGTCGGACGGCGCGGTCGCCGACGCATCGGACGTGGGCTCCTCGGACGGATCGTCTGGCGACGTCCCGCCAGCCACCGGCACCGGGCTCCTGAATCCGCGCACCGTTCCGGTGACCGCCTCGACCCCGCTCGGCGTCGCCGCCGGCGCGATGCTTCCTGCGAACAACGCCACCGGCGTGCCGGTCGATACGTTGCTGCGCATTGGCTTCGACGGCCCGCCGACGCTGGGGACGTCGGGAATCATCGCCATTCACCTGGTATCGAACGGAGCGATCGTCGACAGCATCAACGTCGGGGATCAATACGCGATCTACAACGGTGGCTCGCTGACCAGCGCAAGCCTCAATACGTCGAGGGTCAACATCATCGGCAACGTCGCCGGCTCCGGGGTCACCCAGGTGCGCGTCGTCAACTACGTCCCGATCTTCATCAACGGCAACACCGTCACCATCGTTCCCCACAACAACAAGCTCGTGTACGGCACGGCGTACTACGTGACGATCGATAACGCCCTCATCGCGGGAACGATCTCGTCGGCCGCTTTCCTGGGGATCTCGGATCCGACCGCCTGGACCTTCACGACCAAGGCAGCGGCCCCGGCGACGCTCAACGTGGCGGCCGACAACAGCGCCGATTTCGCGACCGTTCAGGGAGCCATCGATTCATTCGTTCCCGGCAGCACCGCCCGGACCATCAACATCGCCCCCGGGGTGTATCAGGAGATGCTCTTCCTTCGAAGCAAGAACAACGTCACTTTCAAGGGCACCAACAACGGTCTTGATGCGGTGATCCAGTACGACAACTCAGACCCTTTCAATCCCGGGGTGGGGCAAGGGCAGGCCGTGACGGGCGGGACGATTCCGGGGCTCGGCACGGCCACGCTTGGCCCCTGGTCCGCCGGCGGCCGCTCGTTGCTCCTCATTTCTAGCGCCAGCGGCATTGTCTTCGACGGCGTCACCATCAAGAACCTGCATTCCCAGGGCAACCTCCTTCCGCCGCCGCCCACCACCAGCCCGACCTACACCAACTACACGCCAAGCTCCGCGGCGGAGGCGATATACTTCAATGCCAGCCAAACGGGAACGCTCGTTGCCAAGCACAGCAACTTCGTCAGCTATCAGGACACGCTGCAGTTGAAGGGCGTCAACTGGTTCTACGACTCCTTCATCACGGGTGACACCGACTTCATCTGGGGCAACGCCAATACCGCGCTCTTCGAGCAGTGCGAAATCAAATCCAGGTTCAACACCAACGGCTCGAGCGTCGTGAACTCGCGCGCGATTCTGGGCAGCGGGACCGCGGCGGTGCCGGTGAACTACAACACGTCGAACGCGGGTTTCGTGTTCCTGAACAGCGCCCTGACCAAGGAAACCGGCACATTCACGGCCTACCTGGCACGCTCGCCGGGGGTCGTTCCGGCAGCGACCGGGACGCCATTCGTTTACAGCGGGTACGACATCGTCTCGTTCATCGGATGCACCATGGACGCGCACATCTCGGCGGCCGGATGGAACATCGTCGGACAAACGAACACGATGGGCGCGAACGTGAGACCGAACCCGGTGACTGGCTGGCGCGAGTACCACAGTATGTCTCCCAGCGGACAGCTGCTCGACGTGAGCCAACGGCTGCCCGATTCGACGCCGCCCGACGCGGGCGCGCCTCCAGCCGGCTCCATCCAGCTCTCCGACGCCAACGTCACATCCTTCTTCCCCGACCGCGCCACCATCTTGCACGGCGCAACCGACGGAACGTACACCACGACGGGGCTGGCCACGTTCAGTCCGGTGCCGTGACGAGCTCCCGACGGCGGTCGCGATGACGCCGCGCGCCCCCGGGGCAGTCCGTCCATCTCAGGTTCCTGCCGAAATCATCCGATCCTGATGTCTGATGTCTCCGTACCGACCAAAAGGAAGGCGTTCGCGTTTTGCGTTCGGAAAGAACGGCGCGCCAGGATCTGTCGCCGTTCCGGCCATGGCCTTCACGGTGATGCTCGCGGGTTTGGGCCTCGCCAACTCCTGCGGCCCCGAGTCCTTCCACGACGTGTCGCAGAAAGACGGCGCGGCCGACGCCGGGATCGATCATCCGGGAACGGGAGGATCTCCGGGAGCGGGCGGCACGGGCGACCTCGGTGGCAACAGCGGCGCGGACGGACAGGACGGCTCGCAAGACATCTTCGCGGATGCCTCGAGCGACCTCCCACAGGACTTGATGACCGACAGCCCCGCCAACGACACCGGGATCGACACCGGCGCCTCGGACGCCCCGCCGGTGGCCTGCCCGGGAACCATCCAGGACAAGATCACGCCATGCAACGGCGAACCACCGTGCACGAAGGGCT
>CAZNCQ010000010.1:62115-66546 GCA_964571275.1 uncultured Myxococcales bacterium
ACCATCCAGGACAAGATCACGCCATGCAACGGCGAACCACCGTGCACGAAGGGCTGTGGTCTCAACCTCGCGAGCATCAACATCGCGCGCGCCACGAAGCTCTGCACCTGTCCGGGCCCCGGGCAGACCTGGCAATGTCCGAACCTGGGCGCGTGCACCTATCCGCCACTCACCCTCACCTGCTTCAACCTGCCGACGACACTTCCGCCATGCCCCGTGACTCAGGTCGAGGTTGGATCGAACCTGATCATTCCGAACGCCACACCGTGCACTCTGGCGGCCGGTGAGACATGCGGCAATGTCTGCGGCTCGACCTCGGCCAACTCGTATCAGGACAGCGGCGGGAATGGAAAGATCGGCTACTGCGTCTGCGTCACGAAGGGCGCGACCGCCGTCTGGCAGTGCGCGAGCACCAATGAGTGGCCGCCGGAAGTGACCCCGCCCGACGGAGGGTGATCCTCGGTCGCAGCGGCGGGGAGCGCTCGACTCATCCGTCCTGGTCCGCGGAATCGAGGTCGAAGTTCTTCTTGAGCTCGCGGCCCGCGCTCACGTTGATGCTCTCGACGTGGTCGATCTCCGGGCTGCTCCGCTTGAAGCGCAGCTTGTGCGCGCCACAGGTCACCGGCAGGTGAACGACGGGCGTGGGCTGCCCGACGTCCTTGCCGTCGATCCAGAGCTCCGCCCAGGGGACGGAGCCGATGGTCAACAAGCAATCCTTGGCCGCCGGAGCGGCAACGACCGGAGCCGGCGCGCGAGCCTTGGCCCCGAGCACAGGCCGGGCGGCCCTCTTCGTCACAGGCGCGCGCGTCACCGCGCGAGGCTCGACCTCGACGCGTTCTTTCGCCCGCGCGTCCGGCTTGAGGTCGACGTGGACGGTCTTGTCGAGATCCGGAATGATCTTGTAGAGCGTGGTCAGGTGCTCGGCCTTGACGAAGCGGAAGGTCAACGCCGTGGTCCCGCGGTCCAACGTGATCGTGAAGGGTGTTCGCCCCAGCGAGCGACCAGAGCCGACATCCGTCACCTCGGCTTCCTGCGGGTTCGAATCGACGGACAGGTGCACCATCGCGAGCGCCGGCCTGGCCGGACTGCTCGCGACCGGTGCGACGTCGACCTTTTCCGGCGCCTGCGGGCTCCGATTGCGCGCGAGCAGCACCACGACGGTGGCCACGAGCGCGGCGGCTCCCAGGGCGCCGGCCCCCCAAAGCGTGCGCGCGCGCCAGGGGCTCGGCCCGCCGGTGAGCGGGCGCGGATAGAGGGACGAGCTCTCGGGACCGCGGATAGCCGCCGGCGACGCGGCCAGCCGACGCGCGAACGATGGGGAGGAGGCCGTGATTTCGTCGCCGCGCGCCAGGTCGGCAGGCGTGCCAGGTAGCGTGGGCTTGTCCGCGCTCACGCGAGCGGCCCCGGTGGTCGACGAGAAAGAGCCCGTGACGACGCTGACCGACTTGTCGCTGGCTTGCCCTTCCGGGAACAGATCGCAGAGCAGCTTGAGGTGCTCGCGCGGCGCGAGCCTCTCCTCCATGATCACGCGCTCGAGATCGCGGGCCATGTCTCCGGCGCTTTGATATCGCGCGTCTTTGTCCCGCTCGAGAGCGTGCATCACGATCCGATCGAGCTCGGGGCTCACCGACGCATTGAACGTCGAGGGCGGCGGGATCTCGAGCTCGAGGACCATCCGGCTGGAGGCGTAGTCGCTGTTCGACCGGAACAGGCGGCGGCCGGTCAACAACTCGTGCAGCAAGATCCCCACCGCGAAGATGTCCGAGCGATGATCAATCTCGCCGAGCTGGATCTGCTCGGGCGACATGTACGCGACCTTCCCCTTCATCAGGCCGACCTGCGTGCGGCTGTCGCGGACCAGGTGGCTGACGCGCGCGATCCCGAAGTCGAGGATCTTCACCGTGCCGTGGAAGTCGAGCATCACGTTGGGCGGAGAGATGTCCCGGTGGACGATCCCCAGCAGCTTGCCGTCCGACGTCTGCAGCTGGTGGGCATATTGAAGGCCCACGCAGATCTGGCGAGCGATCTCGACGCTGGCGGCGACCGGCGCCATCCGTCCGGTCGCTGACATTCGCGCCTTGATCACCGTGAGCGTTCGCCCGTGAACCTGCTCCATGGCGATGAAGAAGCAGTCGTCGACGTTCCCGAACTCGTAGATCTGGACGAGGTTGGGGTGCGACAAGAGGCCGCTCAGCTTGGCCTCGTCGATGAACATCTGGACGAACGCTTCGTCCTGAGACAGCTGGGGCAGGATCCGCTTGATGACCAGTGTTCGCTGGAAGCCCTCGGGCCCGCCAACGACCGCTTGAAAAACCTCGGCCATCCCCCCGACGCCCAGGCGCTGCAGGAGGACGTACTTGCCGAACGGCTCGGGAGTCGGCATGGGGCGCGAATCAGGCCGAGACGGCTGTTCCCTCACCTCCTGAGGCACGCCTCCATTGTGGCCCGGTGGGTCCTCGGACACCAACGACTTTCCTCGGCATTAATTGCCGAGACCTTGAACGAAGCGCGGTGCGCCATGGCGAGGCCGCGCCTGCGACGAGATTCAAGACTTCGCGGCAAACCGCCGTTGTTGGCCCCGTGTGATTCGCGATGAGATCCCTACCTAGTGCGGGAAGGACGACGCTAATCGCGGCGGTGCTGGCGCCATTCGTGGTCGCAACCTTGCCGGCAGCGGCCTTTTTCCTGGCCACCAACGCGGCGCACGCGGCGCAGGACGACGAAACGCGGACGGTCGGCGCGATCACGTTGCTCAATCGCCGGGCGATAGAGGCCTACCAGGACCTGAACTTCGACGAGGCGCAGCGTCTGTTGCGCCAGGCCCTCGATCTCAGTGAGGCGCGCGGCCTCTCGCAGCATGCAATCCGCGCGCGGACCTGCGTCAATCTCGGCATCGTCCTCGTGGGTGGGTTCAAGGATCGGGAACAGGCAATCAAGTTGTTTCACCAGGCCTTGCAGATCTCGCCCGAGATCCGGCTCAGCCGGGCGTTGGCCAACCCGCAGATTCAGGAGGTCTTCGACGAAGCGGTCCGGCGCCTGGGCAGCGAACCTGCGACGCCGCCGCCTCCACCGGCCGCCGTCGTCGCGCTGCCCGCCGAGAAGCTCCTCGCGCACGATCCCGTTCGGACCGGGTTGCGCGGTAGCGCGCTCACCATCACGGCTTCGCCGGACGAGAGCCTCGGCCAGCATGCCCTGGTCCTCGGCTACCGACCCGCGGGCGCGGCGGTCTTTACCGAGGTCACCATGCAACGTCAGCCGAGCGGCATCCACCTGGGGCTGATCCCCGAATCCGCGACCGCGGGCGGGCACGTCGAATACTACATTGAAGCGCGCGGCACCAACGGCAAGCGCACGATCTCGAGAGGCTCGTCGGTCGATCCCCTGGTCGTCACGCTGGCGGCGCCCGAGGTCGCTCGATCCGTCGACGTGGCCGCGCCGGTGACAGGCCCGGCGTCGGACGACGACAGGCGCTGGGTGTTGACGCTGATGGCCGGAACCGGAATCGGCTGGACCAGTGGCGTCGGCGAGGTCCGCCAGCTCGACATCACGCCGTCCGGCTTCGCCTGGGCAAGTCTCGGGCACCTCGCGCCGGCGGTCGGCTACATGGTGACGCCCCACCTGCTCCTCGGCGTCCAGGGCCGACTGCAGCTGGTCAGCGGCGCCGCCGAGTATCGCCCGAGCGGCGGCGCGACCACCGGCGTGTGCGGTGGCGACGGCGTCTGTTCGCCGGCCAAGGGGGCATTCGCGGCGCTGGCCAGGGCCGAGTGGCTCTTCAACGAACCGAGCAGCACGTTCCGGCCGTTCCTGTCAGCCTCGGTCGGCGGCGGTCTCATCCGCCACGTGGCTCAGACCGGCGACCAGAGCGACTGCGGCGCGGACCAGAACGCCAAGTGCTTCGACACCGTACCGGGTGGGCCGTTCCTCGTCGGAACCGGCATCGGTTTCAGGTACAGCCTGTCACAGAGCGTCTCGCTCGTCTTCGCGCTCGACGGACTCATCGGCGCCCCCAAGTTCACGGCCGAGGCCGACGCGAACGTGGGCATCTCCCTGCGACTTTGACGGCGAGCGCGCGCCGTGAACTATTCGCCAGGGACAATCTGGCATACAATGCGGCGCATGCGAATTGTCCTGGTCGTCGTCGCGGTGCTCGGGGTTGGCCTCGGATGTGGTGGTTCAGGCGGAGGCAGCACGGCGGCGCTCGATTGCGCGTGGCTGGCGGGCGACAACTGCTGGAAGATGACGGCCGCCGAAGCGACCGCGTGCCTGCCGCCCACGACGGAGACTGGCGTGCTGAGCGCGGACAACAAGAGCTGCGCCTACACGAGCGGCGCGCAGGTGACGTTCGCGCCCGCGCTGGTGCTGCCCATCCCCGACAACGCGGACTGGAACTTCACGATCACGAACGGTGGCGCGGACTGCCTGCACTTCGAG
>CAZNCQ010000011.1:0-65838 GCA_964571275.1 uncultured Myxococcales bacterium
CTCATCGTAAAAGCCGATCCCGTCGCACTGGACCATCCCGCCCGCTCGTTCGACGAACAGGCTCATGAGCCAGCCGTTGGTCTCGTAGCCGAGCGGCCCGACACCATCCTCCGGGAACTCCACCACCAGCTCGAAGCGGGTGTTGGTCAGGTGGTCGATCACGCGCGCGCGCTCCGCGCTCTCGGGCAGCTCGTCGATGTCCGCGAGGAAGTCGCTCACCTCGGCGCGCAGCCGCTCGGCGCCGGCCGGATCGCTCGCGTGATGGCAGCGCAGCGTGAACGGCTCTTCGTCGGGATCATACGAGACGACGGCTTCGGTCCAGACCGGCGACAGCAAGTCGGTCGCGGCCGGTCCGCCGACGATCATGATGGGCGTGCCGTGCTGGCGCTGCCACCCCAGGAGCTCGGTCAAGGTCGGGGCGGTCCCCTCTCGGCAAAAAACGCGGGTCGAAAACGGCATGGCGTGGGCGGCTCGGTACGAACCGCCGTCAGCATAAACGATCGGCGTCGGCCAGCACCAGAGCGCGACGTCAATCGCCGGCGATCACCGGCCGCGGCGTCGTGACCGGCGGCGACGATGCGCCCGGAGCGGGGACGTCGCCGTTGCCCAGCTGACCGGTGCTGTTGTCGCCCCAGCATTCGATCTCGCCGCCCGCGACCCGCGCGCAAGCGGACTCGTTGCCAACGCTGATCGAGATCGCGCCGCTGAGCCCCGGCACCGGCACGGGCGTCAGCTTCGCCGTGTCGTTCCCCCAGCAGCGCACCGTTCCGTCGGCCAGCAGCGCGCAGGTCTGAAAACCGGCGGCCCCGATCGCGACCGCGCCCGAGAGATCGCTCACCGGCCCCGGCGTCGGTGAATCCGTCATCGTTCCGTTGCCGAGCGAGCCAGAAGTGTTCCCGCCCCAGCAGTCGACCGTGCCGTCGGCCAGCACGGCGCATGCGTGAAAATCGCCGGTGGCAACGCCGACCGCGCCACTGACGCCGGGCACGGGAACCGCCGTCGCGGAATCCGCCTCCGCAGATTTGCCGGGCTGGCCGAGGGGCCCCAGTCCCCAGCACGCCACCGTCCCGTCGGCCAGCAGGGCGCACGCGGAGCTCTCCGCCGCGGTCACCGCGACGGCACTGGTCACGCCGGGAACCGCGGTCGGCGGGATACCGATGACGTCGGAGCGATCGACGAGACCGAGAGCATTCGCGCCCCAGCACTGCACGCCCCCGGCCTGCAACACCGCACAGCTGTAGCCGATGTCGTCGGCGTAGTCGGTGCTCGCGATCAGCGCAGCCGCCGGGCCGCCGAGACCGGTCACCGCGAGCGGCATCAGGACCTCCTCTTGTTGCGCCGCAGTTCCCGACGCCCCACAGAGGGCACATCCGTTGCCGATCTCGCCGGACAGGTTCAGGCCCCAGCAAGAGATGGCCCCGTCCGCGCCGAGCGCGCACGTGTAGTCGTGCCCGACGGCGATTGATCGCACGCCGGTGAGACCCATGACCGCGCTCGGCCTCGGCACGATGTAGTCCTTCCCGCCGTCGCCGACCTGGCCGAAGACATCCAGTCCCCAGCAACGTGCGGTCCCGTCGTCCATGACCGCGCAGGCGTGCGCCGCGCCGATCGCCACCGAGACCGCGCCGGTCAGCGGCGGTCCCTTCGACGAGGCGCTGCCGCCGCAGCCCGCCCCCAGCACGACCTCGGCCACCAGCGTCCCGATAACCCACGTCCGGCCCATGACCGGCCGAGTATAGCGCGACCGGTCTGGTCACTCGAACCAGTTTTTGCGCTGCAAGAACGACTGCAAACCGGGATCGTCGCGCGACAAAGGCGGCAACCACGGGCCGAGGCGCGTGCGCTCCCACCACACCGGTGCGCCAGGACGCGCGAAACGATACTGGTAGAGCTCGACGCGCACGTAGCGAGGGCGCGCGCCGGCGAACGGATCGCCATCGAACAGCGACAAGATTCCCGGATCGCCATCCAGGAGCTTGGCGACCAGGTGCACGGCCCAGGGATACCGGCCCGGGCTGCCCATGGCGGCGAACCAGAGGAGCCAATCGAGACGGCGATGATAGGGGCTCATCCAGCAGGGGCGGCGCGCGGGATCGCCCGGCTGGCAGCGCGGTTGATAGGCGAGCCAGCGCGTCGCCGGCGTGATCGCCTCGTCGGTCGTGCCCTCGATCACCAGCTGCTGCCGCACGCGGCCCACGCTGCCGAACGCGCCGTAGGTGTTGACGAGCGGCAGCGTCGTGAACGATGTGTTCATGACCTGCGTCCCCGAGAGCATGTTCAACACCGGCGGCAAGCTGAGCGCCGCGATGGCCAGCGTCAGGGCGCCCGCGCTCAGGCCCTGCGCGCGCGACGGCGTCGCGAGGCCGCGCGCGGTGGTGGCGCGCGTGGTGAGCCGCGCGGGCAGGATCCGGATCCAGACGCGGTCGTCGAAGCAAGCCGCGATCGGGACCAACGTGAGCCAGTTGAGAAACGCCAGGTTGCCGCTGAGGATCAGCACGACCTGCAGCGCCGTCATGAGCAGTCCGGCCACGATGCGCGCCCGGCGCGGGCCGAGCGCCAGCAGCGGCGCGACGAGCTCGACCACGTGGTTGAAGAGCACGCCCACCCGGTGCGCCCACGGCGGCAAGAAGTGAAAGAGCGGCGTGAGCGGATTCGGGATCGGTTGCGTCTCGAAGTGAAAGTCGAGGCAGGTGAGATCGCGCCAGCACGGATCGCCGCGCAGCTTGATCAACCCCGCGCCCAGCATGATGCGGATGGCCAGCCAGCGGAGCAGCCAGATCACCACCGGCGGGGGCGGCCGGCGTGAGAACGGCCGCGCGTCGAGGAGTGGACAGAGGAAGATGCACAGGAACCCGGTCTCGACGAGCTGGATCTCCCAGCCGAACCCGTAGAACGTCTGACCGACGCTGACGATCGAGATCTGCAGCGCGCACAGGACCGCGAGCACGATCGCGTTCGCGTAGCCGAGCATCACCGCCGTCGCCAGCGCCGCGCCCACCCACCCCGCGGCGCGCAGCGCGCCGTCGCCGGCGCCGAGCCAGAAGACGGATGGCAGCGCGCGAAACCCGGCGGCGCGCGCGCCGAGCGCGCCCGCCACCGCGTCGAGATACCCATTCACCGGCAAGAGGCCGTGCGGCCCAAGCAACGCCGGCCCCTGGTTCGCCAGCGTCAGGAACGCCATCAGATAGCAGAGCCCGAGCAGGCGCAGCACGACGAAGCGCGTGAGCCAATCGCCCCGCGCGCCCGCCGGCTCGCGCGCGACGCGGTCCGCGAGCCAGGCTAACCGGCTCGAGAGGGTCTTCGGCGGCGACGCGTCCATGGCCATGGCGTCACGGCGCGACCAGCGGCAGGCAAGCACGCAGCGGCGCGCAGGCGTCGGCGGTCGCGAGAGCGCACAGGTCCGCGAAGCAGTCGAGGACATCGCCGACGACGAGGTTCGGACAGGCCGCGCCGATCTTCTGCACCGCCGTCACGCAGGCGGATTGATTGGCGTCGGCGCCGGGCGTGCTGCCGTCGGGACAGCTCAGCTGCGCACCGTAGCCGCCCGCGAGGCCGTTGAACTCGTCGCAGAAGCGCCGCTGCTCGGGCGGTGAAAGACCGGCGAGCGGGCGCGCGCGATCGGGCGGAGCGCCGGTGTCGGCGGTGTCGCAGCTGGCGGCGGCGGTGTCCGCGAGCGCTACGGCCAGTAGCAGCACGATCCGGAGCCGCATGCGATCGATGGTCCTCGTCATGAATCGCTCGAGTCAGAGAAACACGACAGTACCAGAGCGTGCCGTGGTAAATCCTCCGGCGGAAGTGCGTCCGGCGCTGGTGTCCGGCTCGGTCTTCAAAACCGATGGGGCGCCGCGAAAGCGTGCGCTCGGCGGGTTCGATTCCCGTGCGCTTCCGCTGGGCTACCTAGTCCCCGAGAGGCAGACGACCTCCGCCCGAGCAGCAGAGTGTCCAAAGTCCTGACCGCCCTCCGCCCCATACCCGCGATCTCATCTCGCGTCCCAAATCAGAAGGCTCCCGGAACTGCGACCTGCCCCGCGAAATACTCGCCGTAAGCGCCTCGCCCTGCAAAAGCCGTGGGGGAAAGGCCTCCAGGTAGTAGCGTGCGATAGCGCGCCCGGAACGTCGCGCTTCGCGAGTTCCAGGTCGACGCGTCCTCTCCGAGAGCCCACACCGAACAGCACGTCGCCACCATGGCCCAGCTGCACCGAGACAACCGTTACGACCGCAGGGCCGACGGCGTCGAGCGCGTGACAGGCGTCGCGCCTGAGTCGATCGAGACGTTCGTGGCCGCCCGCAGGCACTTCTACCTGGGCTGAGCCCCCGGACTCCCGTCATCAGCCGGAAGTTCAGGTGCGCGCACGCCGTCTGCGTGAGAAGCGGTAGCCTCGTGAAGCCGACGTCGACCTTCTTATACGCCACAGCGTACCGCGGCGTATAAAAGCCTGACAGGACCACGGCGAGGCTTCCTCCCGCCGCTCGAAGACCGCTCGCCAAGCGGGCTCGCCTCGGCCGCCGGTGCCTCCCCCCACGACGCGCACTAGGGCTTACCTCCCGAGCTTCAAGGTCTCGCGCGATGTGCCGTTGTGTCGACCAATGATATCTGCGCCTCTTCATCCAAGCGAAGCGTCGCGTCTCGAGAGCCTTCGCAGGTACGAGCTCCTGGACTCCGAGCTGGACGCTCGCTTTCAGCTCCTGGCCGAGCAGGCAACCGCGGTCTGCGGCGTCCCGGTTGGTCTCATCAGCTTGGTCGACGAGCATCGCCAGTGGTTCAAGGCGCGGGTGGGGATCGACGTCATGGAGACTCCGCGCGAGCTGGCCTTCTGCGCGCACGCGATCCTTCAAGAAGGGGTGTTCGAGGTGCCCGACGCGCGCGTCGACCCCCGGTTCCATGACAATCCGCTCGTCGCCGGCCCGAACGGGCTCGTGTTCTACGCGGGAATGCCGGTTCACGGCAGCGATGGGCTGCCGCTCGGGACGGTCTGCGCCGTCGACGCCGTGCCCCACGTGCTCGACGAAGGTCAGCGCGAGGCGCTGCGGATGATCGCCCGGCAGGTCGAGGTGCTCATCGAGGCGCGACAGCGGGCTCTCGTCGCGCTCGCTGCGCCGCCAACATCGACCGAGCGCGAGCCAGAGCCCGCGCAGCCGGAGGCCGGCGAATCGAGCGGGCAAGGCAGTGACCAGGCCGCCGGCGCCGCCGAGGCGATCGACGTCATTCGCCGCGCGCCCGCGTGGTCACGCTGTCGCGTGACGGTCGCCCAGGCGCTCACCGAATTCTTTCAGGAGCCGTTGCGCCCGCGCGCGGAGTGGTCGACTGACAACGGCATGCGAATCGCCACCATGGTGCAGCTCGACACTCTCCACCAGGTGGCCCTGACGCTCGACCTGAGCGTCGAGCCGGCATTCCTTCGATCGTTCGCGCGCCAGCTCTTTGGAGGCTCGCCCGACGAGCGGGCCGAGAGGGCCGTCTTGCTCGAGTCGGCCAACATCGTCATGGGGGCCGTGAAGGCGAGCTTCGAGGCCACGGGATTTCGTCCGACGATGGGCCTTCCGCACGAGCGCAGCGCCGGGGAGGTCAGCACGGAGCTGTCCCACGCCGAAGCCGCTCAATTTCAGCTGTTCGACGTCGCCGAGAGCCTGGTCGCGATCACCGCAGGCCTTCGCCAGTACGCGAACCGGGTGCTTCCGATCTCTGAATTGACGGAGGGGATGGTCCTCGCGTCGGACGTGCGTGACGCCAACGGTGAGCTGCTGGCCAGCCGAGGGACGCGGCTCACCGACCACACCATCGACCGGATCGCCGCGGCGGCCCCGCATGGCCGAATCGCCGTGGGTGGTCATTCCCTGTAGCGCCCGCGAACAGTCCAGCTCGAGCTCGTCATTCCTTCCGTGATTCGGACGCTCGCGCGGCCGCTTCGGCCAGAACCTCTCGATCGATCTCTTCGCGCACACTCGTGAGGACGCACTCGAGGGTGACGCCGCGGCGCTTGGTCTCACCCTTTGCCCAATGCAACAGGCGCCACAGGGTGAACAAGCCCATCCCATCCGAGCCGACAGCCAGAGTCGTCCCACACCGACAATTTGCCAGCGACAGCGTCCCCGCCGGCCTCTTCGGCCGCCAATCGCCCATCTGCGCATCCAGGGAAGCCACATCACCAACGTGCGTGGTCAGGCGCAGATATTCGATGAGCGACTCGAACCGCTGGCCACACGCTCCGCAGACCTTGGGAAACTGCCGCTCGACGTGCTGCCGGGTGAGGCGAATGGCGTCGGCGCTGGTCACGCGATCAAGTCTACGTCAACGAAAGGCCCTGGGCGGGCATGCGCATGACCTGGTAGAAGCTCTTGCGGGTCAATGGCCATTCCTGTCGACAAGCCCTTCGGCATCCCCAATATCCTGACGAGCTCCGAGAAGGCAAAGCGCAAGCAGGAAAACGAAGCGTCGCGTGACATCGGGCACTTCCACGACTACGTCGCGGGGAACCTGGTCTGGCGCCGGCAGTGGGTCGACCATCGTGACCGCGAGGTCGAGCAGGCAGAGCAGGAGTCGCGACGCTACACCCTCTTGTTGATGCAGATCCGACAGCTTCACCCCGACTGGATCAGCGAGAACGTTCGAAGGGAAGCGCTGCGCCTGCTCGGGATCGAGAGGAGCAACCGCGAGCTGCGCCTCAGCTACGTACCGAAGTCGATCTCAGCGAAGTGACCTCCAGGGCGCGGACTCGAGAGGTGCCGGCCTCTCGAACGTCGCGGTGAAGCGGACGCCTTCAGCGCCGGTTGGGGGCCGGGGGTGGTCCGTTTGCGGCAAGAACACCTCCGGGACCGCCGGGGCGACGGGCTCCGCCGTCGCCGTTGTCGCCGAGGCCTCTCCCGGTCACGATCTGCGCCGCCATCAAGGTCTGCACCACGCGCAGCACGTCATCCGAACCGGTGGTCACCGCGCCGTGATCGCCGCCGGCACCGCCGCTGCTGCCGAAGTTGACGAACTGGCTGTTGGCCAAGGCGTTGGCCACTTGCGCCGTGAGCTCGGGCGCCATCTCGAGGCGACGAAGGTCGAGATAGGCGCCGCCGGCTTCCATCAGTGCCTGCGCCTTGATGCGGATGGCTTCGGCCTCCGCCTGAGCGATGGCGCGAATGCGCGCGGCCTGCGCGCGACCCTCCGCTTCCTGATTGATGACGTTCTGCTCGGCGTCCGCGCGCGCCTGGGTGATCTGGGTCGCATTCAACTCGGCCTCCCGTTGCTGGCGCACGGCGGCCTGCTTTTCGGCTTCGGCCTTGGCGATCGAGGCGCCGTTGGAGGCGATCTGCATGTTGAGCGCCTTCTCCTGATCGTTGATCTTCTGGGCCGCCTCGAGCTGGGCGATGCGCGCGCGTTGCTCCTCCTGAGCCTGGACCACGTCGGCGTCGGCCTTGGCGCGGGCGCCCGACTCGCGTCGTCGCGCCTCGGCGACCTCGCTCAACACGGCCTTGATGTTGAGGCTGTTGAACGACAGCCCGATGTCCATCAGCTCGCGCGAGCAGGCGTCCTTGATGATCACGGCCAGCTCGTCATCCTCGCCGCGCGCCGCGGGCGTCAGGGCCAGCGCCGTCGGTGCCGCCACGACCAAGCCAGGGGTGCCTGGGCCCACGCCCACCGAGCGAACGCTGAAGAGCTGATCGTGCTTGAGGAGGTTGATGGCGCGGCGGCCGGCGGAGGACAGCACGTCGGTCAGCGTCGAAAGCTGCTCGGCGTTGGACTTGGAGAAGAACTTGTTGGCGGCGGTGTTGACCATGGCCTCGTCCTCGCCGACGCTGACGATCGCCGAGGCCCTGACGGTGACCTTCACCGGCGCCGATCGGCCGTTGTTGTCGACGTCGGCCGTTTGATCGGTGATCTCGATGTCGACGTTGATGGCCTGCGCCGGGATGAAGCGCGTTTGCGTGATGACCGGTACGATGAGGGCCTTGCAGGGCCCCCGGTAGATGTGGAGGTTTCTGCCGCGGCTGGCCAGCAAGATCTCGCCGGCGTCCACGCTGCGCAGGAACGTGGTGATGATGACCGAGGTGAGGACGAGGACGGCGGCGACGACGCCTCCAACGAGAATCAATGACGTTTCCAAGATGACGGCTCCTTGTGATGACGACGCTGGCGCGTCGTCATGTTTGGTTGTTGTCGATTGCCCTGTCATTGGGGAGCACGGAGACGGTTACGCGTTCATTTCGAGCGTCCACGTCTTCGATGCGCAGTCGTTGTCCGAAGGCGACCGGCATCGCCGCGTGTTGGTCGCACAGCCGCGCGTTGAGCTGAATGCTGCGCCCGTCGCGGACGGTGGTGACCACCCCTCGGCCGTTGCGAAACGGCACGACGGCCTGCGCCTCGGCCAGGATCAGCGTTTCGAGCGGAGAGCTTGCGTCGGCCTTGAAGCGGAACATCAGGTTCCAGATCGGGCGAACCAGGAACCACTCGACCAGAAGGGCCGGTCCGATCGCGAGCAGAGCGGCGCTGTGCCGGCTGAGATGTCCCGCGTGGACCAGCGCGTTTCCGGACGCACCGTAGAGCGCGAACAGACTGAACGCGGCCCGGGGCGACGGGATGACCCTGCGGATGGCGCTGGTCGCGGTGGGGATGGACAGAAGGCTCGCACTCGGATGCGGGATCAGACTGGGCGCGGGGAGCTCGGCCGGGTGGGCGTGGGTCGCGACTGCGCCGGGACCGGCGCCGTGCGCACCGATGTGCCCGAGCCCATGTCCATGGCTGGGGGGCAAATGGTGACCACCAAGCGCAGGCAACGCCATCATCACCAGTCCGACGAGACCAATGACCATCATCGTCAAGAACAAGACGCCAATCTCCTCCCCGCAGGTCCGCGCACATCGGCAGCGGAACGTTAAGTCAGCGCTCGGGTCTCGCCTGGAGGCAAAGTATGTGCCCAGGCCAAGATTTGTCGAGTCGGATGTCGGCGGTGCCCAAAGTCCGTCGCGCATGCACGCCTCCAGCGGCCTTGACAGGGGCGCCTTATCCGGTCCGGGTCCCATTGCCGTCGCGGCGAAGGATCCGCATCCGATCTCTCATGAAGAACGATCCTTTCTTCATCGTCGAGATCGCCATCGTCGAGATCGCCGATGCCATGCGAGCGTTCCTCGCCGCGAGCGGCGTATCGCGCGGGCGGAAGTAGCGCGAGCTTCGGATGCGCTCCTATCCCGAGAATGCCACCGTCGTGCTGGTTCACGGCGCCTGGGCGGATGGTTCCTGCTGGCAGAGCATCATCCAGCCGTTGCGACGGCAGGGTCTGCGGGTGACGGCCGCGCCCATTCCGCTCACGTCACTCGCGGATGACGTTGCGGCTCTCCGGCGGGTGCTCGAGCGAACCAACGGACCGGTGATCCTGGCGGGTCACGCCTACGCGGGCGCGGTGATCGCTGCGACGCCCGACGACCGGGTCCGGGCGCTGGTGTTCATCGCGGCGCTGGCACCCGATGAGGGTGAAACGGTCGCGCACGTGTTCTACCGGGGCGACCCGCATCCGAACGCTCCCCGTCTGGCGCCCGATTCGCATGGCTTCATCTGGATGTCGGAAGAGGGGTTTCGCCGCGCGGTCGCGCACGAGGCCTCGACGGATCAGGCGACCATCCTGGCGGCCGTCCAGCGGCCGATCGCCGTGAAGTGCATCGAGGAGCCGTCGCCGGCGCCGGCGTGGCGCACCAAGCCGTCGTGGTTTCTCGTCGCTGAGCGGGATCGCATGATCCATCCGGAGACCCAGCGCTTCATGGCCGGTCGCATGCGCGCGACCCTCCGCCCGCACGCCGTGGATCACTCGCCCATGTGGTCGGCGCCCCATATCGTCGTCGACGTGCTCATCGACGCCGCGGGTGAGGTGCTGTCGCGCTGAGCGGCGCGGTTGCGTGGTCACCGGCATGACAGTTTGAAACGCCCGTGCTCGCGTCGCCTGTGGATATGTCCGGTTTTCCCTGTGGATAATCTGCCGCCGCGCGCGATCGCGTTTGACAGGTCGGCAACGATTTCACGCATCGCGCAATCGTCGCTCGACCCACCCTTCGAAAGGGTGTTAGTAGACCCTCCAAAATAGGATTGCATCCGCAGTCGCTCCGACGGCGAAGCAATCAAGGGGGGACGGTATGACAACGGGGGAGTTTGGTACCAGCCAAACACACACGGCGGTTCCGACAAGGGTGTCCGGTATCGGGTCGCTGTCCGGTATTTGGCGACTCCATTGCCGGTTGATTGTTTCGTTCTTTGCCGCTCCGCTGGTCATTTGCGGCGCCACCTCCGGCGCGCGCGGGGCATCGGTTCCGTTTTTCAGCGAGCTCGCGCCGTCGGCGGTGACGATGGGTGGACAGTCGCTCAATCCGCCCGACACGGGCGTCGCCGAGTTCGGCGCGTCCGTCTCGTCGTACTCGGACGGGTTCAACGACTACGTCGTCGTCGGTGCGCCCGGGCTCGGTGCGGGCCGCGCCTTTTACTTCGCCAAATCGACGTCGGTCCCGACGTTCGGCGCCGCCATCGAGCTGCGCCAGCCGAGCGGGGTCAGCGGCGACCGCTTCGGCGCCAGCGTCTTCGTCCAGGAAGGGACGATTCTGATCGGCGCGCCCAATCACGCCATGAACAATGGCTCCACCGGGAGCGTCTACGTCTTCGAGCAACCGAGGGACGCCAACGGGTTTCCCTTGATTGGCCCATTTCCCAACTACACGCCGAGCACATTCAGCAACACGGCGACGCTGGGGTCCGTGTCGTCCGGAAACCCTCACTTCGGCCGTTCCGTCAGCTACGACTACCGGCTCAACATCGCCCTCCTGTGCAACGATTCCTTCTGCGAGTTCCGCGCGAAGTCCGGCGCGACCTGGGGCTTCGCCGCGCAAAGCCACCAGGGCCAGACCTTTCGGGGTAGCCAGGTGTTTCAGCAGAGCATCACGCCCGGCTGGGGGTACTTCGTCACGCTGGGCCCGTCCAGCAACCTCGACTTTTACGAGTTCCAGCCGGTCGTCGACAGCAACGCCCAGTACATGTTTACCCAGTCTGTGGTCCCCGGCTCACTGATTGGCGGGGCCGGCGGGCAGGTTGATCGCCTCCTCGTTGGCATCTTGTCATCGTCCGGACACGGCTCCGTTGCGCAATTCACAAAGAACCTCTTTGGCGCGGTTCCGTTCACGCAGTGGACAAACAGCAATACGTTCACGTTTGCCAGCGCCGGACCGAATTTTGGCGCGGCCATCGCGCTGACCGGCGACGAGGTGCTCGTCACCGACCCACGCTCGGTCATCGGAACGGTTCACCGCCTCCAGGTCGATCGGCGCGGGAACGACGACACCACCGACGACGTCTGGACCGAGACCGGGACGTTCGGCACGTTCGACGATCCCACCTCCAGCCTGACGGTCTCCGGTTTCGCGGATGCCGCCGTGGTCGGGTGGCCGGCCGGCAACAAGGCCTATGCCGTCGACCTGGCCAATCCCATCCCGACCAGCACCGTCGTCGATCCAGCGACGGGGGTGACCGTCACCGCGACGACCATCGGTACCGGGGGCCATATCGCCGTGACGGCGCAACCCATGTGCTCGATGTTCCAGTCCCTGATTGACGTGCAGACTGGCACCGCTACCTGCGTCGACATCACGACCAACGCCGAGCTTCTTGGTCTGGCCGAGATCTGCTTTCCCAATCCGTCGGGAAACCAGCCCGTCGTGCTTCGATGTCGGATGAAACCATCTTGCACCACCAATGAGAGGCCGGGCCCCGGGGGCTTTTGCTGTCGCTCGCTCACGACCGACGCGATCTCGTATCCCGGCTACATGTGCGTGAGCAGCGACGGGTTCTCCAGCTATGCGGTCGGGCAGGCGGCAGACAGCGACAACGATTTCATACCCAACATTAGCGATAACTGCCCCAACGTCGTTAACACCTTCCAGCAGGACAGCGACGGTGACCTGATCGGCGACGCCTGCGACAACTGCCCGGCGGTCGCCAACCAGGATCAGCTGGATTCGGACCACGATGGCATTGGTGACGCGTGCGACCCGACGCCCCTGCCGCCGGTAGCGGCGCCGGTGCCAGCGATCGGGGGCAACGGACTTTGGGCGCTGGCGGCGCTGTTGGGGACGCTGGGCGCGGGCGTGACACGGAGGAGACGCAGACGATGATGAAGTCGGGTCAGTGGGTGTTCGTGCTGTGCGCGGCTTTGCTTTGCTCTTGTGACAATCGACACCTGGGCTTCGGTTCCGGAAGCTCGAACAGGCGAGGCGTGACGGAAGAACCGGACGCGGGCGTACTGACGGCCGCCCCGGATGCTGCGTCCGCGCCTGAGGTCGCGAGCGGCACCGACGCATCGAACGTGCCGCACGTCGATTCTGGCGGCAACTCGGATGTGGGCTATTCATTCGATGCGACCCCGGTATCGTGTGCCGCTCTGCCGGCGGGAATGTTCCCGTCAACCGACGTCACCTGCCAGCTGGTCGACCCGCGGGCCGACCGGGTTTGCGTCCCCGATCCATTCCACGATGGTCGAAAGTTCGTGGATTTCGTTGGTTGCATCCAGGGTGCGCCGGCGACGAAGGGGGCGGTTTGTGCGAATGGGATGTGTTGCCACGGGCTACTGACGTCATTCGTCACCACACCCGGCTATGTCTGTGGGATCACCTCCGGCATGCAGATCGTCGCCTATGGCCAGGCCCTGGATACCGATCAGGATTTCGTCCCTGACTACTGGGACAACTGTCCCTACGTCGCCAACACGTTCGGGCAAGGCGACGACGACGACGGCGACGGGATCGGCAACGCCTGCGACCCCTGTCCCGAAGTCCCCGGCGTGACCTGCGCCGATGCGGGACCGCACTCAGGGGCCTCGTGCGCGGACATTCCGGCCGAGATCTTCCCAGCCGGTAGCCTCACCTGCCAGCCGGTCGATACGCAGGCCGGCCTGGCCGCCAAGCCATTCTGCGTCCCCCCGATCGTCGGCGACGGTGGACTGCTCAAACTGGATTTCGTCGGCTGCAAGCGCGGCGCGCCTGCAACGACGGAGGGCGCCTGCTCGAACGGGATCTGTTGCTACGCGCTACAAACGACCACGTACGCTGGCGCTCCGGGCGACGATTGCGCGTACCCGGGCGGCATGGAGGTCGTCGCCTACGGCAAGGCCCTGGACACCGATCAGGATTCCATCCCCGACTACTGGGACAACTGCCCCGACGTCGCCAACCCGCTTGGGCAGGCAGACGACGACGACCTCGACGGCATCGGCAACGCCTGCGACCCCTGCCCACAGGTCTTCGGCGTCACTTGCGCCGACGCAGGCGCGCACTGAACGACAGATCAAATCGGCGTCCGCTCACGGCGCGCTCGTACGCTTCGCGCGGTTCATCGCGTCCTCGATCTCTCGCGCGCGCTTTTCCGCTTCCACCGCGGACGGTCCCTTGGGCACGCGGCGCAGGTACGTGCGGTAGAAGTGCAGCGCCTCCTCGTTGTTGCCGAGCTTTCGCTGACACTGGGCCATGTCGTAGAGCAACGCGGGATCTTGCTCGATCAGGTAGGCCTGCTCGAACTCGTTGAACGCCTCCTGGAAGCGCTTCAGGTCGTAGAAAGCCAGCGCCTGGCGGGCATGCGCGCGCGCCGCGGCGACCGACGAGCCAGCCGCCGCCGGCTCGCCGGGCGCAGAGCCCACGGGCGCCCCCGACCCCGTCGGCGACGATGCGACGCTGCCCTCGGGCGGCGGTGGCGGAGCGGGCGCCAGCGCCATCGCGTTCATGGTGACGCCTGACGGAGGCGCGCCCGGCGCCGAGGGCCCGCCTGAAACCGTGTCGGCGTACGTCGCGAGCCGCGCCGAGTGGACCAACGCTTCCACCAGCTCGCGCGCCAGGGCGCGCGCGAAGGAGGTGGCAGGCTCGACGTGCTCGCTGGTCGACCACTGGTCTATCACCTGCCCGTTCGCGACCGCGACCAGCGCCGCCGTGCCGTAGAGCAGCACCGAGCCGCCGCGCGCCGACAGCGACAGCCGCAGCTCGACGTCGCCGGGGCTCGGCGGATTCGCCGCCGGCGGCAAGCCGACCTGGGACAGATACTGCCCGAGCCACTGGCGCAGCTGGTCGGTGGTGCCGGCCGGCCCCAGCGAGGTCGGCTCGCCGGTGACACCCGCGGCGATGAGATAGCGCACGCGTCGCGCCGCCTCCAGCGTGGACAGCGTCGCCGGCTGGCGCGGAGCGGTGTTGTGGGCGCAGCCCGCGCAAATACCGGCGAACAGCGCGAAAACCAGGGAGACCCGACCAGGCAGGACCGGACGCATCAGCGCCTGATTGTCTGCGATGCGACGCAAAACTCCTACCGGAATTGACCCCGATCCCGGCCAGCCGTCGCGCTCGGCCGACCCGAGCGGGAGTTGACCTGGCGGGTTTCGATACATAGAACCCAACCAGATGGTCCGATCGAAGTGGTCGAAGGTCCGGGGAGCCACGCGGGCGGCGCTGGTTCCGACGCTGTGGCTGTGCGCCGCGGGGATCGCGCGCGCCGAGCCGATGGTCTATCACCCGACCCCGGCCCCCGAGGGGAGCTCCAGCGTCCACGTCACCCTGCCCTACACCTTCGGGACGCACAACCTCGATGCGCGCGCGCTGCAAGGCGAGGTGCGCGTCGACTGGCGGGCCGCGCCGGTCGTCACGGGACGCCTGACGCTCCCGCTCGCGTCGCTGCGCGGGGGCGGCGACACGCTCAACTGCCACATGCGCGAGGCGATGGGGCTCGACTACTCTCGGTCGGCCTTTCCGCGCGAGCACGTCTGCTCCGACGGCAAGTTACCGGCGGCCGGCAACGACGCGGTGGCGTTTCCGGACATCACGTTCGAGATCCAGCGGATCGTCGTCGACCCCGCGCACGCGCGCTCCGGCGAATACGACGTCTGGCGTGCGTCGGCGGTCGGCCGCTGGACCATCCACGGCGTCACGCGCGACGACCGCATCGAGCTGCGCCTGACCCTGCCCGTGAACGAGGCCGCGCATCCGCGCTGGGTGCAAGTCGACGGCGAACGAAAGATCCGCCTCGCCGACTACGGCATCCAGGTCAAGCGCGCCCTGGTGATCACGGCCGGTGACACCGCGACATTGAGGTTGAGCTTCTTGCTGCGCACGCAGTAGCTCGCGCCCATCGACGATCGCGCGCCCAATGAGCGAAAGGTCGATGACACTTGGTACGCGGGTCGTTCACGATCCTTGATCCAACCCATAGGCCCGTGCTATCGCGACCCGATGGGTGTGGATGGGTGAGCGAGCCGGTTGCGATCCTCGCGCGTTCGCCGGGAATAGCGCGCGTTCGCAACGTTGACGATCAAGGAACGACCACATGAGTCTGATCGGCCCTGTGACGGTGAGCCCCATTGGCGGGCATGACATGTACCTGCTCTCGATGAGCGGCGACGAGGAGCTGGGCAGGCTCTTCGAGTACAACCTGGAGCTCCTGAGCCCCGACCCGACGATCTCGCTCGCCGACGTGCTGGCCCAGAACGTCACGGTGACGCTCGAGCTGTCGGGCGCCAGCTTCCGGTATTTCAACGGCTACGTCAGTCGATTCTCCTTCGCGGGGACGTCGGGCGACCAGTGCGTCTACAAGGCGACGCTGCGCCCCTGGCTCTGGTTCCTGACCCGGACCTCCGACTGCCGCATCTTCAACCAGCGCTCGACGCCCGACGTGGTCAAGCGCGTCTTCCGCCACTACAGCCAGGCGCTGTTCGACGGGCCGCTGCCCGGGCACGCGTCGCGCGACTTCGTCGTCCAGTACCGCGAGACCGACTTCAACTTCGTGAGCCGGCTCATGGAAGAGGAAGGGATCTACTACTACTTCCGCCACGAGCTCGGGAAACACACGCTGGTGTTCGCCGACTCGATCGGGGCGCACGACAAGTACCCGGGCCTGAGCATTCCCTATATGCCGCCGACCGACAGCGGACGGCGCCAGGGCGATCACTTCGATTCGTGGCGCGTGTCGCAGGAGATCCAGCCCGCGGCGTACGTCATGAAAGAGTACGACTTCAAGCGGCCGCGCGCCGACCTGCGCGCGGTCGTGAACCCGCAGGCCAACAAGACTCGCCACCTGATGGGCGAGTACTTCGACTACCCGGGCGGCTATCCCGAGCGCACCGACGGCGAGACGTTGGGCGGCATCCACCTCGACGAGCTCGGCGTCCACTACGAGACCGTGGAGACGACGGGGACGACGCGCGCGCTCAGCGTCGGGCAGACGTTCCGCGTGACCGACGTGCCGCGCCCGGATCAGAACCGCGAATACCTGGTCATGCGCGCGCACTACGAGCTGCACAGCCACGACATCACCACCGGGACGACCGACGACCAGGAGATCTTCCAGGGCGCGTTCACGTTGATGGATTCGGGCAAGCCGTTCCGTCCCGCGCGCCACACGCCGCGGCCGGTGGTGCAGGGGCCGCAGACCGCTGTCGTGGTCGGCGACAAGAAGACCCAGCCCGACTCGAGCGAGATCGTCACCGACGAGCACGCGCGCGTGCGCGTGCGCTTCTTCTGGGAGCGCCTCGGCGGCGAACGCACCGACGAGCCGGACGATGAGGAGAAGCGCAACGAGGACATGACGACCTGGGTCCGCGTGTCGCAGGTCTGGGCCGGCGCGCAGTGGGGCGCAATCCACATCCCGCGCATCGGACAGGAGGTGATCGTCGACTTCCTCGAAGGCGATCCGGATCGCCCGATCGTCACCGGCCGCGTCTACAACGGCGACAACATGCCGCCGTATGCGCTCCCGCAGAACAAGACCCAGAGCGGTATCAAGAGCCGCAGCACCACCGGCGGCGGGCCGAGCAACTTCAACGAGATCCGTTTCGAGGACAAGAAGGGCGGCGAAGAGCTGCACGTCCAGGCGGAGCGCGATCACTCGACGCTGGTCAAGCGCAACCAGTCGCTGAGCGTCGGCGGCGACCGCAGCGTCAGTGTCAGCGGAAACGAGACGGTCAGCGTCAGCGGCACGCGTTCGACGACGATCACCAAGAAGGAGACCGAGACCTTCAACGACGCGCGCGTGATGACGGTGGCGCAGACGGACGAGGTCACGATCACCGGCCACGCCACCGGCACCTACAACGGCGGCCGCACCGAGACGGTCAAGAGCGGCGACAGCCTGGAAGTGATGGGCTCGAACAAGACCGTCACCGTGCACGGCGAATACAACACCACCGCCGACACGCAGTTCCAGGTCGAGCAGGGCCCGAACAGCATCATGGTCAAGGACTCGATCACCGTTCACTCGACGACCGAGGTCAAGGTCACCAACGACAAGTGCACGGTGCATCTCAACGGCGGCTTGCTGTGCATCGACGCTGCAGACGAGATCAAGCTGACCTGCGGCGGCTCGACGATCTCGCTAGCCAAGGACGGGACGATCACGATCACCGGCGGCAAGCAGGTGACCACGACCGGTGGCGGCTCGGGCGTCGACCTGGTGGCGGCGGGCGCGACGATGTCCGGTACCAAGGCCACGGTCTCGGGCACGAGCACGACCGAAGTCACCGGGGGGATCGTCAAGATCAACTGATGGGCGTGTAGCGCGGGTCGATGGAAGCCATTGCGGTCCCTCTGCGGCGTCTTCACGAGGAGGCGAGCTGGTTCGCGCGCGCGGCGGAGATCAAGCTCCTGCACGTCGCTGCCGACGCGACGTTGCGGGGCGCGGCGATCAAGCTCCTGATGGGGCAGGAGTTCCACGCGGACAATCGCGCGCTCTATTTCCGCTTCGACGATGAGGTCACCGGCCCGATGCGCGGCTGGCCCGCGCGCGCGGCGCGCCTGCGCGAGCAGTTCGCGGACAAGGCCGCGTCGCTGAAGCCGGCGGCGATCCACCTGGCGGCCATTCGCGACGTCTCGTCCTCGCCGGCGGGCGCGGCGGCGCGCTCGCCCGCGGCGGAGTTCGCGGCGCAGCTCTACGAGGCGCGGCGCGCGCTGGCGGCGCCGCTGACGCAGATCGTGGCGCTGCTCGCGCCGACGCGGGTCGAGGACCCGAAGATATTCGCCGCCGAGATGACGTCGTTGATTCGCGCGCGCGAGCTCGCCGACGTGCGCTGGATCGTGGTCGAGACCGACGGCGATGCCATTGGCCCGCTCGCGCAGGACCTCGGACGCGCCGCGCTCTCGTGCGCGTGCGTGATCGACAGCGCGGCCCAGAGCGATGCCTTGGCGGCGCAGGGCGCGGCGGCGGTCTCGGATCCGGTGATCGTGCGCGCGCCGCCCGGCAACTGGCGCGCGCCCGGCGCCATGCCCGACGTCGAGCCGCCGCCGCACGTGGGTGCCCCGCCGGTGGCGACCGACGAGGAGCTGCGCGCCGCCGGCCTGTCGCCGGTGTTCGTCAAAGGCGGCGGCGATGCGCTCAAGCGCCTGGTGCTGGGCGGGGCGCTGGCCCTGCGCAACGGAAAGAACGCGGACGCGGTCACGCTGCAGGCGCGCGCGGCCGCGCTCTGTGATGAGATGCAGATGCCCACCGAGGAGGTGCTGAACCTGCACGTCCTCGCCGGGTATCTGATCGCAGGCTCGCAAGGCGCGCGCGCGCGCGAGGTCTACGTCCAGGCCGGAACGCTCGCGCGAACCCACGGGCTCAAAGATCTGGAGGCGCAGACCGAGCTGGCGCTCGGCATGCTGGAGGCGGTCGATCGCGCGCCCGCCAAGGCCGCGGCGCACTACGCCGCCGCGGGACGCCTGGCCGAGGATGCGAAGATCGACGTCCTGGCGATCGAGGCCTGGCGAATGGCCGGCCAGCTGGCGCTGGAGAGCCGCCTCGAGACCTCGGCGGTCGAATGCTGGAAACGCGCGCTGGATCTGGCCGACGAGCTCGACCCCAAGCTCGCGCAGTCCACGAGCGCCGCCGAAATCGCGCGGGCGCTGGCCGCGGTCTACCGCAAGCGCGGGCTCGTCGCGCCGGCGAGCGCGCTGGAAGAACGCAGCGCGGAGCTGGAGCAAGGCACGCCTCCCACAGAGGAGGTCCCGCCCAGAACCGCTGGAAACACTGGCTGATGCTCGCCAGCACGTTCATGGACCTGGTGCTCGGGGTGGACATCCACTTCGAAATGGTCCCGATGCCGGCACCGGTCCCGACGCCGATCCCGAACCCGTTCGTCGGCATGGTCTTCGATCCGGGCGGTTTGCTCGTCGGTCAGGTGATGAGCCTGACGATGGCGCTGGCCACTGGCAAGCCGCCGCTGGGACCGGTGCTGATCAACTCGATGCCGGCCACCACCGTCGGTACGAACGCAATCAACTCGCTCGGCGTGCCACACATCCTGATCCCGCCCGGCACGGCCTGGGCGCCGATGCCCAAGCTGCCGAAGCCGTCGTTCAAGGGGCCTCCGCCCGCGCCCGGCGCGCCGGTCAAACCCGAGGGCGACGCGATCAGCGTCTTCGGTTCGCAGACCGTCAACCTGATGGGCACCAGCGCCGTGCGCATGGGCGACAAGTCGATGAGCTGCGGCGAGCCCGTGCGCCTGCCGTCGTCGACGGTGCTGGCGATTCCCAAGGGCATGCCGGTGATGATCGGCGGACCGCCGGCGATCTCGATCATGGACGCGGTCGGCGCTCTCCTGCGATCGAAGTGGGTCGCCGGCTACCTGCACGACATCTTGAGCCGCTTCAAGCCCGGTCGCTTGCGGAGCCTGATCAGCAAGGCGATCTGCTTCGTCACCGGGCACCCCGTCGACGTCGCGACGGGACGCGTGCTCACCGACCAGGTCGACTGGCAGCTGCCCGGACCGCTGCCGCTGACGTTCGAGCGCAGCTACTCGTCGGCGTGGGCCAACCGCAACGGTCCGCTCGGCCACGGCTGGTCGCACAGCCTGGATCAAGCGGTCTGGGCGGAGCGCGGCCGCGTCGTCTATCTCGACGGCGAGGGGCGCGAGCTCGAGTTCGACACGTTCGCTTTTCCCGACCACGTGCTGCCGGCCGGGGAGAGCGTCTACGAACCGATCACCCGCCTCACGCTGCGGGCGCTCGGCCAGCGTCGCTACGAGATCCACACGCACGACGGCACCGCCCACGCGTTCGCGCCGGTCGAGGGCGCGACCGGCGAGCGCCGCTCCTGGTCGCGGCTCCTGCGCACGACGGCGCGCGCTGGCGCCGCGATCGCGCTCGAATACGATCGGCGCGGCGACCTCGCCTGGGTGCGCGATTCGGCCGGGCGTCAGATCGGGTTCGAGCACGACGCCGCCGGCCGGCTGAGCGCGGTCAAGCTACCGCATCCGACGGACGCCGGCTGGCAGGTGCACACTCGGTACGCTTACGACGCGCACGGAGACCTGGTGCAGGTCACTGACCCGCTCGGTGGGACCTGGCGCTTCGCCTACAAGCAGCACTTGCTGGTACAGGAGACCAACCGCAACGGCCTGTCGTTCTATTTCGCCTACGACGGCTTCGGAGAAGACGCGTATTGCGTCCGCACCTGGGGCGACGGCGGCATCTATGACCACATCATCGACTACGACAAGGTCGGCAAGGTCACCTGCGTGAGCGACAGCCTTGGCCGCACGACGACCTACCGCATGAACGCCGTCGGGTGTGTCGTGAAGGTGACCGACGCGCTCGGCGGAGCGACATCCTACGAGTACGACGAGCGCACGCTGCGCAAGATCAAGGAGACCAGCGCCACCGGCGGGGAGACGCAGTGGAAGTACGACGACCGCGGCAACACCATCGAGATGACCGACCCGGGCGGCGCGGCGATCGCGGTGGCGTTCGACGAGCGCAACCTACCCGTGCGCGCCGTCGACGCCGTCAAGGGCGAGTGGACGTGGGGCTATGGCGACGGCGGCCGCCTGATCGGGCGGATCGATCCCCTGGGCCGGCGCGTTCAGTTTCGCTGGGATCATCAAACCAAGCGGCTCGCGGCGATCACCGATCCCGCCGGTCACGAGTCGGCGCTCGGCTACGACGCCCACGGAAACCTGACGTCGCTGACGGCGCCCGACGGTGCAGTGAGCGGCTGGCAGTACGACAACCTCGGGCGCTGTGTCGCGGCGATCGACGCGAACGGAAGCACGGAGCGGCGCGAGCACGATGCGCTCGGCCGGGTCGTGCGCGTCATCGAGCCCGACGGCAACGTGCGCGAGCTCTCGTACGACGGCGAGGGGAACCTGATTGTCGCGCGCGACCGGCAGCACGACGTGCGCTTCACCTACCGCGGAATGGGCCGCCTGGCGTCGCGCCGCGAGGGCGAGACCACCGTCGCTCTCGACTACGACACCGAGGAGCGCCTGGTTGCGATCGCGAACGAGCACGGTCACGTTTACCGCTTCGAGCTGGGCGCCACCGGCCAGGTCGACGTCGAGCGCGGGTTCGACGGCATCCGGCGCCAGTACGCGCGCGACAAGGCGGGACGGGTCACCAAGATCTACCGCCCCGACGGCAGCGAGACCGTCTACCGCTACGACGACGCCGGTCACGTCGCCGCCATCCTGCACAGCACCGGCGCCAAGGAAACATACGCCCACCGACCGGACGGTCAGCTGATCCAAGCCACCAACGATGCAGCGACGGTGAACCTGGAACGCGACCTGCTCGGGCGCGTGCTGCGAGAGACGGTCGGCGACGATTGGGTCGCCTCGGAATTCGACGCCACCGGGCGGCGCGCCGGCGTCCGCTCGTCGAAGGGACTCGAGCAACGCATCCAGCGCGACGCCACCGGCCAGGCCGTGCGCGTGACGGCGGCGGTCAAGCACCAGGGCGACGACGCCGGGGGCTCGTGGCACGACGCCTGGCAAGCGCGGATCGTGCGCGACGCGCTCGGCGCTGAGATCGAGCGCGATCTACCCGGCGGCGTACAAAGCCGCTGGCAAAGAGACAAGCTCGGCCGCCCGGTGCAACAACGGATCTCCAGCGCGGCCGGGTTCCTGCGCGCCGTTCAATACACCTGGGACGTCAACGACCGCCTGCGCATGATGGTCGACGCGACCCGCGGCCCGATCCGCTACGAGCACGACACCTTCGGCAACCTCTCGGCGGCCGTGTACGAAGACGGCCGCGTCGACCTGCGCATGCCCGACGCAGTCGGGAACCTGTTCCGCAGCGCGGACCGCGGCGACCGCAAGTACGGTCCCGCCGGCCAGCTTCTGGAGTCGCGCGAGCCCGACGGCCGCGTCGTCGCCTACGAATACGACACCGAGGGAAACCTCGCGAAGAAGATGGAGCGCCGTGACACGCGCGGCGACGCGCGCGTCTGGACCTATCACTGGAACGCCAGCGGCACGCTCGCGCGGGTCGTCCGCCCCGACGGCGAGGCGGTCACGTTCACCTACGACGCGCTGGCGCGCCGTCTTTCGAAGTCATTCCGCGGGAAGACCACGCGCTGGATCTGGGATGGCGACGTGCCGCTCCACGAGTGGGTCGAGCGCTCGGCGCCGGTCCGGGATGTCGCGCCGGCTCCGCCGTCGGCCGCTTTCTTCGCCGACGAGCGCGCGGCACGCCGGCGCAAGGCCGAGCTGGCGGCGCGTCCGTCGGTTGGCCCTCCGGGTTGGGCCGCGTCGGCTGCAAACGAGCCCGGAACCCGCGAGCGTCCGGTCACCTGGCTCTTCGATCCCGAGAGCTTCGCACCGATGGCCAAGCTCATCGGCGATGACGAATACGCGATCGTCACGGATCACCTCGGCACGCCGTCGGCGATGTACGACGCCGCAGGCGACGAGGTCTGGTCCGCAACCTTCGACGTCTATGGCGGCCTGCGCGAGGTCCAGGGCACGCGCGGCGCCTGCCCCTTCCGCTGGCCCGGCCAATACGAAGACGAGGAGACCGGCCTCTACTACAACCGGTTCAGGTACTACGATCCGCAGAGCGGCGAGTACGTCGCCAGCGATCCGATCGGTCTGTCAGCTGGCCTTCGCCTGTTCGGATACGTCGTCGATCCGAACAGTTGGTCCGATCCGCTCGGTCTCGCCGCGGGCTGCGGCAAGGACATCGCGCTCGGGAAGGACATTCCCGGCAGCCACGGGCTCAAGGGCCTGGCCACGCAGACGGGCTCCTCGTGGTGGCGCAACTGGGCGCGCGACGGGATTACCCGGCGAACCGTGTCGAACCGGTTTGGCCGCGCGTTTCATCAGGCGGCGGACCGGGCCGAGCACATTCACTTTTCACTCGACGGCATTCCCGATGTCGGGGAGGCTGTTCGGCAAGGCGCGGCGGGGTTCACGCCTGGAAACTTCACCCACGCCGAGTTGAATCACATTGTCAACAACCCGGACCTGCTCTCGAAGACAACGTTCTATCGTGACGGCGTGCCCCAGACCGGTTCAATATTCTGAGGAGTTGCTTTGTCGAACACGTCCCACGACCCATTCTTCGAACGGACGTTGAAGTCGGGCGCGACGTTCCTGGCGCGCTGGTCCGGCGCGGATGCACAGCTGTGGGAGCTGACGGCATCGCACCGGACCCTCAAGGTGCTGCTCACGCGCCCCGGATCGACGCAGAACCTGCGGCAAAACTTGCAGATCGGTTGCCTCGATCCGATCCGGATCGAGGCGCCGGTCCGATGGACGAACGCTTCGCTCTCGCTTCAAATCACGTCGTTACCAGGCGACGACACCGGTTTCGTGCTGAGTGACGCCAACGGAGCCGTCTCGATCCTCTGCGGCTCGATCGAGTTCGCGGAGAACGTCAAGGCTCCGTAGTATTGCGGCGGCGGCTCGATCCCGAGCTCAGCGCGGCACCTTCAGCCGGTGCGTGTGGCAGGGCTCCGATTCGTCGGCGTGGCCGGGATTCAAGCGGCGCCAGCGGTTGCGCAGCTCCTGGTCGGTTTCGACCGCGACCCGATGCGCGGCGTACTCGCCCTGCGCGACTTCGGCCTCGCCGGCGCGGCCGAGCTCGCCGAGCGCGAGCGCGCGCTGATAGGAACCGTCTTCGGACTCCGGATCGATCACCAGGATCGCGTCCGCGGCCGCCAGCGCGCCGGGCGCGTCGCCGTTCAGGCCGCGCACACGCGCCAGTAAACCGAGCCCGCCGCGATCGTCGGGTAGGCGCCGCGCGAGGCGTTCCGCGAACGACAGCGCGGGCCCGAACCGGTAGGCGTCGGTGAGCGCGCGCGCCGCGAGCCAGAGCGGCGCCGGATGGTTGGGCGCCACCGCCAGCGCTCGTTGCGCGAGCGCCAGCACGTCGTCGGTGCGGCCCTGCCGGACCGCCAGCCGCGCCAGGCCGAGCAGCGGCTCGACGCGCGTCGGCCACGCGGCGCGCGCGGCCTCGAGCGGCGCGCGTGCTTCGTCGGCGTGGTCGGCGGTCGCGTCGGCCAGCGCCAGGCCCCAATCGAGCAGCACCGCCGGATCGCTCGGCAGCGGCGCACCCGCAACGATGCGGTCGCCGGCGATCTCGACGACGGGCAGATCCAGGCAACGCCGGCGCGGACCGGCGGGGAGATCCGCGCAGGCGAGACGCGCGTAGGCCGGCGAGAACTTGCGGTAGTTGAGCCGCGCCTCGACGCGCGCCGTCCCTTCTGGCACCTCGAAGCGCACCACCTGCGGATCCGACGGTGCCAGCGCGGCGTCGAACGCGACGCCGCGCATGTGCTGGGGATCCCGGCGCAAGAGCGGGCGGCCGTCGGCGTCGACGGGCTGCGCGCGCACGAGGTGCGTGTCGGCGTCGAGCGCGCCGTCGCGCCCGCGCGCGCCCGATCGGCCCATCACGCGTCCGCTGGCATCGAATGCGGTGACCTCGAGCCAGACTTCGTTCGAATCCATCGTGCCGCCGGGAAAACGGTGGCCGACGCCGCGCGCGCGCAGCAAGGCATCGATCCGCCGCGGCCCCGACCAGATCAGCGCCAGCGACGCGCGACCCCGCAGGTTGCGCGCGACACGATCCTCTTGCTCGCCGTCGCCGCGCAGGTGCGGGAGCGCGGTATTCGCACCCAGAAAGCGGTGCGACCGGATCATGCCGTTCTTCGCGGCCGCGTCACCCTCGGTCGCTGGCTCGAGCGGCATGTGGCAATCCTGGCAGGTCTGGCTGGCGGCGGGGCGATACACCGATCCGGCGCCGTTGCCGGCGACCGCGCTCACGTGCCAGGCGTCGTAGTCGTCCTGGCCGCGCAACCAGCGATCGGCCGTGACGTCGGCGCCGAGCCCCACCTTGTGGCAAGTCGCGCAGAAGATCGCCTGGTTCATGAGCGGCGGGCGGACGCGCGCGCCATGCACGCCGGCGGCGGTGGGCACCGGCCGCAGATCGACGAGGTATCGCCCGTTGCCCTCGCGATCGACGTGGGTCACCGAATGGCAGATCAGGCAGGTCACGCCCGCCTGCGCGGCCCGCGTGCCGCGGAAGAGGACGCCCGGCTGATCCATCGCGCCGCTCGCGACCAGCAGCGGCTCGTGGCAGTTGCCGCAGAAGCGCGACGCGACCGCGCCTTTTTCCTGGCGAAATTGATCGGTCGCCGCGCGGTAATAGGGATTGTTGAACGACGAGAATCGATGCGCCGACGCCGACCACTGCTTGGCCACGTCGGCGTGGCACCCGACGCAATCGGCGACACCGACGGGCGCGCCGGCGTAGAAGCCGCGCCGCGCGACCTCGCGCGCGATCGCGGCGTCCTCGGGACCGTCGCTGCCCGCAATCAACGACAACGGCGCGCCGCCGTGGGCCTCGAAGCGCGGCAACGAAGCGTCGGCCCACGCCGCTGACGACGCCATCAACGAACAAACCATCGCGGCAACCAGGCTCGCCGGTTTCACGGCTTGCGCTCCCGCCGCGGCGGCGGCTGCCCCGGAAGCCCGAGCAGCGGCACCGGCGACCGCACGTCGCGTTTCAAGGACACCGTGCCGCGCGGAGCGGTGGCCAGCCCCTTGGCGGCCGTCGGCGGCGCCTTGCCGAACGGATTGTCGGGCGGGCCGCCCCAACGACCGTAGATCGGCTCCTTGCACGCCACCGGACGTTCCCAGTAGTGGCGGATGATGTAGCGCGCCTGGAAATTGTTGGTGCCGCCGTCGATGATCTGCGCGCCCGCGTCGTCGTTGGCGCCGTCCCAGCTGGCGCGGCCACCCATGACCGGTTTGGCCTCGCGGAAGATCAAGTCCTCGGACAGCGTCTCCGCGCTGTAGCGCGTGTGCAGCCGCGTGAGCACCCAGCCGGCTCCCATGCTGCCGAAGAACGGCATGCGCCGCGCAGGCGCGCCGGCCGCGGCGCCGGACTTACCGGCACCGCCCGTTGCCGGCGGCGGGACCGCGATGGCCGCACCCTCCAGCGCGTCCAGTCCCAGCGTGGCCAGGTCGGACGCCGTGAGCGGTGGCGTCGGACACGGGTCGCACGACGTGGTCTGCCACGCGTACTCGGTGACCACAGCCTTGCGTCCCATCTTCTCGATCGTGGCGTCGAAGAGCGTCGCATAGAACGCGGGGAAGCCCTGGCGAACGGCGTCGGCGACCTCGAGGTTCGTGGGCGTGAACACGTTCGGGTAGTTCGCGACCTCGAATCGCGACGACGGGTGCAGCACGTACACGATCAGGTCCTGCTTGCCGGTGGCGTTGAGCAGCCCGAGACGCACCGGCAAGCGCAGCTCGTTGGCGTCGAAGGCGAAACGCAGCGGCGACAGGTGGACCACACCGGCCGCGTCGCGACTCACCTTCTTGACGTCGACCTTGGCGACGAAGAACTTCGATTTGTCGCGCACGTACGGCGCCAGCGCCGCCGCCGCGCCCGCGGGGATGTGGTACTTCTCGCGGTGCAGCCAGGTCTCGAGCCCCGACGACTCGGTCGCCGACAGGATCACGATCTGGTATTCGCCGGCGACGAACTGCGCCTCGATCTTCACGCCCAGGCCGCCGGCGACGCCCACCTCCCCTCTCCGACTCATGCCCCTGCCGCCCATGGCGCTCATGGGCGCCATGGCGCGCATGGGCGGCGTGCAGGGATCCTGCTCCCAGTACTCGACCAGCCGCGGCGCCGACAGTGAATCGATGCGGTCGAACACGTCCGTGGGCAGCGTCTTCACGTCTTCCTTGTGCAGCACGACGGGAACCGGCACGACCATCGCGAAGTCCTCGGGCGGTCCCTTGTAGTCATTGGACATCGTCATCACCGTGCGGTTGCCCTTGCGCATCAGCACGACCTGGGACGCGTCGTTGGTCAGCTTGGCGTCGCTGCCGGCGACGAAGAACCCGCAGAACGCCAGCGCGCGCGGCGAACCCGCGATGACGCCGATCAACCCGAACAAACCAACCAACGCGAACGGCTGCGAACGACACCACCGAGATCGGATCATGCGGACCTCCTCCTGACGCTGGCGTGAGTCACTTTGCCCGGCGCCGCGGCGCCACCGGACTCTTGAGCCCGAGCAACGGCACGGGCGAATGCACTTCCTTGGCGAGCGAGATCGTCCCGCGCGCCGCGGCCGCCAACCCCTTGGCCGGCGACACCGGCGCGGCGCTGAACGGAGCATCGGCCGGGCCGCCCCACATCCCGCGGCGCGGCTTTTCGCAGGCGACCGGCTTCGTCCAGTAGTGGCGGATGATGTAGCGCGCCTGAAAATTGTTGGGGCCGCTGGTTCCCGTCGCGATGGTGTCCTGGTCAATCCCGCCGCCGCCGCGTCCACCGACCACCGGCGCGGCCTCGCGGAAGATCAGATCCTCCGACAGCGTCTCCGGGCTATAGCGCGTGTGCAGCCGCGTCAGCACCCAGCTGGGCGGCCTGCCGATGAATCGCGGCGGCGCGGGCGGGCGAGCCCCGCGCGCCGTCACGGCTGGCTTGTTCGTGCCCGTTCCGATCGGCGGCGGAGCCTCGGGCGCCGCGCCGATCCCTTCGAGCACGTCGAGCCCGAGCGTCGACAGATCGTCGAGCGACAGCGGCTGCACCGGGCAAGGATCGCACGACGTCGTCTGCCAGGCGTACTCGGTCAGCACCGCGCGCTTCCCCATCTTCTCGATGACCGCATCGAACAGCTCGGCGTAGAACGCCGGGAACGCCCCGCGCACACCGTCGCCCACTTCGAGGTTGGTCGGGATGAACGCGTTCGTGTAGTTCGCGACCTCGAACCGCGACGACGGGTGAACGACGTAGACGATCAGGTCCTGCTTGCCGCCGGCGTTGAGCAACCCGAGGCGCACCGGCAGTCGCAGCTCGTTGGCGTCGTAGCTGAACCGTAACGGCGACAATTGCACCACGCCGCTGGCGTCGCGGCGGACCTTGCGGATGTCGACCCTCGCGACGAAGAACTTCGATTTGTCACGTACGTACGGCGCCATCGCCGCGGCCGCGCCCGCGGGAATGCTGTAGCGGTTCTCGCGCAACCAGGTCTCGAGCCCTGACGACTCGGTCGCCGAGAGGATCACCACCTCGTACTCGCCGGTCACGAAGCGCGCCTCGACCTTGACCCCGAGGTCCTTGCGGCGTCTCGGGGACGACGCGCCCTCGGCGGACATCAGTTCTTCGGCCTCGACCCCGTAAGACACGCGCGCGCAGGGATCCTGCTCCCAGTATTCGACCAGCCGCGGCGCCGACAAGGAGTCGACGTGGTCGAACACCTCGGCCGGCAACGTGCGTACATCTTCCTTGTGCAGCACCACCGGCACCGGCACCACCATCGCGAAACCCTGCGGCGGCCCTTGATAGTTGTTGGACATCGTCATCACCGTGCGGTTCCCCTTGCGCATCAGCACGACCTGCGACGCGTTGTTGGTCAGCTTGGCGTCGCTGCCGGCGACGAAGAACCCGCAGAACGCGCGGGCTGGCGCGGCGGGCAGCGCGACCACCGCGAGGGCCGCCGAGACGCCCAGCGCGAGCGCCCAGCGCTGCATTCGGAAACAGGATCGGCATCGGACCATGGCAAGCCTCCTCGGTTTTGGGGTTCCCACGTCCGGCAAACGCAGCTCGGCCAAAAAAGATCTCGCGCGTCGCACAATAACGCCACCTGCGCGTGAACTCCACGCCGTCGCCGCCGGGCAGACCGCGATTTCAGTTTTGGCGCACCCGGCCGATGAACCGGGCCTGTGCGTGTGCCCCGCAACAGCCTGGCGTTCGTGTCGGCCGGTGTGTGGGCCCTGGCGGGGCGCGTGCCGCTCCTTCACGCCGAGCCGGCCCTCGTGCCGGCCAACGCAAACGGGGCGGCGCTGGCGTGCGACGGAGATGACCCGGGCCCCGACCCGGTGCTCATGGAGACCGCGCGCCTGCGCGGGGATCGCTATATCGCCGACCGCGCCAGCGGCGCCGTCGCCGAGCTGACGCTCGACCCGCGCCTGCAAGCGGCGACCGAGCGCCTGCTGCGCCGGTCGCAGATCAAGTACGGCGCGTCGGTGCTGATCTCGCTGCCCGACGGCAAGGTGCTGGCGCTGGCCGGCCGCTCGTCGGTCGACCCGGCCGCCGGCGCCAGCGAGCTGGCCCTGCGCCCGTGGGCGCCGGCCGCGTCGGTGTTCAAGATCGTCTCGGCGGTGGCGCTGGTCGAGGAGGCCGGTCTCAACGGCGATTCGCGCGCCTGCTATCACGGCGGCGTCTCATCGCTCCGGCGCGACAACCTGGTCGACAACCCACGCCTGGATCGCTGCGCTTCGCTGGCGTACGGCATCGGCAAATCGCAGAACGCGATCCTGGCCAAGCTGGCGATCCAGCACCTGTCACCGCTACAACTGGAACGAACCGGCCGCGCGCTGGGGTTCGAGGAAACCCTGGCCTTCGACCTGCCGGTCGAACCATCGCACCTGGACGTACCCGAGGGCGATCCGCTCGAGTTCGCGCGCACGGCGGCGGGCTTCTGGCATTCGACGCTGTCGCCCCTGCACGGTGCGCTGCTGGCGTCGGCGATCGCCGACGGCGGCATCATGGTCACGCCCTATCTCGTGGATCGCCCGCGCGAGGAGGCCGTCCCGCCCTCTTCCGCGCCCGGGTCGCTTCCCGATGCCGCCTTCGGCGTGCCCGCGCCCGCGGCGCGCCAGGTCCTGACGCCCGAGGCCGCGGCCGCCGTCGCCGAGATGATGGCCGGCGTGACGCGCATGGGGACGGCGCGCAAGGCGTTCTACGATCGCGCGGGCCGGCGCCGGCTGCCGTTCGCGGCGGCGGGCAAGACCGGCACGCTCTACGGCAAAGCCGATCGCGGCTTTGTCGGCTACAGCTGGTTCGTCGGCTTCGCGCCGGTCGAGCACCCGACGGTCGCCTTCGCCGTCCTGCTGGGCAACAAGCCGGGTCACCAGCTGCGCGCGTCCGAGGTGGCGCGCGACCTGCTGGCCGAGTACGCCGCCGAGAACGCGGCGTCGCTGAACGCGCGGGCGACCAGCGAGCGGCCGGGCAGCCCGGTCGCGACGGCCGCCGCGCTCAGATGATGCGCGTGCGGATGTTGGTGGGCAGCGCGGCGATGCGCTCGTGGACCTCGGCGGAGACGTCCTGGTCCAGGTCCATCACCAGGTAGCCGATCTCGGGATCGGTGGCCAGGGTCTGGCTGCGAATGTTGGCGTGCAGGTCGGAGACGATCTTGTTGATGTCGCGCAACACGCCGGGGACGTTGCGATGCACGTTGAGGATCCGCCGTGCGCCCCCGCGTGCCGCCGGCTCGACGATCGGGAAGTTCACCGAGCCGGCCGTCGCGCCCGCGCGCACGAACTTGGCCAGCACCGTCGCGACCTCGCGGCCGATCGCCGCCTGCGCCTCGCTGGTCGAACCGCCGATGTGCGGCGTGAGGATCACGTTGGGCAGCCCCTGCAGCGGCGTCCGGAACCCGTCGGCGTTCGACTCGGGCTCCTCGGGGTAAACGTCGACCGCGGCGCCGGCGAGGTGCCCCGAGCGCAATGCCGCCGCCAGCGCCGGAATGACGACGACACCGCCGCGGCTGGCGTTCAGGAAATAGCTGCCGCGCTTCATCGCGGCGAGCTCGGCCTCGCCGATCATGTTCCTGGTCTCGGGCGTCTCCGGCACGTGCAGCGACACGAAGTCGGCGCGCCCGAGCAGATCGCCGAGCGCCGCGGCCGCCGCGTTGTTGCCCATCGGCAACTTTGCGGCGTGGTCGTAGAAGATCACCCGCATGCCCAGACCTTCGGCCAGCACACCCAGCTGCCGGCCGATGTGGCCGTAGCCGACGATGCCCAGCGTCTTGCCGCGCATCTCGAAGGAGTTCGCGGCGACCTTGCGCCAGGTCCCGGCGTGCACCTCGCGCGAGCGGTCGCCCAGCTGCCGGCCGAGCGCGATCACCTCGGCGATGATCAGCTCGGCGACACTGCGGGTGTTCGAAAACGGCGCGTTGAACACCGGCACCCCGCCCCGGTTGGCGGCGGCGAGATCGACCTGGTTGGTGCCGATGCAAAAGCACCCGATAGCCAGCAGTGACGACGACTCGATGACCAGCGCCGGCACTTGCGTCTTCGACCGGATGCCCAGGATGTCGACGCCGGCGATCCGCCGCGTCAGCTCGTCGGGCGGCAATGCGTGCGCGAGCGATTCGACGGTGAACCCCTCGGCGCCGAAGATCTCCAGAGCGGTCTGGTTGACGTTCTCGAGGAGGAGGATGCGCACGATCGCGACGAAGCGTAGCAGCCGCCGGACGCGATCGGTACCCGTCCTCGTAATCGTCTTCGTCCTCGTCCTCGTCGCCGTCCGCGATCCGTTGGGCCGAGGCCGAGGACGAAGACGAGGACGATCACGAGGACGGAGGACGGGGCTCCTAGGTCGCGGTCGACGTCGTCGCGGTCGTCGCGTCTGGGGTCGTGGGCACCGATGTCGTCGGCGCCGTTGTCGACGACACCGAGCTCAGCGCACCCGAGATGATCCCCTGCAGGATCTGTCCGACGGACTCGCCGCCCTCGCCGCCGGTCGCCGCGCCGCCGCCACCGCCACCGCCGTGGTGGCCGCCGTGGTGTCGGTGGCCCTGCGCGCGCCCGCCCTGCTGGGGAGCGAGATCCGAGATGTTGCCGCTCTGCGAGGCGCTCTGAAAGCGGTCGGCGATCTTGTTCAAGAAGTCGGCTTGCGATCCGGTCGCCGAGCCGGCGGCGTCCTTCAGCTTCTGCGCGATGTCGCCCGTGACCGACTTGAACTGATCCGGGTTGCTCTGCGCCAGGCTCGACAGCTCGCTGAAGAGTTGACCCGGCCGCGAGATGTCGACGTTCACGCCGTTCGCCGCGCCCGCCGACGCGACCGGTGTCGCGGGGGACGCCGTCGGCGTCACGGCCTGAACGTCGCTAGGTGAGGATGGAGAGAAAATGCTGCTGATCGACATTGGGAACCTCCTGCGAACGTCATCGGCGCGCCGGGACGGTTTCTTCAGCGCTCGCAACATTTCGAAACAACACGCTGTTTCTCGCTGTGTGCGAGTGCCATCGGTCACGACACCGCGATCACGATCGACTGCATCCGGCGCTCTCCGACGGCCATTTGCGTGTCAAAAAGAACACGAGCGCGGCGCGCGCGCCGCGCGGTGGGTGTTAAGGTGTTCGCGTGAGCGAAGCGCGTGAAGTGTCCGCGACGACCGGAGAGAGCATCCGATTGCTCTTCATCGACGACGATCGCCAGCTGGCGCACCTGACCACACGCTACCTGCAGGCGCACGACGTCGATGTCACCTGGGTCGACAGCGGCGAGAGCGGGCTCGCACACTTGATTCACGGCGCGTTCGACGCCGTGCTTCTGGACGTCATGCTGCCGGGGATCGGCGGTATCGATGTGTGCCGCGAGATCCGCGCGCGCTCCGACGTGCCGGTTCTCATGCTGACCGCGCTCGGCGACGAAGCCGATCGCGTGAGCGGCCTCGAGATCGGCGCCGACGACTACATCCGCAAGCCGTTCTCGTCGCGCGAGCTGCTGGCGCGCCTGCGCGCGCACGTGCGCCGCGCGCGCGGGCGCTGCGGCCCGAGCGGACGTTTCCTCACGGCGGGCAGCCTGCGCATCGACCTGGGTGCGATGGCGGTGACTGTCGACGGGCGGCCGGTCACTCTGACGTCGTACGAGTTCGCGTTGCTGCGCGCGCTCGCCGAGCAGCCGGGCCGGGTCATGAGCCGCGAGCAGCTGATGGATCTCGCGCGCGGCAACGCCGAGGACGCGTTCGACCGCTCCATCGACGTCCACATCTCGCGGCTGCGGCAGAAGCTGGAGCCCGACCCACGGCATCCCTCGTTCCTGAAGACGGTACGCGGCGTCGGCTACATGGTGGCCGACCCGACGCTGACCGGCGACGATTGAAGAGGGAGACGCTCGAGGGCCCCATCCCCTCGGCGCCAGGTTTGAGGCGCCAAATTTCCGGCGCGGCGGGCGATGCTTTACCATCCCCGGTGATCATGCGCACGCGGTGGCGTTGGACGTCTGGGGGCCGGCCGACGCGGGGTCGCGCCTGGATCGCGTGCGCGGTGGTCGCGGCGCTGGACCTGGTGGGCGCGCCGGCCCCCGCCAACATCCGCGCGCCGATCGTCCAGCCCCAACCGCCGTCATCGGCGGCGCACCCGGTGGCGCCGCTGGGTGATCTGCTGATCGTGCTCGGCGAGAGCCTGTCGTTTCGCTGCGACGACACGTCGTGCGACGTCGAGGCGCGCTATCGGATTCGCGCGAGGGAGACGGTGAACACCGAGCTCGGCTTCGTGCTGCCGCAGGCGGCGCCGCTGGCCGTGCACGTCGGCACGCAGATCGCCACCGTCGACGTCAGCGGCGCGCCCGAGCCCGCGCCCGCGCCCGAGGATGAGGTTCAGTTCGAGACGTTCGCGCTCGGCAAGCAGCATCTCGCGACGGTGCAGGCGCGTTTTCCGGCGGCCTTCGCCGCGGGCGAGAACGTCGTTTCGGTCAGCTACAAGCAGGGGCTCGGGCGGCGAGAATACGGCCACGGCTACTTCAGCCGCGGCCGCTTCGTCGACTATTTTCGCTACGAGCTGTGGCCGCTCGCGGAGTGGAAGCACGCTCCGGGATTTCGCATCGACGGCGAAGTGGTGATCTTGCGCCCGCGGCCGTCGTGGTGGCGCCGGCTCTTCTCGACGCCGCGCTCGATCGGCTGCCGCGGCGCGGAGCCGCTGAACCACGTCGCGCTGGAGCAGCGCGGCCAGGAATTACATCTGGTGTTCCAGATTCCCGATCCGATCCCGCGCCGGCTCTGGTGTGAGATCGGCGACGACGATCTGGTTCCCGCGCCCTGATACGGGTAGTCTTCGACTCGCTTCCATGGCGACATCGACGGATCGCGATCGGTTGGGGTTTTCGCGCTGTTTTCAGCGCGCTTCGCTCGTCGTGACCGCGCTGGCGGCGGCGAGCTGCTCTCATTCATCGTCGAAGGGCAACGATGCCTCGGTGCTCGCGGATGCATCGACGGGCAGCGGCGGCAGCGACGGCAGCACCGACGGCGGCGGCACCGACGCCGATATGCTCGCGGTGGTCGACGGCCCGTCGGGCTTCGCCACGCAGTACATGGATCCCACCACCGGTCAGATCCAGGTGGTCAGCGGCGGCACGGGGGCGCCGCCGAGCAACGTCTATGTCGTCACCAACCGCAAAGAATTGCTGGCCGCGCTGCTCAACAGCAACAGCCCGACGTTCGCGACCGATCCGATGACGGCGCAGAACGAGGCCAAGATCATCTACGTCTCGGGCTCGATCCTCGGCAACCAGCTCGACGACGGGACGCTGGCGACCACCGACACCTATCGGATGACGCCCAACCCCAATCAGTACGACTTCAACCTGTACGTGATGTCGTTCGACACGCAGCTCATCGCCACCCTCACGGCGCAAGCGACTGGCGACGGCGGCGCCGACGCTGGCGCCGACGGTGGCGCCGACGGCGGCGTCGACGGCGGTGACCCGGCGGCGATGGCGGCTGCGGCGGCGCAGCTCGCGCTGCTGAAGAGCCAGCCGGGCGCGGCGCGCACCACGTTCTCGAACAACCAGAAGTCGCAGATCCAGTTTCAGGTGCCGCCCAACACCAGCCTGCTCGGCATCGGCCAGGACGCCAAGCTGATCGACGGCTACCTGTCGATCAACACCGACAGCGCGTCGTTCGGCAAGATCGTCGACAGCAACATCATCATCCGCAACATCGAGTTCCAGGTGCCGCAGGACTACTCGCCGGCGTGGGATCCGACCGACACCTCGACCGGCAACTGGAACGCGCGCTTCGACGGGATCAGCATCGTCACCGGCCGCAACATCTGGATCGATCACTGCACGTTCAGCGACGGCGTGCACATCGACACGCTGGAGCCGACGCCGTTCAACGGCAAGCACGTGCAGCGCCACGATGGCTTGATCGACATCGAGGACGGCTCGGACGACATCACCATCTCGTACAACATCTTCCAGCAGCACGACAAGACCACGCTCATCGGCTCGACCGGCGGCGGCACGTTGGGGACGGACAACTACGAGACCGGGCACGAGCGCATCACGTTCTTCGCCAACATGTGGTCGACGTCGACCCAGCGCGCGCCGCTCGGGCGCTGGGGCGAGTTCCACCTCTACAACAACATCTACAGCGGCAACTACACCGATCCCAACTACCCGCTGCTGTACTTCATCGGGCTCGGCACCAGCTCGAGCATCCTGTCAGAGAGCAACGTCTTCGACGTCACCGGTTCGTCGGACGCATTCCTGAGGGGCCGCATCTTCCAGGGTTCGGGCGGGACAAAGTTCCACGACGTCGGCTCGTGGTTCAACGGCGTGCCGTTCACCGACATCGAGGCGCAGGCGCTGGCGAAGGCGCCGGGGCTGACCAACGCGATCGGCTGGACACCGCCCTATCCCTACGTCGTCGGCACCACGCCCGACAGCGTTCGCCAGCACGTGCTGGCGAACGCGGGCGCGGGCAAGCTGAGCTTGCAGCCACCCGGACCCTGATTCGTTCCCCGGAGGTCGGAGGCCCGACGCCCGAGGCCCTAACCCTGGCCGGCGTCGAGCTGCTCCATGCGGCGCTTCATCTCTTCCGAGCTCACGTCCTCGATGTGCGTGCCCAGCGTCCACACGTGGCCGAACGGATCGGCGATGGTGCCGCTCCGATCGCCGTAGAACTGATCCTTGACCGGACGCTTGACGGTGGCGCCCGCCTCGACGGCGCGCGCGAACGCAGCGTCGACGTCGGGCAAATAGACCATGAAGCCGCAGGTCGTTCCGCCGAGCGTGGCCGGACTGCGGGAGACGGTCTCGGGCATCTCCGGCATCTCGTCGGCGAGCATGAATCGCGACTCGCCGATCTGCATCTCGGCGTGCCCGATGCGGCCATCGGGCATGTCCATGTGAAACAGCTCCTGCGCGCCGAACGCTTTCTTGTAGAACTCCAGCGCCTCTCGCGCCCCCTTGACGCTGATGTAGGGGGTCAGCGTGTGGTAGCCGTCGGGAATCGCTTTGACCTTCGCCTTCGCCTTGCCTTGCTCCGCCATGGTCGTCTCCCTTTCGCGCGCATTCGAGGCGCGGGGGGAAGATAGATCCGCGGCGACCGTTTTCCAGGGCGATCGGCGTCAGCAGCCGGGCGCGCGGCAGACGCCGGCCTTGAGGCGCGCCAGCTCTTGCAGCTCGTCGGCGATCCGCAACGTCGTCTCCGCGGCGGCGCGGGCGCGCGCCTGCTGTTCCTCGGTCACCGCATATCGAAGCAACAACCGGCGCCCGAGCTCGTGGTGGTGCTGCTCGTCGGGCTGGATCCGATCGCGGTAGAGCGCGGCGGTCTGCAAGTCGCCGCGCTCGGCGCAAAACGCGGCGAACACCTCGTTGCGCGCGACCGCGATCGCCTCGCGCGTGAACGGGCCCGCGGCAGCGCGCTCCGACGTCCCCTTCAACGTGCGCAGATAGGCCGACAGCGGGCTCAGCCCCGGCGCTTGCGGATCGAATCCAGCGAGATCGACGCCCATCGCGCCGAGCCGCTCCTCGATCCAGCGATAGTGCTTGGCCTCGTCGCCGCACTGGCGCGCCAGCGCCAGGCGCACGTCCCGCTCGGGCGCGTCGACCATCCAGAACGCCGCCAGCTCCGTCGCCTCCAGCTCGTTACGCAACGCCATCTTCAGCAGCTGCGCGATCGCGAGCGACTCGCCGGGCTCGCCGGCCGCCGACTTTGCCGCCAGCTCAGCGAGCCGCGCGCGGTTCCGCTCGTCGAGCTCGGCGACGAAAGCCTCGGGCGTCACGCGGCACCTCGCGCGGCCTCACTCACGGGGCTCGCTCCCGGCGCCGATGCCCGCGCTCTGCCAGGCGTCGCGGAACGCCGCCAGCGCCGGCCAGCCCGCCAGATCGACGACGTCGCGAAAGACGATCCAGTCGAGAGCGCAGCCGAGCGACAGCGCCGCCAGGCCGAGCGGGCGCGCAAAGCGGATGCGCCGCCCGTCGAGCCAGATCAGCGTCCGCTCCACGCGTACGCGCTGCTTGGCGATGTAGCCCGCCTCGGAGAAGCCATCGAGGCGCAGGTAGCGAAAGTTGATGGCCGCGTCGAGCGCCCCCTCGACCACCTCTTGCAGCCGGCGATCCGCCCAGTCGCGCGGGTCGAGGTTGAAGCCGGCGGTGCGCAGCGCGAAGCCGTGGGTGTCCCACAGCCAATCCGTGATCAACGATGAGTCAGGCAACGGGCCCACGCCGCCGTCGACGATCAGGACCGGGACCTTGCCGAGCGGCGAGGCCTCGGCGAGCGCCGTCGTGCCGGCGTCGCTGCGCGTGTCGACCAGCTCGTGGGGATGGCCCAGCGCCGACAGCAGGATACGTATCTTGCGCGTGTACGGAGACGTCGTCGTGCCCAGCAGCTTCATCGCCATGACGCCCGGGTCTTAGCATATGCGATCGGAGAGCCACGTCTCTTTTACGATACGAGGCGCCTCATGGTACGTTCCGCGCCACCATGCCGAAGACGCAGACCAAACGGGGGTCACTGCGTGAGACGCCGATCCCACCGGGAGACGAGGTCGGCGCCGCCGAACTAGCGGCGCGGGTCGCCGAGAACCTGCGCGAACAGCGCCGGCGGCGCGACATGTCGCTGGATCAACTGGCCCAGCGAACGGGGGTCAGCCGCGCCGGCCTGTCGCAGATCGAGACGCGCAAGACCAACCCGTCGATCGGCGTGCTGTGGAAGATCGCATCGGGTCTGGGCATCCCGTTCGCCGAACTGATCGGCGAGGGGCAACCGACGCTCTCCGTCCTGCGGCGCAATGACACCCAGGTCCTCCGCTCGACCGATCGCAAGTTCGAGAGCCGGCCGCTGATGCCGGCCTCCGGCAACAACCAGGTCGAGGTCTACGAGCTGCGGCTGGCCGCGCGCGCGCGCCACGTCTCCGATCCGCACGGCCCGGGCACCCGCGAGCTGGTGGTGGTGCTGAGCGGCGCCCTGCGCATGGTCGTCGGCGAGCAGGCCGAGGATCTGGCCGCGGGCGACTCCATGCTCTTCGACGCCAACGTGCCGCACGTCTACGAGAATCCCGGCGGCGCCGAGGGCCGCTACCACGACGTGATCATCTACCCGCTGCGCTGATCGCGTGAATGGATGGCGCGGCGTCGGATGGCGCGGGCGTCGGCGTAAAAGACAGACCTCCCGTCGAACGGACGACGCCGCGCGCGGCGGTTGAAGGCCACCGCCGAAAGGCCTACGCTGCGCGCCATGCCACGCCGTTTGCCTGACGGCCGCGCGCCGACGTCTGCGAGCGCGCATGCGTTCGCCTCGTTGGTCGCGGTGGTTTTGTCGTCGTCTCTTCTGGGCTGTGGAGCCAGCCGCGGCGGCGACAACCCCGGCACCGGCGGCGATGGTCGCGGCGCGGGTGGCAGCAGCGTCACCGGCGGCGGCGGCGCCGCAACAGGCGGCAGCGGCGGCGCGACCGGCCCGGGCGGTGCCACCGGAACCGGCGCCGGCGGCAGCTCCACCGATGGCGGCGCACCGGGAACCGGCCTGCTCAAGAACGGAATGTGCTACCCGGTCTGCGCCTTCCCGGCGATCACCAACCCCACGGGCGATGGCTACGGCTGGGAACAGCAGCGCACCTGCTTGGTCGCGACGTCGGCCGCAGCGGCGAACACGGTACCCTGTAACCCGACGCCGCTTCCCAACTTGCCGGCGCCCGGCAGCGGTGTCTTCGATGGGACGAACTGTCTCGCCTATTGCTCGAGCGCGCTCACCGACCCCCATCACACCGGCTACGGATTCGAGCACGGGCTCAACTGCGTCGTCACCGGGACCGCGGCGGCCTACGGCGGAGTCTCCTGCGCACCGGTGGCGCTGCCGGCCGGCAACGGCGTGATCATCACGGCTACGGGCGGCACGATGATGTGCGCGCCGATCTGCATGAACCCCGCCGTATCGGATCCCGACGGCGACGGCTTCGGCTTCGAGAGCAACCAGACGTGCGTGGTCTCGACGTCGCTCACCGCGCTGCAGGGCACGCCGTGCAACGCGCCCAATCCACCACCGCCGCCCCCGCCGCCGCCCCCGCCACCTGGCACGGGCTGGAACGCGATGTACACGGCGACGATGTTCGGCCAGCTCGACTGCGCGCCCCTCGGCGTCAGCGACACGACCAACCTGAACGGCAGCACCTGCGTCGCACGGGGCGCCGTGCGTCTCGCCGGCGCGAACACCACGTACTACGGCGCGGCCGGCGACCTGAGCACGCTGTGGAACGGCGCGCCCACGTGTACCTGCAACGGCGCGCAGAGCGCGCCCGACCGTTGCGCGAGCCCGCCCGCTTGCTCCGGGCAGACAGACTGCGGTCTGTGCGCCGAGGTGGCGTGCAACGGGACCGGCACGTTTTCATTCAACGGCGACGGCTTCACGCACGACGAGTTCTGCAAAGCCGGCCAGTCGGTCGTCGTGCAGCTGATTGACGCCTGCCCGCACAACCACCCGAACAACACCTACTGGTGCACCGCCGCGCGCCCGCAGCACATCGATCTCAGCTGCACGGCGTTCAACGATCTGGTGAACGCCACCACCGCGCGCCCGCTGTCGTCGATCGGCAGCATCAACGTCTACGCCCGCCAGGTCGACTGCAGCGTGGGACTCGGCGCGCACACGTTCTGAGCGCTATTCCGTGTAGATCGTCGCCTTGGTCGTGCTGGTCATGAGTCCGTTCGTGCCCTTGATCAGCGTGTTCCCCCAGCTCGAGAGCTGCGTCCCCTCCCAGTCGACCGCCAGATCGAGATACGCCTGCGCCGTGCTGTTGCCTTTCCACGACCAGCCGAGGTAGCCGAGCTTCAGGCGCACACACTCGGACATGATGAACGCGGCGTCGATCGGCATCACCGGACTGCCGGCTTGCCAGCCGAACTCGCCGACGACCAGCGGCAGCTGCGCGGTCACCGCCGACTGCAACGTCGACGTGATCTTCGTGTGCCCGCCGGCGTTGGTCGCGTACTGCTCGTACATGTGCACGCTGAACATCAGATTGTGCTGCGGATCGGCCGCCAGCAGCGCCGAGCCGTCGGTCATGATCGACGCTGCGTTCTGGCCGAAGCCGTTGGCGTCGATGATCAACGTGTGGTTGATCCCGCCGGAGCGCATGGCCGCAACCGCGGCCGTGTAGCCGCCGCGGAAATCGGTGCCGCTCCATTCGTTGGCGATGTTGATCAGCAGGAACGCCTCGAAATCGAGCAGGATCTGTTTGATCGGCGCGCTGGTGTAGTAAGCGGCCATGTTCAGCAGGTCTTGATCGCTCGTACCGCCGGTGACGTCGTGCAATTCGACCAGCGGCACCATGCGCAGCTCCACGACGTGACGGATGATCCGGCGCAGCAACGCCGGCGTGCCCGGCGCGGCGGTGTCCCAGACGATGCGCACGACGTTCGCGCCGTCGGCCGCGATGTTGTCGAGCGCGTTGTACGCCAGGTACTGGTCGCCGACATCGAACCAAAAATCCGGGTTGTTGATGCCGCGGGGAACGAAGTCGTTGCCGAACTTGTCGTAGAGCCGCCCGCCGGTGACGAAGAAACCGTTGCTCAGCATGCCGGCGGGCTTTTTCACCTGGCCCGGCGGCGGATTCGGGTTCAGCGTGATGGGCGGGCCAGTCGGCTCGGGCACGCCCACCTGGCAGGCGAGCCCTTTCATCGCCTCCGCCGTGCCGGCGATGACGCACGAGGCGCCGAACTCGAAGCCAAAGCCGGTGCCGTTGGTATCGGTGGTCGTCACCGTGCAGATGCGCGTGCAGCTGTCGCCGAGCAGCCGCCCCGGCCCACCGGCGGTCGAACCACCGTCGGTGAGGGGCGCGCCCGTCGTACACGGCAGCGACGTCATCGCCACCGTCCCGCCCGGAATGATGCAGCTCGATTCGAACTCGTACCCGTAGCCGTCGCCCGGATTGGCGTCGAGGTCATCCTGAACCTCGGGCCCGCAGAGCGCCACGCACTGGTTGCTGACGATGACACCCGGCGATCCAGCGGGATGTCCGGCCGGCGGCAGCGCCATGCCGACGATGCAAGGGAGGTTGGTCGACGCCGTATAGGTGCCTTTGACCACGCACGACATGGCGTTCTCGTAGCCGTAGTCGCCGGAGGTCGCGCCGCTGGTCACGCACAGCGGGAAGCATTTGCCGCCGAGCGAGACGCCGGCAATCGAGGTCACCGGCGGCATATTGGGGTTGCCGGCGTCGCCGCTCATGCCGGCCGCGCCGCCGTCGGGGAACGTCCCCGCACCGCCGCCGCCGTTGTTGCCGCCGGTGCCCGCCTGCGCGCCGCCGTCGCCACCGACGGTCGAGCCGCCGCCGACGCCGTCACTCGCGCCCATGACGCCGCCGCCGCAACCCGCGGCCGCGAGCACCACCGCCGCGACGAGAAATGAGGGGAATGGCTGTCCGGTCTTCACGGCAAAATACCTCCGAGCGACGATTCTCGGACCGAGCGCACACCGACGAAGCACCCGCCGAACGACGGCTCCCCGCTGACCGCAACGACGCGCCAACCTATCACGCGTCGCGCAGACCTGGCGAGTCGAGAACGGCTCGAAAATCGTGCGTGAACCAAACCGGGCACTTCGTGGCTCGGGGTCATTCCTGACTCGCCTGGCCGACTGGGAGCGCAGGCGCAACGATGATGTGGGCCTTGATGGGGGCGCTTTCTGGCATGATGCGCACATGGTCGCTTGGGGCGATGACGGCTCCGGAAAAGAGCCGACCAAGGGGACCGATCCGGTCGCCGAGCCGGGCGAGGGACAACCGCCAGCCCGCACGACACGCGACTATGCCGTGCAACTCTTGCGGCGCTACGGCAACGGCCCCACGATTCGCCGCGTCTTCCTCGCCGGCGGCGTCGTCGGCGTTTCGCTGGTGATCGCGCTGGTGCTCGCGGGCGGGATGACCTTCAAGCGCGCGATCGACTACGTCGAATGCGAGCGCTTCGCGGTCCCGTCCGCGACCGTGCGCATCCAGAGCTCGCCCAACGGGCACGGCTGGGGGAACCCGGCGTTCCTCGGGTTCGCCAGCTTCGGCCCGCCCTATGACCTGCTGGTGATTGGAACGCTGCCCGACGGCGACGCCGCACAGGCGTTCGAGCTGCGTGACCTGGTCGTCGAGGCCGACGGCGCGGTCGACCTGACCGTGCCGCGGGTCGAGGCCCACGTCGAAGATCTGGTCGTGAACCAGGCGGGCATGAAGCGGCCCGCGCGCGGCTTTCTCTACCGGCAACGCGCGGTGACCGCTGCGACGCCGAACCGCCTGCGCGTCACCGGCACCGTGACCGAGACCGCGCCGGTGGCGGGAAAGCCGCAGCACTTCACGCACGTCTTCGAGGCGCGCCGTACGAACCGCATCTCGCTCGGCCGCTGGTCGTGGGCGTTTTAGACGCCACGCCGCGGCGGTTCCTCGACCGGCATCGATTCTAGACGTCGCGCTTGAAGCCGGGCTTCACGTCGAACGACGACACGCCGTTGCGCGGGCTCCAGTTCTCGAGCGGCGGCTCGCTGAGGACGACGAAGAGGTCGCTCGGGTTGACGCCCGCGGCTTCGAACCGGCGCGCCATCGATTGAAACAGCGTCCGCTTCGCGCCGACCGAGCGTCCCGGAAACGCCGTGATCTCGACCAGCGTGAACGCCGGCGTGCGATCAGCGGTGATCTCGAACGACGCCGCGTCGAGCTCGACCAGCGCCTGATGGCGATCGACCTCGGGGATCTTGAACGCCTCGACGAGCGCAGCGTGAACGGCGTCGAGCAGGCGGCGGTTCTCGTCGGCGGGGCGGCCTTGCCGGCGCGTGATGCGAACCAGTGGCATGGGTCCTCTCTTCCTCTTCCGGCTCGCTACGCGTTGACGTGCACCATCGCCGCCTCGGGATAGCGCTCGCCCGCGGCGACCCCCTTCGGCGCGACGGCGTCGATCTTCCCGAGCTCGTCGGCCGTGAGCGCGATCGACGCCGCGGCCACGTTCTCTTCCAGGTGCTTGCGATCCGCGGTGCCGGGAATGGGAACGATGTCCTCGCCGCGCGCCAGCACCCAGGCCAGCGCCAGCTGTGAGGCCGAGACACCCTTCGCGGCGGCGATCTCGCGCACGCGATCGACCAGCTGCCGATTCTTCGCGAAGTTCGCGCCCTGGAAGCGCGGCGACCGGCGCCGGTAGTCCTCGGCCGGCAGATCCTCGAAGCGCGTGAAGCGGCCGGTGAGGAAGCCGCGGCCGAGCGGGCTGTACGCCACGAAGCCGATGCCGAGCGCGCGGACCGTCGGCAGGATCTCGTCCTCGGGATCGCGTGTCCACAGTGAGTATTCGGTCTGCAGCGCCGTGATCGGGTGAACCGCATGCGCGCGGCGGATGGTCGCCGCCGACGCCTCCGACAGCCCCAGGTGGCGGACCTTGCCGGCGCGCACCAGCTCCGCCATCGCGCCGACGGTCTCCTCGATGGCGACGCTCCGATCGACGCGGTGCTGGTAGTAGAGGTCGATGTGATCGACGCCGAGCCGGCGCAACGATGCGTCGCACGCCTGGCGCACGTATTCGGGCTTGCCGCTGATACCCAGGAACGAGCCGTCGGCGCCGCGCACGTTGCCGAACTTGGTCGCCAGCACCACGCGGTCGCGCCGATCGCGGATCGCGCGGCCGACCAGCTCCTCGTTCTTGAACGGCCCGTACATGTCTGCGGTGTCGAGGAGGTTGACGCCGAGGTCGAGCGCGCGATGGATGGTGGCGATCGACTCGGCATCGGAAGCGCCGGCGTAAAACTCGCTCATCCCCATGCAGCCGAGCCCCAGCGTCGATACCTTGAGCGCGGTTTGCCCGCGCCCCAGCGTCCTCGTCGTCGTCGTCTTGGTCATCGTTGTCATGGCAAGCCTCCTCGAAGTGACGGCCCATTACTTAGGACGCCAGCGACGTCCGCGCAAGGCGGCGACGAAACGGTGGCGGCCCGGTTGGCGCCACCGGCAAATTGTCGGCACAATCGGCGCGGTGAGACGCAAATGACCGAAGGAACGAACCCGCCGGGGCGGCAATTTGTGCTTGGCGTCGATCTCGATGGTGTGGTCGCCGACTTTTACGCGGGCTTGCGGCCGATCGCCGCCGAGTGGCGCGGCGTGGCCGTCGAGGCGCTGCCGCTCGAGGTCTCGTACGGCCTGTCGGAGTGGGGGCTGGACGCGGTCGGCGGCTACGAGGATCTGCACCGGTTCGCGGTCACCCAGCGCGAGCTCTTCCGCAAGCTGACGCCGATGCCGGGCGCGCCGGCGGCGTTGCGGCGGATCTCGCAGAACGATGTACGCATCCGCATCATCACCCACCGCCTGTACGTGAAGTACTTTCACGAAGAGGCGGTGACCCAGACCACCGCGTGGCTCGAGCACCACGGCATCCCGTACTGGGACCTCTGCTTCATGAAGGACAAGGCCGCCGTCGGCGCCGATCTTTACGTGGAGGACTCGCCGGAGAACGTCGAGGCGCTGCGCGCCGACGGGCATGAGACGATCGTCTTCCGCAATTCGACCAACCGGCACGTCGCCGCGCCGGCCGCGTCGACCTGGATCGAAGTCGAGGAGCTGGTCGCGGATCGCCAGCGCCGCTGGCGCGAGGCGCGCGCCGGCCGCAGCGTCGCGGGGCGCTGACCGCTCACGGGCGCTCGCGGTCAGCTCACGACGGGCGACGGCGGCGGCGCCGGGGGCAGCCAGCAGCGCACCACCAGGCCCCCGCCGTCGCGCGGGTGCAACGACAGGCGGCCGCCGTGAGCCTCGATGATCTCGCGGCAGATCGCGAGCCCGAGGCCGCTGCCCGCCTTCTTCGTGGAATAGAACGGCAAGAGAGCGTTGCGCAGCACCTCGGGCGACATCCCCTTGCCACGATCGCGCACGCTCACGCCGACGCCGCCGCGCTCCTCGGCGTCGAACGCGACGGTGATCTCCGCGGGCGCGCTGCCCGATTCGGACGCGTTCTTGAGCAGGTTGATCAACACCTGCTGCAGCTGGGCGGCGTCGGCGAACGCCGGCGCCTCGGGCAGCGCGCCCTCGAGCGTGTACGGGTAGAGCCCGGCGACGCCCGCGAGCAGGGCCGTCCACGATACCGATCGCTTCGTCGGCAGCGGCAGCCGCGCGAAGCTGGCGTAGCCGTCGAGGAAGGTCTTGAGGTGCGTCGCGCGCTCCTCGATGGTGTCGAACGCCGCCGCGAGGCGCCGCTCGTGTCCCGCGGGGTTGGCGAGCATCAGGCGCGACGAGTGCAGCAGCGACGTGATGGGCGCGAGCGAGTTGTTGACCTCGTGGCTGAGCACGCGGATCGCCTTCTTCCAGGTCTCGACCTCCTTGCGCGCCAGCTCCTTCGTGAGCGGTTTGAGCATGAACAGCGTGTGCGGTTGCGTCGAGATCTCGAAGTGGTGCCTCGACAGCTGGAACGTCTCCGGCTCGTCGGAGCCCGGCCGCTCACAGGTGAACAGGACGTCGGTCACCGCACGCGCCGCTTCCTGCAGCTTGTCGGGCGCGAGCGCGATCAGATCGGGCAGCAGCCGCCCTTCGATCTTATGCCCGCCCGCGAGGAACTGCTCGGCCGACGTGTTGGCGTAGATGATCCGCCCCGCCTCGTTGACGATGACCGCGATCGTCGTGCTGGCCGCCAGCACGGTCTCGAGCAGCATCTCGCGCTGGTAGATGCCGCTGCGGTCGCGCCGCAACGTCTCGGCGAGCGTGTTGAACCGGCCGATGAGCCGGCCCACTTGATCGTTGCGGACGACCGCCAGCCGCATGCCGTAGTCGCCTTCGCTCAAGCTCAGCAGACCGTCGCTGACCGCGAAGACGCCGTCCCAGACGAAGCGCGCCGCCGCCGTACGGTTGACCGCGAAGACCAGCATCGTCGAGACGATCGCGCCCGCGCTCCAGACGGTGAGGCCAGACGCCGCCGGGCCGAGCAGGCGGCGGCACCCCTCGCCCGCCGCCAGCGTCACGAGCACGACGACCAGCGACACCCCCAGCGTCGTCAAGAGGCCCGACGCAGGGCGCGACGGCCGGCTCATTTGGGCCGGCGCTCCATGGTGATTCCCAGCCGCTCCATGCGCCGGTAGAGCGCCTGCCGCGACAGGCCCATCTCGGCCGCCGCCTTGGCGACGACGCCGCCCGCGCGCACCAGCGCCTCTTCGATCGCGGCGCGTTCGCGGTCGTTCTCGCTGCTGACCGAGACGCCACTGACAACCGGCGGTGGTCGTCCCGGCGATGCGCTGGCGCCGGGAACCGCGCCGAAGTGACCGGCGCCGAGCGTCGCCACCGGCGTCGAGGGCGTCGGCCGCCGCGGGCCCTCGGCGCGCGCGGCGTTCGGCAGCAGCCCGAGATCGCCGGCGGTCGCCACCTCGCCCGCCTCGACGAGCACCGCGCGCTGAACGCGGTTCTGCAGCTCGCGCACGTTGCCCGGCCAGTCGTGATTGAGCAGCGCCCCCTTGGCCTCCTCGCCGAGACGCATGCCGGCCTTCCCCTCCTTGGCGGCGTATCCCGTCAGAAAATGCTCGGCGAGGGGCAACACGTCGTCGGGCCGATCGGCGAGCGGCGGCACGTAGATCTCGATGACGTTGAGGCGGAAGAACAGATCCTCGCGGAACTGCCCGGCCGCGATCGCGCGCGGCAGGTCCAGGTTCGTCGCGCTGATCAGGCGTACGCTCGCCTTGCGCGTCGTCGACGATCCCAGGCGCTCGTACTCGCCGGTCTGCAGCACGCGCAGCAGCTTGGCCTGCGCCACCAGCGGCAGCGTCCCGAGCTCGTCGAGGAACAGCGTGCCGCCGTCGGCCGACTCGAACCGCCCCACGCGCAGGCGCGTCGCGCCCGTGAACGCGCCGGCCTCGGCGCCGAAGAGCTCGGCTTCGAACAGGTTCTCGGGCAGCGCGCCGACGTTGACCCGCACGAAGGGCTTGTCGCGCCGGCGCGAGTTGGCCTGGATGATCTCGGCGAGCTTCTCCTTGCCCGAGCCGTTGGGTCCGGTGATGAGAACGGGCACCTCCGACGGCGCGATGCTGACCGCCAGGCGCACCACCTCGTGCATCTGCGGGCTCGTGTAGATCACGCCGCACAGATCGTGCTTCTCGGCGAGCGAGCGCCGCGCGCGGCTGCCCTGCGCGCGCAGGCGGATGTTCTCCTGGCGGAGCGCTCGCAGGTTGACCAGGTTCTTGACGGTGCGCACCAGCTTGTCGTCGTCCCAGGGCTTGGCGATGTAGTCGCTCGCGCCTTCCTTGATCAGCGTCACCGCCGCCTCGAGCGCGGTCCATGCCGTCATCAGCAGCACCGGCATGTCGGGGTCGAGCGCGCGAATGCGGCGAAAGAGCGCGGTCCCCTCCGCGCCGTCGGTGTTCTCTTGCGTGAAGTTCATGTCCTGCACCACCGCGCCGATGTCCTCGGTCGCCAGCAGGTGCAACGCCTCGTCGGGCGACGACACCGACACCGACGGCAGGTCGTGCACCTCGAACAGCGTCTCCAGCGCGGTCCGCACCGCGGGTTGGTCGTCGATGATCAGGACCTTCAACATCACGGGGCCTCCAGGCTTCGAAGCACGCGCACTCCGGGAGAGAAAGGCCTCACAGGCTGCGCCCTGCGACGCTGGGTGAGACGCGCGCGGCGCGCAGCGCCGGGATCAACGTCGCGACGATGGTGCCGACCCACAGCGTCGCCAGCGCCAGCAGCATCAGGGCGAAGTTGAAACGGATCGCATGAAACACCGTTCGCATGACCGCGAACAGCGCGACCGTTGCGACGACGCCGATGATCGAGCCCATGACGGCGGCGATCGCGCTCTCGAGCAGGAAGTAGGTCACGATGTCGCCGCGTGTGGCGCCCAGCGCGCGCCGGATGCCGATCTGGCGCGTGCGTTGAGCCACCAGGAACGACGTGGCCGCGAGCGCGCCCAGAAGCGCGATCAGCGCCACCATGACCCCGAAGAAGCCCAGGAGGCGCAGCAACCCGAAGCCGATGCGGTGATGCGCGCCGGTCGTCGAGTCGAAGGCGCGCACGTCGGCGCGGCGTTGCGCGGACGCGCGCGCCAGCGCTTCGGCCGCGGCGGCGACGGCCGCATCACGTCGCCCCGGGCGGGCGCGCACGATCATGCGTGCCTCGTGATCGACGGGCGCGCCACCGATCAGGAACGCCGTGCAGCGCGGGTACGGCATCAGCGCCATGCGCATGGTGACGTCCTCGACCACGGCGCGCACGGGCACGTCGGCGATGCGGCTCGACGTCAGGTGCGCGCCCACCGCCGCGCGCGGGTCGCCGAATAGGCGCGCGGCCAGGCAGCGCGTGAGCACGGCCGCCGCCGGTCGCTCGCCGAGCGCGGGATCTCCGTCGGCATCGGCAATGACTGCACGCGCCGGCATCTCGCCCGCGAGAAACCGCAAACCGAGAGCACGCGCGACCTCACCGTCCGTGTAGGTCAGCCACGCGACCGCCTCCGGCGCGGCGGCGGACGAGCTTCTCGCCGCGGCCGGCGCAGCCCCGACCACCGAGAGCAACGTCGGGTAGGTCCAGTGGTCCTCGAGGATGGTGCTGGTCACCCAGGCCGCGGCCTCGACGTCGGGCAGCGCGCGCACGATCCGCCGGTCGGCGCGCTCTCGCGCGCGCACCGCGCGTTCGGCGGCGGTCGGATCGAGCCCCGCCGGGCTCGGCGTGTACGTCGAGATCAGAACCAGGTTCGGCTCGTCGAGGCCACTCGGCTGCTGGCCCCCCTCGCCGTACCACGCGCCGGAGATCAGCAGCGATCCGATGGTCGTGACGCCGACCGCGACCTCGAGCACCATGAGCGCCCAGATGCCGGGACGGCGGCGAATCGTGCGGACCAGCGGTCCGACGTCGAGCGCCACTGTCACGCCCTCCCCAGCGTCATCGTCGGCCGGCGCCGCGACGCGATCCAGCTCGGGTACAGCGCCGAGCCGATGCCCACCGCCATCGTCGCCGCGAAGATCAGCGCCACCGCCAGCCACGACATGCGCAGCGGGATGTCGTTGTCGCGCACGAAGCGGTTGTAGAACGCGGCCTGCGGAAACGCGAGCAGCGTCCCCAGCGCGGCGGCGATGGCCGACAAGAGCGTCGCCTCGATGATCTGACGCCAGAAGAGCGCGCCGCGCGGCGCCCCCAGCGCGCGAAACACGCCCAGCTCGTCGCCGCGGACCAGCCCCTTGGCCAGCAGCAGGCGCGCGACGATCAGCCCCGAGCCGGCGAAGATGATCAGCGTCAGCAGCGTGAAGAAGCTGATCACCGACGGCGGGATCTTCACCATCTCGCGCCAGTCCGCGAGGTCGCGCAGCCGGTAGCGCAGCCCGCGCCGGCCGAGCTCGGCGGCCAGGTAGCGCTGGTAGGCGGCGCGCTGCTCGGGAGTCACCAGATCGACCCAGAAGGTGACGAAGACCGCGTCGGACTTCAACAGCTCCTCGTGGTGCGGTCCGACCGGCGTCAGGTAGTACGGCGTCTCCGGCCAGGCCTGCAGGCGCTGCTGGTCGGCAAAAGGCAGGTAGACCGCGTCCTGGCCACCGCCGGCGGCAGCCGGGTCCCACTCGGCGTTGACCGGAGCGTCGTCGGCGAGCACGCCGCTCACGACGTACGGCCGGCCGTCGATGCGCACGGTCTGGCCCGTGCTGTCATCGCCGCTGAATAGATCCTCGTTCAGCCGCCGGCCCAGCACCACCCGCGGGCGGTCGGCGACCTCATCCTCGCGCGACCACGGAGATCCCCAGCGCAAGCGCTGGGAGAACATCGTGAAGAACGCGGCGTCGACGAAGCGCGCGTTGCGCGCGCAGGCGAGCTCGGACGACACGATGCCGGTCGAGATGGCGGCGCCGCCGTCGGAGGCGACCCAGAGCCGCGAGCGGAACGTCGCCATCTGGCGCGCGGGAATTCCGCTGGCCGCCAGCACCTGATAGTTGGAGAAGCTGACGCGCGTGTGCGGCGCCAGCCGGCTGGGCGCGGCGGTCGAGCCGACGAACGCCAGGCGCAAGGTGCGATCGTCGACGCCGATCTCGACCTGGTGCAGCCCGGGCGAGAGCTCCGGTCGCGGGCCGTAGAGCCGCAGGTAGTGGATCAGCGCCGTGCTGAAGATGCACGCCGCGACCGCGAGGACGATCACGATGGTGGCCGACAGTCCGGGGTCGCGCCGCAGGCTCCGCCAGGCGAGCCGCGTGTGGTAAGGGATCAGCCGCACGCCGCCACCTCAGCCGCGCGCGGGCGCCGCCGGCATGTGGGACCCCGCGGGCACCGCGCGCGGGTCGATCAGGGTGCCGTCGAGGATGTGGAGGCGGCGGTGGGCGCGCGCGGCGAATTCGTGATCGTGCGTGACCATCACGATGGTCATCCCCTCCTCCGCGTTGATGCGCGCGAGCAGGTCCATGATCTGCCGCGCCGACGTCGAGTCGAGGTTGCCGGTCGGCTCGTCGGCGAGCAGCAGCTGCGGCCGCCCCGCGAGCGCGCGCGCGATGGCCACGCGTTGCTGCTGGCCGCCCGAGAGCTGGCCCGGCAGGTGACGCATGCGCGCCACCAGGCCCAGCTTCGACAGCGTCTCCTCGATGCGCCGGTCGCGGTCCGCCGCCGGCAAGCCACGGTAGCGCAGCGGCACGTCGACGTTGTCGAACACGTCCAGGTCAGGGATCAGATTGAAGCTTTGAAAAATGAAGCCGATCTTTTGATTGCGCAGGCGCGACAGCCGGCGATCGTTCAGGCGGCGCACGTCCTCGCCGTCGAGGAGATAGTCACCGCCCTGGAAGTCGTCGAGCAGGCCGGCCACCGACAGGAACGTGGTCTTGCCCGAGCCCGATGGGCCCATGATGGCGACGAACTCACCCTTGCTCACGGTGAGCGTCGCGCCCGAGAGCGCCTCGGTCTCGACCAGCCCGGCGCGGTAGACCTTGCGCACGTCGCGCATGCGCAGCATCGGGGTTTCGGCGGAGGTCGCGTCGTCGATCATCGCGAGCGAATTTACGATGACTGGACCGTCAACCGGCACGCATAGTTCGTGTGGAAGAGGCCGATCGCCCGGCCGAGCGCCAGCGCGACCCCACCCGCCGACAGCCCCGCGAGGACCCACATGATGGCGAGCCCGCTCGTCATCGCGAAAGCGGTCAGTCTCTGCGGAAGGCTCATGGCGGTTCTCCGGGGCGATGGGTGGCGTAGGCGAACGACTTACGCCCCGCCTTCAGAGCACCGCGCGTGCCAAGGCCCAAACGCGCGCGCGGCGCGGACTTAGAGCGTCCGCGCCGCGCCATCAACCTCGGACGTTCCAGCTGTCCGCGGACAGGTGTCCGCGGCGCTGGCGTCCCTGGACTACGGGTAGCTCGGCGAGCAGCTGATGCAGCTGATGCCGGTGGCGTTCGTGACCGTCCAGACCGTGCTCTGCGAGTTGCTCACGAAGGTCAGTCCGGTGAACACGCCGGTGTTGAACTGATCGATCGAAGCGCCCTTGGTCTTGGTGAGAGTGACGTTGGTCAGGTTGATGTGGTTGTGCTGCATGTTCGACAGGCCGTGGATCCAGAGACCGTAGCCCTTGGCCGTCGACACGGTGATGTTGCTCAGGTTGATGTTCTGGAACACGCCGGGGATGCTGGCGGCGGCGTAGCCGCTGCCGGCCGGGTAGCTGCTGTCGAACAGGATGGCGTCGGTGGCGATGCTGGTCATGGTGATATCGCGCGCGGTCACCAGCGTGGCGCCGCCGCCGCGATCCGAGCCGGTCTTGAAGCGCAGGCCGATATCGGTGCCGTTGAAGGTCGAATCCTCGACGAGCACGTTCTTGATCCAGCCCGCGGTGAAGCTGCCGAAGACCACGCCGCCGTGGCCGCGGTTGGTGAGGACGTTGAAGACGCGGATGTTGTTGTCGGGCTTGTTCTCGGTGACGCCGGGGGCGCTGGTGCCGGCATTGAGGTTGACGCAGTCGTCGCCGGTGTCGAACGTCGAGTTGAAGATGTACGCGGTGTCGGTGGTGGCCAGGTCGATGCCGTCGGCGTTGTGGATGCCGTAGGTGCTGACGTTGATGCCGTTGACGGTGACGTTGGTGCTGTAGCTGATGAAGATCGTGTGCTCCGACGGATGCACGATGTTGAGGCCGCCGCCCAGGAACAGGCCGTTCACGCCCTTGGCGGTGATCAAGTCGCCGCGCGCGGTGTCGCCCTTGGCGTTGGTCTGCGCCGTCCCGAGCGTGGTCAAGCTGGCGCCGCTGCTGTAGGTGCCGCCGTCAATGGTTCCGGTGCCGGTGATGCGCACGTTGCTCATCGAGCCGTACGTCGTCGTGTACGCGTTCACGAGACCCATGTAGTTCGCGTTGGTGTAGTACGGGAAGCGCCAGCTCGTGTACGGGTAGTCCGCCAGCAAGTCGCTGCCCTTGAGCGTGCCGTCGATCTGCAGGGTCATGTTGCTCTTGAGCATGATGGCGCCCGACACGAACGTGCCGGCCGGGACCAGGACGGTGCCGCCCGCGGGGCAGGCGTTGATGGCGGCTTGAATCGCCAGCGCGTTGGTGGCGCCGCTGGCCGACGTCGACGCCGAGTACGGCGACGAGGTGATGTTGATGACCGTCGGCGCCGCCGGGGTGGTCACCGCCAGCGCGTTGCTGTCGGCCGAGAGCGCGCCGCTGCCCGAGACCGCCTTGACGGTGAACGACGTCGTGGTGCTCGGCGCGAGGCCGGTCACCGTGTAGAACAGCTTCGTGGTGTTGCCGAGCAGCGCGCCGCTCTTGTAGATGTTGTAGCTGGCGACGTTGGAGTAGGTCGACGGCTTCGACCAGATCAGCGTGGTGCCGGTGCTGGTGGTCGAGACCGGCGGGACCATGAGCGTCTGCGGCGCGCTCGGTGTGCCGCCGCCGACAGCGCCGCCCGTGCCGGTCGCGCCGCCCGTGCTGGTCGTGCCGCCGGTGCCGGTCGCGCCGCCGGTGCCGGTCGTGCCGCCCGCGCCTGCGCTGCCGCCCGCGCCCGACGAGCCGCCGCTGCCGCCGGCCGCGCCGGTCGCGACGGTGACGTAGTCGAACTCGGCGTTGGCGCCGTAGGTGCCGAACGCCAGCTTGCCGGCCGCGGTGACCTGGCTGCTGCTGGTGTCCGAGTAGGTCTTCTTGAGCACGCCGTTCAGGTACATGTTCAGAGTCACCGGGTTGGATCCGGTGATCGTGAGCCGAACCGTGTTCCAGGTGCCGGTGGTCAGGCTGGCGCCGACGCTGGTCAGCGTGGTGAGACTGCCGTTGTAGCGGCGATCGATCGCGATCGAGCCGCCACCGCGCACGACCGCCAGGTACGCATTGGCGCCGGTGCCGGACTGGATGCCCGAGTGGCGGCCGTAGACGCCGGCGAGGTAGGTCGAGCTCGACGAGCTGAACGCGTTGACCTTGATCTTGATCTCGATGTCCTGGTCGGCGCTGGACATCGCCGGTCCCATGACGTCGTTGTACGACGCGGTGGTCACGTTGCGCTCGAGCGCCTTGACGCTGCCGTCGGTGACGACTACCCACTCCGACGCGGTGGGCGCCGACCAGCCGTTGGCGTTGCCGTCCTCGAAATCATCCGAGAACGTGGCTGCCGCGTGGCCGCTGATGGAAAGCAATCCCACCGCCGCACCCGCCAACAACCCCGACGTCACCCGAGCTTGCGTCAATCGCATCGTTGATCCCTTTCGAGCAAAATTCGTTCCGTTGAGAGAACCGGTTCACGGCGCGCTAGTAGGTCATCCAGCTCTCGGAGCCGATGACGTCGCCGTTGGTGACCACAAAGCTGTCGAACGAAGCGTCGGTCCCGAACGTACCGACACCGACCTGGCCGTTGGCGATCCAGGAGTTGGCGTCGACGGCGGTGACGCGCAGAACGCCGTTCAGGTACGCGTTCAGGCGCACCGGGTTGGCGCCAATGACCTCGAGGCGAATGCGGTAAAACGAACCGGCGATCATTCCGGCGGCCGGAAAGCTCGACAACGTCGTATTGACGCCGTTCGTGCGCTTGTTGATGCCGATCGAGCCGTCACCACGCACGGTCACGAAATAGCCGTTGGTGGTCGAGGGCGAATTGCCCGAATAGCGCGCGTAAACCGCGGCCAGGTAGGTTGGATCGCCGGCGACGAGCCAGCGGTTCACCTTCACGGTCGCCTCGACCGAGGTGTCGGTCCACGCGTACTGGCCGATCAGGCTGTCGTTCCAGGTCGCGGTCGTCGCGGTCCGGTGGTAGGTGAACTCGACGCCGTCGCTGTCGACCGACCACTCCGGGGCGTTGGTCGGCGTCCAGCCGGTCGAATTGCCGTCGCTGAAGTCGTCGGAGAACAGCGTCGTCGTCGTCGCGCGCGCATCGACGCTGGCGACCGCGATCGAGAAGCCGACGAGCAGAGCCAAAGCCTTCGAAGTCATCTGTGGGCGCGAGGCGCGGTCGTACATCCGTGGTCTCCTTTGTTGGCGAACCGCTTCCGCGGCCCGACATTGCTTCCAACTGAAGCAGTAAGTGGGCCAACGTTTCCTAACGCCGGAGATGGTGGTTTATTGCGGGTCTAGCGCGCTCATTACCGCTGCCCTGTTGTGATCACTGCAACTGGGACGAACACGCTGTTGTCGTGCCGGCGACACCCATGCAGCGCGTAGGCGTGGCGCGACAATCGGGTCCGGCGTGGGTCGTGAGGCGCGAAGGCGCGCGATTGGCGCGACTACTTCTTCGGCTTCTTCGCCTTGGCCGCGCCCGTCAACCCGGTATGGCCAGGGGCGTCAGCGCTCTTGCCAGGCGAGCTCGCACCGGCGCCGCCGGCCCGATCGCCAGACTCGAGCGCGCGCGAGAGCGCAGAATCGAGCGAGGCGCCGCGCGACCGCATGTTGCGGCCCAGCGCCTCGAGCGCGTCGGCGCGGCTCACCGTCTGCTCGGTGCGAATCGCCTCGAGACCGGCAACGACACGACCCAGCGACGGCGCGTCGCGATCGGCGATCTCCTGCACCAGCGACGCCGATGGGCGGCTCGGATAGCCGCGAACGGTCAAATCGGTCACGACCTCGATGGCGCGCGCGACCACCGCGTCGCCTTCGTGCGACGCCGCGAGCGGCGCGATCGCCTCGGGCTCCACGCCCGCCATGCGCGCCTCGGTGACCACGCGCACCAGCGCCAGTGATGGCGACGGCGACGGCGACGGCGACGCCGCGCGGTGGGCGCGCAGCAGCGCCGCCGACGCGCTCAGGTTCTGCGCCAATCGCTGCGCCACGTCGCGGATGACCTCGGGCGCGACGCCCTTGGCCAGGCCCTCGCGCACCTTGCTCACGACCATGTCGGCAGGCAGCCCCTCGTGCGAGACCCTGGACAGGGTCCTTTCCAGGTCAGCCCGTACCGGCCCCAGGCGCGGATCGGCGGGCAGCGCCGGCTCCGCCGCCGCCGTGGCCGCGAGCAACAGGGAAAAGAGAGCGATGCCCATGTATCGACGATGCCCCTTCCTCGAGCTACGACGCAACGTCATCGGCGATACACCGAATCGGCACCGACGGCCAACACGCCATCCTCGCCTCCGAAGCCGTCGGGCAGATAGCGCGGGGCATCGACCGGCCGCACCGACCGCCCGTCGACCAGGAAGTGGTAGCGGTGGTCGCCGGCGCCGACGTCGACCCAACCTTCCCAGAGATCGGGATCGCCCGTCGCGCGCAGCCGCTGCCGGGACTGATCGGACGCCCAGTCGTTCCAGGAGCCGATGACCTCGACCGTCGCCGCGCCACGCGCCCGTAAGCGAAAACGCACGCGGTCCTTCTCGATGAGGGGCGCCTCTCCGCCGTCGCCGACGGGCGCGGCTGTGACGCGCACCGGCGATGCGGCCAGGTGGCCCACCAGCGCCAGCGTCAGGACCTGGCGCGAATAGTCCGATGACGCCGAGACCGCGCGGTTGAGCAGCGCCTCGTAACGGCCGACCACATCGATGGCGGCGGCGGCGCGCACCGAGACGGCCAGCGTGCCGCCAAGCTGCCGGTCGGTCTCCACGCCTTCGGTGCTCTGCGTCCCGGCCCACACCGCCGCGCTCGTGGTGACCGTGGCGACCGGAATGTACGAGACGCTGGAGCCGCCGCGGAAGCGCCGCAACGACCCGGCGGTCTGCGTGGGATCGAAGAGGTCGGAGCGCAGCGACAGGTACTCGCCGTCCAGGCCGACGTCGACGCTCGCCGTCGGCGACCAGATCGCCGCCAGCCGCGCCGATTGGCCGAGATCCCCGCGCACCTGCAGCGCCGTCGCGTCGACGAACTGGCGCCGGTCGATCTCGTAGCTGGCCGCCGCGCGCAACCTGTCGCGCGCGCGCAACGTCAGCTGCGCGCGCCCGCCCCACGACCAGAAGCTGTCCGTGGTGAACTGCCCGGCGTCGAAACGCCCGCCCGTGGCCGCCACGCGCAGGGCGAAGGGCCCGATCTCGGCAACGATGAGCGATAGGTCGGCGTCCTGCAGATAGAGCACCCCTGCGCCAAAGGTTTGAATCACGTCGGCGCCGTAGCGCAGCTCGAAGCGGTAGTCGCTACCGATGACCGCGCCGGCCAGCATGGGATGCGCGCGAACGAACGCTCCCCGATACGCGTGAAAGTTCGGGCTGTCGGGGCTGGCGGCTATTTGCAGGAACAGGTTCGTGTCGTAGCCTGCCGCAGCTTCCATCTCGGCGCTGGCCGACCCATGAACCGGCGGGGCCGCCGAGGCGACGCTGCACACCGCGAGGAGTGAGAGAGCGACGCACGCACGAAGCACCGCGTGTCGAGAATATCATCAGATGCTCGTTACAACCGCAGCAGGGCGTTCTGGCGGCCGAACCCGTCGTCGCGGCGCTCGCCGGCGGCCGGGTCGGTGATCCACTGGCCGTCGACGACGAACATGTACTCGTAGTCGCCCGGCGGCAGCTCGAGCGTGCCGACGAAGACGCCGTCGGCGGTCGCCGGCTCGAGCACCGTCTCGTCGGCGCGCCACTGGTTGAACGAGCCGGCCAGCGCGACCCGCCGGGCGCCCTTGGCCAGCAACTGAAAGCGCACGCGCACCGGCGCGACGCCCGCGACGCCCGCGGGCGTGGCCGGCGCAATCACGACGGCAACCGGCTGGGCGGCGCGCGGCGGCGTCGCGACCCGCATCAACAAGACGGCCGCGAGCGCCAAGCCCAGCGTCGCGGCGCTCGCACCCAGCGGTGTCACGCGCAGGCGGATCACGAACGGCCGCTGCAGCCACCGCCAGACACTGGGAGGCCGCGGCTCCTCGATGCGCCGCATGACACCGGCGACCAGCGACGGCGGCGGTGTGACGTCCCGCAGCTTGGCGAGATCCGGATCCGGTCCCGGCTCGGCGAGATCGCGCGCGTCGCCCGGCGTTGCCTTCATGGCTGGCTGTCCTGGTCGAGCAGCTTCTGCATCATCGCGCGGCCCCGCACGACGCGAATCTTGAGCGTGGTGATCGGCAGGCGCAAGATCGCGTGGATCTCGTCGTAGGGAAGCTCCTCGACGTCCTTCAGGATCAAGACCTCGCGATACTTCACGGGAACGCGCAGCAGTGCGCGTTCGAGGCGCCGCACCTGCTCGCCGCGCAGCGCATGGGCTTCCGGCGTCGCGGGCTCGTGCGCGAACGACGCTTCGCCGCCGCCGACGTCGCGGTCCAGCGGCTCTTCGCTCCAGCGCTTCGACTTGAGCACGTCCTTTGCCCGATTGACCGCGATGCGGACCAGCCAGGTCGAGAACGCGTGCGGGCGCCCGTCGCCGCGAAATCGATCGAGCGCGTCGAACGCGTCGACGAAGGCCTGTTGCGCGACGTCCTCGGCTTCGGCGCGGCCGCCCAGCATGCGCAGCGCGACCGAGAAGATCAGCCGCTGATACCGCTGCACCAGCGGGCGAAAGGCGTCGGCCTCGCCCGCGAGGCAGCGGGCGATGAGCGTTTGTTCCTCGCGATCCGTGGCGCTGGCCGGCGCCGGCGCCGCCGCGGGCGCAGCCGCCGTCAGTGTGATCGCGCCCGACACGCCGGAGGTACGAGCGTTGGGGTCGTCAGGATGCACCTTTTTTAGAGTATTCCGATATGGGCGATCCGGGAATGCCGTCGCGGCTTTTCTGTATCGAACGCGAGCGCGAGTCGTTGTCCGTGCGACCGACGCGCGGGCACACGCGCGTCGAGTCGAAGGAGCATCCATGAAGGTCCAGAACCCGTTTTGGTATCTCGCCGTCCTGTCCGTGCTCGCGTTCGAGCTCTCTCCCAGCGGTTGCAACGATTCCAGCGCTCCCGGGAACGGCGGCAGCGGCATGGGCGGCAATGGTGGGACATCGACCGACGCCGGCGCCTCGGGCAACGGAGGCGATGGCCATGCCGACGGCGGCACCGACGGCCCGACGTTGGGCGTTGACGCGAGCGGCAAGCTCACGATTGGACATACCCAGTGCAGCGACGGCATCGACAACGACGGCGATGGCTTGATTGATTACGCCGATCCGGAATGCGTTGGCCCCAACGACAACGATGAGAGCTCGTTTGCGACCGGCATCCCCGGCGACAATGTCGACGCCTGCAAGCAAGACTGTTTCTTCGACGGCAATTCGGGCATGGGGGACGACCATTGTTTGTGGCAGCTCAAATGCGATCCGCTTTCGCAAAGCGCGAGCTGCCCCTACGATCCGGCCTACGCCGCGCAACACGCCACGGAGTGCTCGGTCTCGAGCTCGCAATCGCAAGCTTGCATCGACAGCTGCCGCAAGCTGGTGCCGAACGGCTGCGATTGCTTCGGCTGCTGTCAGATTCCGGGCGCGCCGACCGCGATCCGACTGGCGGCGACGTGCACGGCGGCCAAGTTCAACGATCCCACAGCCTGTCCGCCGTGCACGCAGGTCACCCAGTGCGCGAACACCTGCGAGCACTGCGAGATCTGCGTCGGCAAACCGACGCTGCCGCCCGATTGCGGCCCGGTCGTCGACGCCGGCGGCACGACGCCGCCCCCGCCGGTCTGCCCAGGGACGTCGCAGGCCTGTGGCCCGGGCGGCATCGATCCCGCGGCTTGCCCCACGGGGACCGGCTGCATCACCGGCTGCTGCCTCAATCTGGTCCCGTAGGCCGGGAGCGCTCAGCCACCGACGGATGGCGGGTGCCGTGCTGACCCGCGGCGCGAGACCGGGTAGATTTCGCGCCATGCGATACCTCCATACGATGCTGCGGGTGCGCGACCTCGATGCCGCGCTGAAGTTCTTCGGCACCTTGGGCCTGCGCGAGACGCGCCGCCAGCCCAACGAGGCGGGTCGGTTCACGCTGGTCTTTCTCGGCAGCGGCGCCCCCGACGACCCGGCCGAGATCGAGCTCACCTACAATTGGGATCAGAAAGACCCCTACCCCACCGGGCGCTTCTTCGGCCACCTGGCGTTCGAGGTCGACGACATCTACCAGTTCTGTGAGCGCATCGAGGCGAACGGCGTCGAGGTGCTGCGGCCACCCCGCGACGGGCGGATGGCGTTCGTCAAATCGCCCGACGGGCACTCGGTCGAGCTGCTGCAACGCGGCCCGGCGCTCGAGAAGCGCGAGCCGTGGGCGTCGCGCGCCAATCGCGGTGAATGGTAGGCGTTGGCCATGAAGCTCGCCGAAAAGGCAGCAACGAAGATCCTCGAGCCGACGCAGCACCGGTTCGAGGACGACACCGTCTTCCCGAACAGCCGCCTGCCGGTGCTCATCTATCGCGCGGCGATCGTCGCTGACGTCGTTGCGGCCAGGGGCGCGGCGTTCGAGGAGCTGTTCGAGGCGCACGGCTGGTCGTCGGCGTGGCGCAACGGGCTTTACACCGTGCACCACTATCACAGCACCGCGCACGAGGTGCTGGGCATCTTCCAGGGCTGGGTGACGGCGCGGCTGGGCGGGCCGCGCGGCCAGACCGTGCGGCTGCAAGCGGGCGACGTGGTGATCATCCCGGCCGGCGTCGCGCACAAGAACGACGGCGCCAGCTCCGACTTCCGCGTGGTCGGCGCCTATCCCGACGGGACCGGGCCCGACATGCAGTACGGTAAGCCGGGCGAGCGTCCGGGCACCGATCGCAACATCGCCGCGGTGCCGGCGCCCGCCGCGGATCCCCTGCACGGCAGCGCGGGTCCGCTCATGCGACTGTGGCGGCGCGCGACGTAGGGGCTGACTCATGGGACGCAAGCAGAAGCACGCACGGAGGGCCAGAGCGGGCGGTGGCGGTGGCGGGGCGCTCACGCGCTTGCGCGGCGGCTTCCGCTCGACGGTCCACAGCGCGACCGGCGCGAGCAAGCCGCGGCCGACGACGCCCCTGCGCCGCACGATCACGAACCTGATCACGATCGCGCTGGTGATCGCGGCGGCGGCGTTCCTGCTGCGGCGGTTCGGCGTGCTCCACTAGAGTGCTGTCGTAGTTACGACGTATTTGTCTCGATGAAACCCGGCGTTTACCTGGCGTAGATACTATGCGGGCTGTCTCGCCCTGACGCTCGGGCGAAGAAGGAGACACATGCGGTCCACAACGCGACGGTTTGGGGCTCGGGATCTTTCGCTTCTCTTCGGCGGCATCGCCTGCATCGGACTGGCGACGGCCGGCATCGCCTGCCAAAAAACGGAGACCGCCGCGACCCCGCCGCCGGCCGCCGCACCGACGCCACCTCCACCGCCCGCACCCGCGGCCAAGCCGCCGTTGCGCATCGCCTACAGTGACTGGCCGGGCTGGACGGCGTTCGAGATCGCCATCCAGAAGGGCTGGTTCAAAGAAGCCGGCGTCGACGTGAAGTTCGACTGGTTCGAGTACGCGCCGTCGATGGAGGCGTTCGCCGCCGGCAAGGTCGACGCGGTGATGGTGACCGTCGGTGACGCGCTGGTGACGGGCGCCCCCGGCGCGCGCAGCGTCGGCATCATCGCCACCGACTACAGCAACGGCAACGACATGATCGTTGCGCGGCCGGGCATCAAGGATCTGAAGGGCCTCAAGGGGAAGAAGGTCGGCCTCGAGATCGGCCTCGTCGAGCACCTGCTGCTCCTCAAAGGATTGGAGAAGGCCGGCCTGAAAGAGACCGACGTCAAGCTGGTCAACGTGCCGACGCACCAGACGGCGCAGACGCTGGCATCCAAGGACGTCGACGCGATCGGCGCCTGGCAGCCGAACGCGGGACAAGCGCTCAAGGCGGTCGCCCATTCGAAGGCGATCCTGACCAGCGCCGACCTGCCCGGCCTGATCTACGACCTGGTGAGCGTCAGCCCCAAGAGCTTGTCGACCCGCCGCGACGACTGGATCAAGGTGGTCAAGGTCTGGAACCGCACCGTCGCGTTCGTGACCGATCCTGCCAACAACGCCGAGGCGGTGAAGATCATGGCCGGCCGCGCCGGCGTACCGGCCGAAGAGTATGCGAAGTTTTTGCCGGGCACGCGGTTCCTGAGCCCGCAAGAGGCGCTGGCGCGCTTCGAAAAGAAGGAAGGCCTGGACACGCTGTACGGGTCGGGGATGGTCGCCGACGCCTTCAACGTCGCCAACAAGGTCTACGCCAAGCCGCAGCCGGTCGCCGAGTATCTCGACGGATCGCTGTTGCGCGAGGCGCTGGGCGCTCCCCAAGCCGCCGCTCAATAACATGGCCGCCGGCCGGCGTGACTGGCTGCGGCCCTTTGGCGAGCTGCCGCGGCGGCGGGGGCTCACGCTGCGCGTGCTGGCGTTCGTGCTGCCGCTCGGCCTCTGGTGCGTCGTCAGCTACGTGCCGTTCATCTGGCACCCGATGATCCGGGTAACCGATCCAGGTGACGTCGACTGGATGACGCGCGACCAGGTGGTCGAGGGCGACGCGTTCCGCACGGAAAATCAAGCGATCGCCGCGCGCGGCGGGCACATCGCGCGCGGCGCGCCCACGAACCCAGTCTTCCTCCCCGCGCCGCACGAAGTGCTGCGCGCGCTGGTGACCGGCTTCACCACGCCACCGGCGCGGCCCGACGAGCCCTGGTTGCACGAGGCGCTCCTTCACAGCATCGGCATCATTTTTTGGGGCTTCCTCATCTCGTCGGTGATCGGCGTGCCGCTCGGGATCCTGTGCGGCGCGCTGCCGTCGATGGCGCGGCTCACCGAGCCGTTCATCGAGTTCTTCCGTTACCTGCCGGCGCCGGCGTTCGGCGCGCTGGCGGTCGCGGTGCTGGGCATCAACGACGCGCCCAAGATCGCGATCATCTTCATCGGGACGTTCTTTCAGCAAGTCTTGGTCATCGCCAACACCGCACGCCGGCTGGATCCCGCGCTGCTCGAAGCGGCGCAGACGCTGGGCGCGAAACCCCGCCAGCTGCTCTGGCGCGTGGTCGTGCCGGGCATCATCACCGACCTCTACAGCGATCAGCGCGTGCTGCTCGGCTGGGCCTGGACGTACTTGATCGTTGCCGAGCTCATCGGCGTCAGCTCGGGCATCACGTTCTTCATCAACCAGCAGGCGAAGTACCGTGCCTACGATCGCGTCTTCGCCTCGATCATCCTCATCGGCCTCATCGGCCTCACCACCGACGTGATCCTGGCCTCGATCGGACGCCAGATCTTCCCCTGGGTGCGCACCTCGCGCACCGGCTGGTTGTCGCAGGCGCTGCAGAGGCTCAAGCGCGGCGAGCGTCGCATTCCCGTGGCCGCGATCTCGGCCGAGGTCACCGACGAGACGACGACCCAAACGACGGCTAACGTCGCCGCGCGCGAGGCGGCGTCGTGACCGCAGCGGAACCCGTCGCCGCCTTGCCCGACTACCGCGCGCAGGCGCCCGAGGTCGCCGAGCGCTTTCGCAAGCTGCAGGAACGCCCGGTGATTCTCGAGGTGCGCGGCCTGGTCAAAGACTTCACGGTGCGCGACGGCGGCACGACGCGCGCGCTCGACAACGTCAGCTTCCGCGCACACCGGCGCGAGATCATGTGCGTGATCGGCCCGTCGGGCTGCGGCAAGTCGACGGTGGCGCGGATCCTGGCGGGCCTCGAGGACGCGAGCGGCGGTGAAGTGCTGCTCGACGGCAAGCAGGTGCACGGCCCCGGGCCCGACCGCGGGATGGTCTTCCAGGGCTACACGCTCTTTCCCTGGCTCACGGTGACGAAGAACGTGATGTTCGGCCTCGAGCTGTCGGGCGAGCACTCGAACGCCACCGCCGAGGAAGAGGCGCGCGCCTGGATCCAGCTCGTCGGCCTGCACAAGTTCGCCGATGCTTACCCGCACCAGCTGTCGGGCGGCATGAAGCAGCGGGTGGCGATCGCGCGCGCGCTGGCGCCGCGGCCGCGGATCTTGCTCATGGACGAGCCGTTCGGCGCGCTCGACGCGCAGACGCGCGCGCAGATGCAGTCCTACCTGCTGCAGATCTGGAAGCAGGTCGACGTCACCATCATCTTCATCACCCACGATCTCGACGAGGCGATCTATCTCGCCGACCGGATCCTGGTGCTGGACGCGCACCCGGGGCGCGTGCGCGAATTGATGGAGGTCGCCGTGCCGCGGCCGCGCACGCCCGAGCAATTTCTCTCGCCAACCTTCATGGCGGCGCGCCGGCATCTTCAAGAGCTGATCCATCCGCCGGCAGCGCAAGCACAGGATCGCATTCCCATGATACGCATGACCGTCGTGGGGGACGACGTCGAATGAGCGCACCCAGGACCAGCATCACCACCAACCCCGCAGGCGCGACCGAAACGTTGCGCGGGGGCAGCGCCTGGTCGCGACGCATGCGCCGCGGGCAAGTGCTGCGCATCAGCGACCCGACCGGTCGCGCGGCGGTCGCGGCGCTGCTGTTCAACACCGAGGATCCGCTCGAGCGCTACAACATGCCCGACACGCTGAAGGCGCAGTACACAGCGTTTCTCACCACCGGCCGCGTGCTCTATTCCGACATGGGACGGATCCTGGCGTCGATCGTCGACGACAGCGCCGGCTGGCACGACACGATCTCCGGCTTCGGCGACGCGGCGGCGACGCGCGCACGTTTCGGTGAGGGCGGCTATCAGGAGAAGCGCAACGACTTCTACCGCAACACGCGGGACAACTTTCTCGTCGAGCTCGGCAAGTACGGCCTCGGCAAGCGCGATCTCGGCGTCGCCGTGAACTTCTTCGTCAAGGTGCGCGTCGGCGACGACGGCCGCCTGGCGTGGGCCGGCGAAGCGCCGCGCCCGGGCCGCAGCGTCGCGCTGCGCTTCGAAATGAACACGCTGCTCGTGCTGTCGAACACCCCGCACCCGCTCGACCCCGCGACGACCTACGCGCCGCCCGACATCACGTTGACCATCGGCCACGCCGCGCTGGTGGGCGACGACGATCCCTGCCGGCTCTCGCGGCCCGAGAACGCTCGCGGTTACGCGCTCACGGAAGCGTACGTCGAAGCCGACGTCGAAGCCTCCTTCCGGCAGGAGATGCCGTGACCGCCTTTGCGCTCAACGCGTGGACGGAGCTGGCCTTGCCCGAGCGGCGTCCCGCCCGAGGGTTCCCATGTTGAAGGAGAGCACGCTCGATCCGGCGCGCGCGATCTTCAACCAGGTCGTGCCGTCGGGCCGCGGCTTCACGCGCGATCTGCGGCGCGGCCAGATCTTCCGCATCGTCGATCTCGAAGGCAACCAGGCCGTCGACACGCTCTTCTACGACGCCCACAACCCCGACGAGCGCTACAGCTCGTGCGACACGATCCGCGCGCAGGGTGGGATCTACCTGACGACGGGAACGCGCCTCATGTCCAGCGAAGGGCGCGCGCTGCTGACCATCATCGCCGACACCTGCGGGCGCCACGACACGCTGGGGGGCGCCTGCTCGGCGGAGAGCAACCAGGTGCGCTACGCGCTCGAGAAGAAGTACATGCACAACTGCCGCGACAGCTTCCTGCTGGCGCTGGCCGAGCTCGGGCGCGGCATGAACAAGCGCGATCTCGCGAGCAACATCAACTTCTTCATGAACGTCCCGGTCACGCCCGACGGCGGGCTGTCGTTCGCGGACGGCGTGTCGGCGCCCGGCCGCTACGTCGAGATGCGCGCCGAGACCGACGTGCTGGTGCTGATCTCGAATTGCCCGCAGCTCAACAACCCCTGCAACGCCTACAATCCGACGCCGGTGCGCCTGCTGGTCTGGGATCCGCCGGCCTAGCCCCCAAACAAGACGATGTTCCGCAAAGTCCTCATCGCCAACCGCGGCGTGATCGCCTGCCGCATCCTGCGCACGTTGCGCCGCATGGGCGTCGGTGGCGTGGCGGTCTACTCCGATGCCGATCGCCACGCGCCGCACGTGACCATGGCCGCCGAGGCGGTGCGCCTGGGACCGGCGCCCGCGGCGCAGAGCTACCTCGACGTCGACAAGATCCTCGCCGCGGCGCGCGCCACCGGCGCCGAGGCGGTGCACCCGGGCTACGGCTTCCTCAGCGAGAACGCCGCCTTCGCCGAGGCCTGCGAAGCGGCCGGCCTGGCGTTCATCGGGCCGACGCCGGAGCAGGTGCGCGACTTCGGGCTCAAGCACGTCGCGCGCGAGCGGGCGCGCGCGCTGGGGGTGCCGCTGCTGCCAGGCACCGAGCTCCTGGCCAGCGTAGCCGACGCGCGTCGCGAGGCCGCGCGCCTCGGCTACCCGGTCATGCTCAAGAGCACGGCCGGCGGCGGCGGCATCGGCATGCGGCGCTGCGACGACGAGAGCGAGCTCGCCGGCGCCTACGAGGCGGTCGAGAAGCTCGGGCGCGCCAACTTCAAGCACGCGGGGCTCTACCTCGAGAAGCTGGTGGTGC
>CAZNCQ010000012.1:0-34160 GCA_964571275.1 uncultured Myxococcales bacterium
CACCACCGCCCGAGCCGAGGCGTTCCGCGAGGCTCTGGCCATCGAGGAACTCCATCACGATGTACGAGACGCCGGTGGGCAGAGTACCGAAGTCGAGCACTTCGACGATGCCAGGGTGTTGAATAGCGTTGGCGGCTCGCGCCTCGTTGAAAAAGCGTGTCGCCATATCAGGGTGCCGTGTCAGGTCCGGGTGCAAAACCTTGACGGCAGCCCGTCGTCCGATCCCGGGGTGCTCGGCCAAATAGACCGCGCCCATGCCGCCTTCACCGAGGAGTTTGGTGATGCGGTAATTGCCGACCGTCTGCCCGATCACGGCCCGAATCTAGCAGAAGGCACAGACCAGAACACGGTCGTCGGCTGTCAGAAGAAGCTCAGGTCGTCGATCCAGAGGTCGAAAGTCCCGGCGCCGGGTTGGAATTCGATGCTCCACACGTCGGCGACGTTGAAGGGCGCATAGCCTCCCGACAGCGACGAGAACGGAACGCTGACCAACGTCCAGGTCGTTGGCTGGATCCCCGCGATGGGCGCTCCGTTGGCGGAGCAGCTCAACGTTGGGAGCGGGCACGTTCCACCGTAGGTCGTCGCCTCCGTGGCGCGCGTCTGAACGTACAGCTTCGGCGCGCCGGCGGTCCCCATGATGTAGAAGCGAATCCCGGCATAGGCGGACGCGTTGTACGTCACCGACGGTACATCATTGATCAAGCAGCCAATTCCCGCGTATTGAACCGAGGTGCCGTAAGTGTGCAGGGCGCGCTGGCTGGTCCCGCGTGGAACATCGAGGGGCGATGGTAACGAAGGAGTTCCTACCGGGAACAACGTGCTGTTGGCGTCGCTGTACGAGAACCAATGGCCGACGCGTCCGTTGTCGCGACAGATGTAGCCGGTGTTGGCCTCGAAGTCGTCGATCAATGTCCCGCAGCCGGCGACGCCGCCGCTGCCGGACTCGCCACCGCTACCCGTTGGCGCGCCACCCGTCCCAATGAGGCCGCCCGAGCCACTGCTAACGCCCGCCGTGCCCCCGGCGCCGATGGTCCCGCCGTGACCCGGCGCGCCGCCCGGCGAGGTGCCGCCCGTGGCCGTCGAGCCGCCGGCGCCGGAGGTTCCGGTGCTGCCGCCGCTGGCCTCGCCGCCCGTGCCGATCCCACCGGTGCCGATTCCGGTCCCGCCTCCACCTCCGGCGCCTTGAAGGTTGACACACAAGTTCGATGCGCAGGTCAGGCCGGCCAGGCACGTGGCGTTGGGAAAACAATGGCACCCTTCATCGCCGGCAGCGCGCCCCGGAGCACCATCGCCGCAAACCGACGCGTGATTCGTACCGCCACATGCAGCAATACCGCAAGTGACGATCAGCGCGGCCGTGCCAACGAATACCTTCCGCCCCCACACACTTCCAGCTTACAGGCAGCACAAGCAGATTGGCAATCGCTCGCGCGGCGCCGCCGGCCGCGGGGCGCTGGGCAGCGCAACACCCCCCAAGGTTAGTTTTCGGTAACCGACGCGCGAGGATCCCGTCCGTCCGGACGGCCGCTGTCCCGAACATGGACGTCCGGGCGACGAGGAATCACCCAATTAGTCGATCCCGTTCGTCCGGACGTCTGGACACGATCTGGCTCAACTGCCTCGGCGCGCAGGCTCGAAAATCAACCTTGGAGGAGTTCCCGGGCCATATCTGCGGGTTCGACATCGGTGCCGAAGCGCACTCGCCCGGACACAATCCGTGCCTCGGGCCGTCGCCCGGCACCAGGGTGCGCCAGCCGCATCCGCCATGGAGTCGAGTCCCCTCCTCGCACTGGAAAATGATCGCCTGAGGATTGAGTCGGGCGGGCGGTTTCGCTCACTCGACACAGGCCACGATGTTTCGCTGCGTCGCGGGTAAGATGGTTCGGCGATGCGGCGCGGGCGAGCGTTCTGGGTCTCGGTGGCGGGAGCCATGGCGGTTGCCGCCGGCCGGCAGGTGCGTGCCGCCGAGCTCACCGTGGACACTCCACCCGCCTGCGTAGATTCGGCTATCCTCGCACAAGAAGTCGGCGATCTGATCGGCCGGCCGCTGGCCGAGATCCCCGATGTCCACTTCCGCGTCCGCATCGCGGAGACCTCGCCGCAAAAATGGCGGCTTCACCTCGAGACGATCGATAGTAAAGGCGCGGCTGGCATCCCCGAGGTTCGCGGTAGCCGCGAGATCGATGGAACGAGCTGCTCCGAGCTCGCGGAGGCGGCCTCGGTCGCCATCGCCGTGTCCGTGCGGTCGATGCAAGCGGCTCGAGGTGAGCCGCCGCCGGCCGCCTTGAAGCCCACCTCGCCGAGCTCCCCACCCGCGGTTCTCACCGCCTCGCCGCGGGGTACGATCGCCACAAGCCTCCCAAGGCCTGTCTGGCGCTCGTCGGTGACACTCGCGCTGACCACCGACACCGGCGCCCTTCCCGCCACCAGCCCGGGGTTGGAGGCGGAGGGCGACCTCCAGCGGGGGGCGCTACGGCTGGTGCTGCTAGTGACCTGGTTTACCTCACAGGACACGGTTGGCGCCCGCGGCCTGGGCGGCACATTTCAGTTCGCGCTCGGGGGTGGGCTGGGCTGCTACGCGCCTCGGTGGGGGCGGTGGACGGCGCTCGCCTGCGGGGGCGCCGAGCTGGGCCGTCTGGCCGGGACCGGTCTCGACGTGGCGCGGCCGGAAACGGGCACCGTCCTCTGGCGCGCCGTCCGCGCGGAGGCCGGCACGACCGTGGCAGTGGGGGCCAATACCGCGGTCTTGCTGCGGGCCGGCGTTGCCGTCCCGCTCGCACACCCCGAGTTTGTCCTCGACCAGTCGCAGCTCGTCTATCGCCCGAGCCCGGCGGCCCTTCGTTTGACCGTGGGGTTCGAGCTGGGGTTCTGAGGGCACTTTTTCTAAACGGTTTTGCCCGCCCCCGGAGACTCATCGAAAGGCGCGCTGTCTTGAAATTGGTCCCACTTAATCCCGATGGGCCACAGGAAAGCCCGAGCGCGCAATCCCAAAGCGCTCAGAGCTTCGATGAGGTCTATGGCCGGTATTTCCGTTTCGTCTGGCGCTGCCTGCGCGGGCTCGGGGTCCCGCGCGGCGCGCTGGATGACGCGATCCAGGACGTCTTCCTGGTCGTTCACCGACAGCTCGCTGGATTCCGCGGCGAGTCGAGCGCCGAGACGTGGCTCTACGGGATCGCCCGCCACGTCGCCTCGAATCACCAGCGGCAGGTGCGGCGCAAGCAGGCTCCGCTCGAGCCTCTGGTCTCCGAGCCGCCGCATCCCGATCCTGGACCCCACGAGCGCGCGGCGGACGCCGAGGCCGCGGCGTTCGTGGAAGCCTTTGTGGCTGGTCTCGACGAGAAGCGACGCGACATCTTCATCCTCGCCGTGCTGGAAGAGGTGACCATCCCCGAGGTCGCGGCCGCGCTGTCGATTCCCGTCAACACGGCGTACACCCGCTTGCGTGCCGTGCGCGCCGACTTCGAACGGGCGCTGGAGCGCCATCGACCATGACCGACAACGGACGAAGAGCGGCGGACGTCCTGGCGGGGGCACGCCGGGCCTGGTCACCCAGCGTGGCCGACCAAGAGCGCGTGCGGCGGGCGATCGGCGCCGCGCTAGCGGGAACTGCGCCCGGACGCCCGCCGGCCGCTGCCCCGCGCGCGAGCTGGGGACCGCGGCTGCTCGCGGCAGCAACTATCGCGGCCGCCAGCGGTGGGATCGGCTACTGGGCGGGGCACCGTGCGGGGCTTCGCGAGACCCCGCAAATCACGCGGATCGCACCAGCCCCCGTCGCCATCGCGCCGCGTGTGCCGCTGGCGCCAGTCGCTGCGAACGAGCCGCAGCCGTCTCTGATACCGCCATCGCCGATCGTTCCCCACCACAGTGGGCACGCGGCTCGCCACCAAGCCGAGAGCTCGGCGCCGGCGGCCGCCGAATCGCTGGCCATCGAAGTGCGCGCCCTACGTAACGCGGAGCGTGCCCTGCGCGACGGCAACCCGGGCCTTGCCCTGGCTTTTCTCGAAGAGCTGGATCGCCAGGTCCCGCACGGCCAGATGACCGAGGAGCGGGACGCGGCGTCGACGCTGGCTCGGTGCGCCCGGGGCGACCGTCCCATTGGCGTCGATCTGGCGGGCGAGTTCATCGAGCGCCACCCCGAGAGCGTTTACCGCGCGCGCGTCGAAGAGACCTGCGCCGCAACGGATCCGCCCAAAGCCGGACACTGAGTAAGTCGGAGGCTAGATCGGATGATGAACACACGGTTGCTTTGGCGAGCCCTCATCCTGTGCGCGGCGGGGCCCCTCGTCGCCTGCTCGGGCGACAAATCAGTCAACATCGGCAACACGACCACCATCGGCTCCAAGCTCTCGGACTACGCCGCTACCTGGGACGGTTACGCCGAGGCACACACGTTCATGGGCGACGGATCCGATCACGTTCGGCTGACCATCGCGGCGGATGGAAGTGGGACATTGCAGGTCGGGAACCAACCACAGGTGGCTCCGGCGACCGATCCTAACGTTGGCTATCCACCAGCAGGCGTTATTTCAGGGATCAATAATTCGACTGGTGACATTCCCCCAATATATGAGGGATTTTCCTATCCCATCTATAGCGCGCAGGTCCAAACCGACCGAGTTCAGGTTGGGATCAAGCCTCACGACTACTACACGTCCTGGTGTGCCCTGCAAACTCCGTTCGCGTACGTCACCCAGGACATTTTCGATCCGGACGCCGGCATCATCTATCACACAGTGGTGCCCGGCGACGCCGGAATAGACGGTGGGAGCACGAGCGCCGTGATGTATTCGGCATGCGCGTTCGAACGAAGCTTCTCGACGACAGACGCGAATGGTCGGATATGTTACGGAGAGCTGAACGGCGTCGCGACACAGATCGATTGCGGGAAGTTCGACGTTTGCAACCTGCAGGTCTGCGCCTGCACCGCCGATGGTTGCGGCTCGTCGCCGCTAATCGCGTCCGGCAGCGCACCTTCGCAGTACCCGGTCGAGCTCGATGCAGCCCTCGACAATAGCGGTCAGACGCTGACAGGAATCTTGGCGCTATCGAGCGACCTTCGAATTACTGTCGTGCTGCAGAAGCAGTAGGCGAGCACGCCCACAAGTCGCATCGTTCGCATGTGGCGAGCGGCGGCGTAGCCACCCCGATCTCTCGGTGCTCAATACGGCGCAGAAGTCGAGACCGTCGCGAAAGCGGGCTAACATGTTAGGCAGAGGTCGTGCATGTCGTATGGCGCGTTTTGGATCCTCGCCCTTCTCGGAATGGTGGCGCTACCCCAGGTGCTGGGTTTGGCCCTGTCGCACCTTAGTCGGAATGAGGAAACGCGCAGGTGGCTCGGTCCCGCGATCGCCGCGCTGGTCTTCGGTATCGGGTGGTACGTCGTATTGAACAAGCCGTGGCGGCATCTCGAGTACGGCAAAGAGACCTGTGGGGCCGCCGGCGCACTCTTCCTGGTGGGGCTCTTTGTGTTCGTGCCTGCGAATCTGATGATCGGCAGTGCCATCCAGTTCGTCTCAGTTCGTCGCAGGACTGGTCAGCATTCAAGCCCTGGCTAACCACAATGCCGTTCGGTCAAGAACGGCCTCTCTGTCGCGGGGCTTTGCGCGCGTAGTTGGTCAACGGCCTCGCCTCGGTGCTCACGGCGGCGAGCTGTTGCTCGTCGCTCGTGCCGACGATCGTCGTGATCGGTAACGACTACAGCACTGGTGAAGCGTACCCCCCGAACCCGTCTTCGGCGCTGCCGCCAGCGTCCGCCGTGATCGCCTCTTCGGTGAAGGCGGACCCGAGATACGAACCGCGCGCTGGATCGGCTATTGATGACTTCTGCATGTTGCGCTTCGCGGCGCCGGCGAATCTCGCGGCGCTGCCCGTCTCGGTCGGCGCCGATGACCTCGCGCCCGGCGTCTCGATCAAGTACGTCGGCTTCGGCGTCACCGCGAGCAGCGACCAGACGAGCTCACAGCGCCGCAGCGTCACGACGAGTGTTTCGAGCCTCGACGCGAACAGCCTTCAGTCCACGGGTTCTCATACGACGTGTTTTGGGGATACGGGTGGCCCCGTGCTCGCGGGCTCTCCTCCGACGCTCGTGGGTGTGATCGCGTCTACGGCCCGACCGATGATGGTCCTGCCGCTCAGGCTCGCCCCCGACAATCGAATTCCTTCCGACGCTGGTCGAGGTTGCTGATGCGGTCTCACTTCACTGCGGACAACCCGTCCTCGGGAATCTCATTCGCGGGGATCCACTCGACGCGATCGTTGCGCCAAACGGCCACCGGATTTCCGGCGCGACGGTGCACGGCCAGGGCTTCGCGCACGGCTTCCGAGATCGGGAGGCGCTGCCATGTCGATACTCTGCCACCCATTCGAACTTGGGGAACAAGTTCGTCCGCCCCCGACGAACCGCGCCGAATCGAATCTGCGCACGTCCGGCGCCGGCTTTCTCCGCCAGCAGCTCCTAGCGCTGACACCGACGCGGGGGCTACGGTAGACCTCCCCGTCGACGAACACAGCTCGTCGTGTTGTCAGCCTGTTGTCAGATGCCAGGAAGACCGGATCAACTCGTCGCTCGGTCATTTCCAGATTCCGGATTGAAAACCGAGCGACGGGTCATTAAACCCGTCGTCCGGTCATTTTCGGATTTCTGATCAGCATCCAGTCCGTCGTGTTGTCAGCCTGTCGTCAGACGAGACGGTCTGGCGTGGTCCGAGAAGGACCGAGTCGGACCGAGCGACAAGAACCGAAAACCCTTAACCACCAGATTTACGGTGCAAGTCCGCGCGATCCATTGGTTTTGTCAAAAGTGGTTTTCCAGGTTTCAATCCCCGTCGCTCACCCAAACATTACGAGTAGTTAGGTTCGATTCCGGCTAGTGGCCACCTGTTGGCCAAATGTGCGGAATGCCCGGGGCGTCGACGTGGTCGCAATGGGCAGGCTGTGCGCGCAGGTCGAGGGCCACAATGTCCAGGCCGTCACCTGCATTCGGGCGAACCACCGCGAGGGCCTCGAGCGCATGGCCCGCTAGCGCGAGATTCCGCCTCTCCCTGATCAGAATCGTCCTTCGCGAGTGCGACAGAGTCCGAGTCGCTGTGTCCTCCGAGCATGAAGGGGGGGCGGCAGCGCTCACGCGATCGGGCGGGAGTGCGCCGGTTCGACTTGACCGGCGCGACCCGAGGCCAACGCCGCCGTCGGCCGACCACGCACACTCGATTCATGGGTGATGCCACTCACAAAGGGGTAAGAAGCATGGACAGCGTCCACAATGCGAATCGGGTCAATTGCAGAGCAACCTCAAATCGCCAGAATCTATCGCTGCTCGCGGCGTTCATTGCAGCCACGGCCGTTGCGGGGTGTGGCGATCCGCGCAGCACCGAGCACGGCGTCACCGTCACGCGATCGGCGCTGACAGCCCCGACAGATGTCTTCGGGTTCGAGGATCCCGGTAGCTGGTCGACCACCACCGCCGGCGCCGTGTTGACCCGGTCGACCACCCATTCACAGGGCTCGTTTTCGCTGCAAGTGAAGCCTTCGACGAGCAACGGATTCACGCCGATCGTCAGCACGCCGCTGTCGACCCTCACCAACGTCAGTCCTACGCTCGCCTGGGACGTCATGTTGCCCACGAAGCAGCCGAACCCGAACTGGTTTGGAACGGCCCAAATGTACTTGAACTGCCCGAGCCGCAATATTCATCTTCAATTCCTCGGCCAGGTCGAATTGACCGGGAAACCGCTCAATGTATGGAACACGGTCTCCTTCCCGCTTACCAATGCGGAAGTCACAAGCTTGTTGCAGACCGGGTATTCGGACCTGACAATTACCGTCGTTCTCAACGTACCCGCGCCGACAACGGGGGTGTACTTCATTGATAACTTGCGATTCATCCCCCTGGCCAACAACGCTTGCGGAGGGTGGCCCAACGGCACTCTTTGTACAGACGGCAATGCCTGCACTCAGACCGACGTATGTCAGTCGGGCGTCTGCGCGAGCTCCAATCCCGTGATCTGTACGGCCCAAGACCCGTGTCACACCGTCGGGACATGCAGCAAGACGACGGGGGTCTGCTCGAATCCAGCCGCCGCGAACGGCACGAAGTGCAGCGATGGAAACGCTTGCACGCAGACCGACACCTGCCAGACGGGCGTCTGCACGGGCTCGAACCCGATCGTCTGCCCGTCGCTGAACCAATGCAACGGGGGTGTCTGCGATCCAACGAGCGGCGCCTGCTCGACGGCCCCGGTGGCCAACGGCACCATGTGCAGCGACGGCAATGCTTGCACGTCCGGCGACACGTGCCAGTCGGGGGTCTGCGGCGGCACTCTCAGCTCGCTGTGTGGGGTGTCGATACGATTCGAGCAAGTCGTCGCACTCGGCAATGGATCGAGGACGGCGATCTTCAGCTACACCAACCCCGGTCCGTCGGCGGTGAGCGCGCCATACGGCTCCGGCAACTCCATCTCCGTCAACGGACAGATGGTCGCGACTCCGCCGGCAAATGTCGTTCCCACGTCGTTCTCTCCGGGCGACCACCCCGGCGCCCTGTCCTACCCGCTGCCGGCAGCGGCGACGACCGTGTCCTGGACCGTTGGCCCCCACGTCGCCACGTCGAGCGGCGCCGCCGTTCCGCTCGGGACGACGAGCACGGGCGCGCCCGCTGTCACTGTGACCAATGCCGCGGGCAGCCCGCTGGTAGTGGCATTCGATACGGCGAATGATGACGTGACTCCGGCCGTGGTCTTCAGCGTCACCCCATCAGCGATCACCGTAGCCCAGGGAAGCACGGCGGCGGTGACTCTGAACGTCGAATATGTCGGTTCGGTCTCTCCGGCCTTCAGTACGTTCGCGTTCGCCGAAAGCGACGCGGGTCCAACCGGCCTCAACGACAACCTCTTGCCTGCGGGCACCCAGACGCCGACGCCGGCTTACAACTGGGTGTTCGAGGCCGCCCCTACGGCCCCGCTTGGGCAGCACAATATTTTCCTCACGGTAGCCAATATCGTTCCGGGGCAACCATCGACGTCTCTCACGGTGACAGTCGTGGCGCCTCCCGTTGCGACCATCAATCTCGCGACGCTGACCATGAAGGCGCCACTCACGATGCAGGGAGCGCAGCCGTGGTCGGACTTCGCGAATATCGACAACGATCGCACGGGCGATGGGGTCATTGAGCCTCTTCTAAACTACACATCCACGCCGCTTCCGCCCTTCCTCTCCGACCCCGCTGCTCCGCGCTGGGTCAAAGACAACGGTTTCACGGTGCACGACAATCTTGGCCTTGCCGCGGGCGTCGCCGGCGTCCCCAAGGTCGTCGTGGCAACCTCGCAGGTGAAGTTTCTGGCAAGTCTGACGCTCATGGATGACACGTCGGCGTTGGCGATCACGGCGAATGCAGACACCTTCGGGGACCAGATCAACATTGGCACCGGGGTCACGAGCTGCACCACCAGTCTCTTCCCGGGCGTCGTCGAGGGGAATCACGGGAAGTATACGGTCCGCATCGAGAGCTGGCAGGACGGGGCCACGAACTGTCAGCCCGCCGAAAGCCTCGACCCCGACTATCCGCTCGACGGAGCAACGTTCGACGGACCGTCGCCGGATGGCTTGACCGGGTGCTGGGTCCCCGTCACCTCATCGAGCAAAGACCTGTATAGCTCCCAGCCCCTGCCCGACATCCAGGGAGCCGGAATCAACGGGCCGATTGCGCCGCGGGACGCAGCGCTTTCGACCGTCATGACGATTCCCGTCGACCTCCCCAGTGTCGCGAACTACCTCCGCTATGTCGTCAAGCTCGAGGAGGCGGACACGCGGGTGCCGACTGACACCGGTATCGTGGGCTGGGATACCACCCGCAGGTACCCGGACGCGTTCTCCTGCCAGGAGGAGTTCAGCGCCGGCCTGTTCTCTCCGTTCTCGCCGTTGCAGACTCCGACCACCGGGCAGGGCTATGACTGTCCGATCGGGAATGACCCGAACAACTACCTCTGGGACGCCATCGTTCCATTCTGCCCGCCCGCTGTCCCGGTCGTGCTAGTCCCGGGCGAAAACTCGAACGAAGGACCGCTCGCAATCTGGAGATTCAGACGGCCGCTGGTCACGGGCCGCCCGCAGCAGCAGACGTTCGTATATGAACAGGCGTCCAATCCGTTCCAGGTCGTGGTGGAGCCGGTCGCGGTCGCTCAGATGAAGGTCCTGCCCTTGACGATCCTGTACCAGCCGCCGGGGGACAAGAGCACCGCACAGTACACGCTGTCGCAGTCGTTCGGGACGAACATGACGGCGAGCAACTTGGTGAACCAGACCCAATCGACGACCGTCGACAGCAAGGTCACCGATGGTGACTCGCTTTCTTTCAAGGCCGTAGCGAGCGCTGGTGCAGGGGGGGGCGGCGGCAGCGACAGCGCCGTAAACGCGCTCCTCAAGGACGCTGGGTTTTCGATCTCCACGATGACCTCCGACTCCACGACCTGGGACAACTCGACGAACGTTGGCAGTGGGAGGTCGACCCAGGCCGCCGTTAGCAATACGGCGACCTTCCAGGCGATCAAGACGACCACCATTGGGCCCAACAAGAATCTCATCCCCGGCGCGGCTGGCACGTACCAGCAAGAGCCGTTCTGGGATGACGTCATCGTGACAATCGTTCATCCGCAGGTTGGGATCTGGCAAGCGAACGGATCGAGCGCAATCATCCTGCTTGGCGCGGACGGTGCGCCCGCCTCGCCGGCGTTGTTCTCGGTCACCGTGCGCCAGCTCGATGAGTGCGCGCATCAGGCGGCGCCGTTTCAAAACGGCATCTCGATCAACACGTCCACGCACACTCCCCCTGACAGCACCGACGTGCTCGATGCGAGCGATTGCTTGCAGTTGGTGCAGCTCGATCCGTTCTATGGTGTGGGGCAGAGCCTGCCAACAGCGCCAACCACGCGCGTCACGAGGCCACAAAACGCCGTCACTTCTACCAACTACGGCACCTCTTTGGACGGTCAGCTCCTCAGCCAGAAGCTGGACAATGTAATCACGTACGCCAACGTTTCGACCGCCACGAACGCCGCGACCTACAATGCGACGGTGACGAGCGCCTTCATGACGTCGCATTCGGACAGCGTCTCGTTGACCGCCTTCGGCTTCACCTACGCAATAAACTCTGCCCAGAGCACCAACACGACCAACGTGAACGGCTGGACAGTGACGTTCCAGTCCTCCTTCGCGGCGACGGTGCAGAGCTCGATCGGGATCGAAGGCGTCCTGTCGGACGATCATCCGAGCGCCCAGTTTCCGGCGGCGTTCGTCTTCCAAGACGCGGCGTTCGGCGGATTCATGTTTCAGGATCCGGCCGCGCCGCCCCCTCCGTAGCAGCGACGGCTCTCGGCCGGGAAAACGATGGACGCCGCGCCTTCGCGCGACGGCGTCCATCGAGCCAGGTGCTTCGGGGCTTTCGGCGCAGGCAACGCCTTCACTGCAACCGGTGCTGGCGGGCCCTATACGGACTTCAGCAGTGCGGGAACCTGGACGCCGTCAGGCTGCGGCTCCTTCACCGAGAACTATACCTATCAACAACCGCCGAACCAGGGGACTCAGCATCCCGTTACCTGCGTCTACAATCGCAGCACGGTCCCTTGCAACACAGACGGGACCACGCTTCTCGCAACGCTTGCCGGCCAATGGACGACCGCTTGCGCGGGAATCACGTGTACGTCGTCAGTCTGACGGGCTGCGATTCCTTCACTGATGTTTACGCGTATCAGACACCCGCGAACCAGGGTGCGAAGCACCCGAATACGTGCACCTTCCAACGCATCGTCGATGCAGGGAGCGACTCGGGGCCCGACTGACGCACCGTCGGCGCGGCGATGGCGTCGTTCGGGCCCATACCGGTAGTAGGGGCGAGATCGAGAGTCGTTTCTCTTTAATTTTCGCGATGGCGATTTGCGCGAAACGAACCGGCGCCTGCCTCGTAGTCCCCAACAAGGAGACGAGAGCAATGAATAGGCAGATCGCAGGCGGGCTCGGGGTGATCTTGCTGGTCGGTGCTGGATGTGGCGGCACGACGGTGGCGCTGCCGGCGAGCGGCGCGGGCACCGGCGGCGCGGGCGTCGCGAGCGGCGGCGTGGGTGGAGCGGGCGGCGTGGGTGGAGCGGGCAGCTTGGGTGGAGCGGGCAGCGTGGGTGGCGGCACCGGTGGAGTGCTGGCCGACGCTGGCGCTCCCGCCGTCGGCGGTGGCGGTAGCAATGACAGCGGCGCCGCTGGCGGCAGCGTGGACTGGCTGACGCCGCCCGCGATGCTGCCTGCGCTGATGGCGCCGGCGGGCGCGACCGTGAAGATTCACGATCACGGCGCCGGCGTGCAGATCTACAGCTGTGCGGCGAACGGAGGCGGCGGCGACGACGGAGGAGCCGTCACCTACGCGTGGACACTCAAGGCGCCCGAGGCCCTCCTCTTTGATGCGAGCGGCGCCGCGGAAGGGACGCATGGGGCCGGCCCGACCTGGACGTCCAGCGACGGCAGCTCTGCGCGCGGCGTGAAGGTCATCGAGCTCCCGTCGCCGCTGCCGGACGCGATCTCGTGGCTGCTGCTGCGCGTGTCGGCGACGACCGGGATCGGGAAGCTCGCCGGCGTCACGTACGTTCAGCGGCTGAGCACGACGGGCGGCGTTGCGCCGGCCGCCGGCTGCGACTCGACGACGGCGGGGGCAGAGACCCGCGTCGCCTACACCGCCGAGTACTATTTCTACCAGGGCGGCGGCGCCGCCGACTGGCTGGCCCCGCCGGAGAATCTGCCCGAGCCGCTCCAGATCCCCGGCAGCGTCGAGGTCAAGATTCACGAGCGCGGTATCGGGGTCCAGATCTACACCTGCACCGCGACCAGCGGCGCCGCGGACGCGGGGCCGACGAGCTACGCCTGGGCGTTCAACCAGCCGGACGCGACGCTCTTCGACATGAACTACGCGCCGGTCGCGATACACGGAGCGGGGCCGAGCTTCACCTCGTTCGACGGCAGCTCTTTCACCGCCAAGCTGCTGGCGCAGGCGGACGCGCCGATCCCCAACGCCATTCCCTGGCTCATGCTCAAGGAGTTCTCGGTCGGTCAGACCGTCGGCGAGCTCAGCGACGTCGGTGTCGTCCTGCGCGTGAACACCGCTGGCGGCACGGCGCCGGCGACCGGTTGTGACACCACGACGGCCGACACCAACCTGCGCGTCGCGTACGCGGCCGACTACTACTTCTTCGTGGACCGCCCGTAAGGCGGCCGGCCCCGCGCAGCGCAGCGCAGCGCAGCGCGCGCCGCCGCCGCGGCCGCGCCCAGGTTGATCGGCGCTCCACCGACGTGGTCGTTGCGTCCGTCTGGACGGCCACGGTCCGAATGCCGGACGACCGCGAATGAACAATCAAGGAGTTGCCTGCGCTGCGTGCGCGCCGGGCACATCTGGTGGCAGTGCGCAGCGACGGCCGCGAAGAATCAACCTGCGACCCGCCCCGGGTGCGGGTCAGTTGGCTGACGCGCGGCGGAAGGCTTCGACCATCCCGTCGACTCGCTTGTTCATCTCGACGCATGCAGGTGCATCGCCGTCAATCGCACAGGCGCGGTAGATTGCGGCGACCCGCTTCGACTCCGCAACGCGCGCGGCCACCCCGTCGACACCGTTGCATCCTGCTGCGCTCCCCAGCGCGCATGCGCGTTTGAGAAACGTCTCGGCGCGTTTTTGTTGCTCGTAGTCGCCGAACTGTCCCCGGATCGTCTCCTCGGCCATCTGGAGGCACGCGCGACTGAAACGGCGATCGCCTTCGAGGCACATCTTCTCGGCGTGCGCGAAGTCAGGCGGGCCTGCGATCCCGACGGCGATGGCATCGGTCAACGCCATACAGCTGTCGACGTGGGCCAACGCCTCGCAGCCGCGTTTCAGAAGAGCCGTCGAGTCGGCGTGGCGATAGAGCAAGGCGCCCTTGAAGCACGCGTCGCCCGACCCGAGGCGGCATCCGAGCGCGAAGACGCGGGCGCGGACCGCGTCCTTGAGCGTAACGACTACCGCAAGGAGACCGACCGCGACGACACCCAACGCGAGCCTGCGCTTGCTCATCGCGACTATCCTAGCGCGACCTCTTGGCCACTGGTTGGCCGGAGGCGACGTGGTGGCCGCGCGCATCGACCCAGCCCGCCTGTGCGGGCCGCGGGGGTGGGGCGCGAAATTCGTACCGTCCGAGCACCAAATCCTGTGCGAGCGACCCTCTAGGGTAGCGGTGCGTGTGCCCGCGAATCGAGCGCGCCATCATTCTGCAAGAAAGGCGGTCCATGCGGCTCGGTAAGTTTTCTGGAATGGTCTGCGGTTGGCTCTTGGCTCTGATGCCCGCGCTGGGTGGTGGCTGCTCGCCGGGTGCAAGCCCGTCGAGCCCTGACGGCTCCTTTGGCGCCGGTGGGATTTTGGCTGCAGGCGGAAGTACAGGTGCTGGCGGACAGACGTCCGCAGGCGGAGGCTCGGGAGGTGGCGGGATCACGGGAGCTGGCGGCGCCGCGAACGGCGGCGGATCGACCGGTGGCATGACCGCAACCGGCAACGGTGGGACAGGTTCGGGCGGTATCGGCACGGGCGGCGTCACGGCCAGCGGGGGGACGTCGGGGACGTCAGGAGTGGGGGGAGCTGGCACCACGTGGAACAGTCCCAGCACTGGCAATCCCATCATTCCGGGATACTTCGCCGACCCGTCAATCTTCTACGATGCCGGCACCCGTACCTTCTACATTTACGCGACGACCGATGGCAGTTGGATAACGTACGCCGGTCAACCGACCGTCTGGTATTCCACCGACTTCGTGCACTGGAAGTCCCAGGCCTTGCTGCTTCCCTCCATTTGGCCCACGCAACCCCTGTGGGCGCCTTCGGTGATAAAGCACCCAACCAGCGGGCGCTACTACCTTCTGTACGCGATCCAGGCTGCAACCTCCGGCACCTACGTCGCGTCGGCGGCCTCGCCGCTCGGCCCTTGGATCAACGCCACCGCGGGGACGACCACCGCAACGGCGCCGCTTTACATGACAGGAGACATGTGGGGCAGCAACGACGGGTTCGACGCTCAGTTCTTTGGCGATACCGATGGCTCCGTCTATATGACCTTCGGTGGAGGAGGTCTATGCGGTATTGCCAGACTCGCCTTCGACGCCAACAACCTGGTCACCATCGACAACACCGACTCCCGAATGACCAACGGCACAATCCACAAGTTCAAGCAATTGACCGGGCTAACCAACTACCTTGAAGGCTCGGTCATGTTCAAGAACGGCACCAGATATTTCCTCTCCTACTCCAACAGCGCTTGCCAGAACTACAACGTGCAGTACGCGGTCGCCTCGTCGCCGGTGGGGCCATTCACCCACGTCAACGGCAACATCGTAGCCAGGGACAATACCAAGAACATCCTGGGGCCCGGACACAACTCGGTTCTGCAATACGGGAACAATTGGTACATCTTCTATCATCGGCAGCATTACCAATACGTGGATGTGAAGCGGCAGGTATGCGTCGATCAGATCACCTTCAACGGCGACAACATCAGCCTGGGTGTCCAGAGCCCGGCAGGGGTTTGGGCCGGAGCCGGTTCGCTAGAATCGCTGGTCAAGGCCGGGCGCGCCACTGCTGAACCCGACCTTGCCTTTGGCAAACCTGTATTGGCGTCGAGCGAAAGCGACTACCAGGGCGGAACCTCCGGCACCATCACTGAAACCTTCGCTGCGGTGAAGGGCTTTTACGCCGGCCAATACGCCGTCGACCAAAACAACGGCACACGCTGGGCACCGAGTACCTTGCCGGGGAATCTGATCGTCGATCTCGGGGCGGACACGGCGGTCGGTCGCACCGAGACGACATTCGAGTATGTCCTGCGCGCCTACAAATATCGGATTGACTACCTTGCGTCGACAGAGGCCGCGACGTTGGCGGCCGCGCAGGCATCGACAGCGTGGCACGTCTTCGCGGATCGCTCCACCAATACCCAGGGCACGTCACCCGTGGTCGACACCGGCGCAATCACCGCTCGGTACTTGAGGATCACGGTTCTCTCCGCGCCGCTACCCGTGGCGGCTGCGGAGATCAGAACAATCATTCAGACCGACTATGCGGACCGTGTAAGCATCGTCGAGTTCAAGGCGTTCGCCTCGAGTGCGTCACCGTAGAGCCCCAAATACCGCCAATACGTCTCAGGGCGCGGCCGGCGCGTGTTCGAACGCATGGGCCGCCCGTTTCGAGGACAAGTAGCGCCAGAGGCCGTACCCCAGCAGCGCCACGCCTGGAGTTCCCAACGCCAGCGTCACCGGGCGCGCGCCGTTGCGCTTGAGGAACGCTCCGGGATTGGCGAGCAAAGTGTTCAAGGCGATGGCCGGGTTGATGGGCATGAGTTCTCCAGTCGGCAGAGGCGCCGGGCGTGGCTAGGGGACTCGATCAGATGAGATGTTCCGGGCAGAATCTGCCGGTTGATAGGAGATGGCAATTTCCGTTGACCGTCTGGACGCTCACCGTCCAATTTCGGACAGTCAGCGATGAGAATCAATCGTCAAGGTGGGGCCGCTGGGGCGAACCCGAACGCAGAAAGGGGCGATGCCGGCCGCCTCGCCCCTGCTCTTTGCTGGTCGATTGGTGGTGCGCGCGCGATTAGTTCCAGCGGTAAGAGACGTTGATGAAGGGCAGACCGAGCAGGAACGGGTCGCTGCTGTTGGTGAAGATCGGCTTCATGAAGCCGATGTCGCTGGCCAGGTTGGCGTTGTGAAAGCGCACACCATAGCTGGCGAGCGCGCCCGACACGTTGTCCAGGTTGCTGGTCCCGGTGCCGCCCGCCGCCGAGGTGATCTCGCCGAGCAGCTTCACGTGCTGCGCGACGCGGTGGACGATCGACCCGCCATAGACGACGACACTGCTGGTCGAGCCGCCGCCGTCGAGCGCCAGCTGATACGTAGCGCTCAGTGAAGCCAGCGACGAGCAGTCTTCGCGCAGACAGTAGCTGGCGAAGGCGCCCGCGCCCACGAGGAAGGCGTTGTTGCTGACGGTTCCAGAGGGAGCGTCGCTCTCCGTCAACGCCACGTGGAGCATCGTGCCCGAGCCCTGTAGCGCCAGATGTAGCCGCGCCGCCGACAGGAACTGCCACTTCACCGACGCGACGCCAACGAAGGGCATCTGGCTGACCAGCGGCGCCAACACGGTGGCGCTCACCTGCACGCGATCGGTGATGCCGTAGGTGAGCCCGTGCAAAAGGAGCTCGTAGTTGTTGTACGTCAGCGAGCCCGCGGGCTGGGTCAACGCGGTCGGCTGCAGGAAGCCGCGGTCGACGTTGGGATCGGCGGCGGCGGGTGAAGTCGGCGAGGCCGGCTGTTGCACGATAACCGTCGCGGGAGCTGCTGCGTCGGTGGCAGTGGGCGCGGCCCAGGCGGCCGTGGTGCTCGTGGTGACGACTGCGGGAACCAGGAGGAGAAGCGAGATGCGATTTGTCATGCCCGACCCTCAATGCAGCCGCTGTGCCGACGCGGCGAGCCGGCCATTTCGGCGCGACGACGAGCCCGCCTCCTCCGACCGAGATGTCGAAACGCCACACCAACCGCACTGCGCGCAGTCACAGTGAATCGGTGTCACGCTGCTAGGAAAACGATTGGAATAAAGGCGCGTTCGCTCGTTCGAGAAGGACTGCAGCCGCGATATTTCTCTTCGCGCGCCATCGCCCTCGTTCTATGCGATCCGCCTGATCCACACCGCCCACGTCCAGATTCACCCGGGTGTCAGTCAGCTTCGAGCCGATTGCCTCGAAGAGTTAGTGGTGCCGATTGAAAGGGAGATCTCGAGCAGTACGAGTTGGATGCCCTCGCATGGCTCGCCGGCTTCCAGTCGGGAACTGACGTCACTTGGGTCCGCTCCCGTCGTTCTTCGTGAGGCCCGCAGTGGCGCCGGCCTCGCGCACTCCTACCGGGACGTGCATCTGTGGCTGGATGCCGGCCGGCCCGAGGAGGGTTGTAACCGGTCACGAAACGGCTGGCGAGGCCGAGATGGCGGCAGCTTTCCGTGAAGAACGCCGCAAGATCTCGGCACGAACCGCTCCCGTTCGTGAGCGTCGTGCAGGGCGATTGTACCCCGGGCTGTTCGCTTTTTCGCGCCGCGTGCGCGCGCGCAATGGCCGACGCCTTTCGGCCCGGACGGTGATCTGCAGCTCTGCCGGCGCGTCTCTGTCGTCTACAGGGCGTGTAGCCCCAGGCCGATGCTGCAATCGACTTGCTGTACGTCGACGTTGAGCCAGCCGTCCTGGCCGATGCTCATCCCCTTGCTCGAGATCCCGCCGAGCGCGCTGCAGCTCAGATCGACGTGGTTCGCTTGGCGCGTGGTGCACCACCCCTCGGAAGAGGCGACGTTGATCGGGTGATCGTGCGGGCAAGCGTCGATGATCTGAACCACGGCGTACTGCGTCCGATTGCAATCCTGATCGTGGGTCGTGCCGCCCAGCGAGAACGTTCCCGCGGGATCGCATTTGACGGCGACGCAGATACCGCAGTTGCCGCCGCTCTGCTGCTCGGTTGGACAAGACGGAGCCTGGTTGGCGGGACAGGTGTCACTGCCATTGCAGGAACACGGAGCGCCGACCCACAAACTGCTCAAGTCGCCAGTGGCGCCGTAAAAACTTGCATTATTGGCGGTGCCGGCGACGAAGTTCGCAACCGTGACCACCCGCGAGCACGTCGCCGATCGGATCGAGGTCATGTCGCTGAAGTTCGGGTAACCGGCGCAATCGCCAGACATATCGTTGCCGTACATCGTGGCGGCGTATCCGGTCGTCCATGGGCCGAGCCCCGGCGTGCCGCCTGCGCCACCGCTGCCCATCGAACCGCCCGCCGCGTTGCGGCCGCCAGCGCCGTTGCTTCCGCCGACGCCGTTGCTTCCGCCGGTGCCGGCCGGCGTGCCCCCGGTACCGCTGCCCCCCGCGCCGCTGCGGCCGCCGCTGCCGGTCATGCCCCCGGACCCAGTCGTGCCGCCGCCGCCGGTCGCGCCGCCCGCGCTGGTCGCGCCGCCGACGCCGGTTGCGCCAGCGCTGCCAGATGCGCCCCCCGTGTCGATCTGGCCACCGGTGCCTCGCGCCCCGGCGGTCCCCATAGCGCCGCCCTCACTCGTGTCCATCGCACCGCCGTCGACGTCACCCTCGACGGTCCCCACGCATGCACCTAACCCAAGCATCATGCAGACGGGTAGGCGAAGGGGGATCCTCATTCGACTTTGCGACAGAAGGGCCGGGTTGAGTCGATACCTTCAACGAATCAACTCCAGAACGGTCCGAGGTGTGTCTCGAGAGTCAGATCCGCACGCCTCCGCTGGAACGATTTCGCTGACCGGCAACGGGAAGGTGATCGTCGCCGGCACCCCCGCCACCGCCACCTGGCCGATGTTCGCGGGAACGGCCATCGTCCTCGACGCCACCACGGACGGCGCCATCAGCGCGACCTCGGCGACCGTGACTGGCCTCGTGAACAAGAATGTTGCCAGCGGTGCGGCGCGGTTCGACACACCCGATGGTGTCTGGCCTGCCGAAGCGGCGCGCAACGAGACCCGATGCGTCGCGTACTCCGTTTCGGTGACGGCCGGGTCCCTCACGCTCGACCATCTCCGTAGGCGCCGGATCGGGCGGTGGCAGCAACATGCGCGGGGACATCGTGTACTCCCTGGCGTCTGACTTCAGCTCGCCGACGGCCCTGAGAACGGCCCTGAGCGGAACCAAGGACACGCTCACGACCAATAGCTACCCGGGCCTGGGCGTGAGCATCGCGGCGGGACAGACGCTCGACCTGCGGGTCAATCCGTACAACACCAGTGGAGCGGCCTCGGGCAAGAGCATCATGCTGGCGAGCGTCGTCATATCCGCGGTGACGAACTAGCATGAGCGCAATGCCTGTAAGACGGAGTCGATGCTCACCGCGCATATAGCGTCATGACTAGAAGAGGCTCAATCGCCGCGACGACCTCGAGGAAATTGGGGGCACTGATTTTGGCCTCTGCCACCGTGATTGGGTGCGCCCAGGGTTCGCCCACCGGCCAACCCGACGCCCGAACGCCTGGGGTCGGGGGGATGACACCTCCAACCGCTGGGGCTGGTGGCATGGGCGCGACCTCGATCGGAGGTAACGGCGGCACCTCGGCGCCGCCGGGCACGGGCGGCGCGCGCGTCGACGCATCGGCATCCGACGCCGCGGACGCCGGAAAGCCGGACGCCGGAAAACCGATCGATGCGTCGGGAGATCTGAGCGGCGGCCGTGCCGACGGCGGCACGGCCGACGCGGCCCGAGACGCGGGGACGGGGGCCCCGGATGTTGGGCCTCGCGTCGATGCCGGTGGCGGCGACGTCGGATCCGCAACGCCCACGATCTGGATCGCCGGCGACTCCACGGTGATGACGTACGCGGCGGGCAACACCGAGGGTAACGGCGGCACCAGCCTCGAAGGTTGGGGACAGGAGCTCGCCCCGTTCTTCAACACTCGGGTGACCATAAACAACCAAGCCATCGGCGGCCGCAGCGTGGCGTTCTTCATGTGGGCGGTTCAGCGTGACGCGGACGGAGGCTACCTCTGCGTCGATGACCAGGGTGATCCTCAGTATCAACTGGATGCGAGCGGGAACCACGTCGACACTTCCCAGTGGGCGCGGATCAAGAGCGGCATCAAGGCGGGTGACTACCTCTTCATCCAGTTCGGAACCAACGATGAGACGCACGACTGCCCGCGCTTCGTGAGCTTGCCGGACTTTGAGACCGACTTCGGACTCATGGCCGACACCGTTCGCGCCAAGGGCGCCACGCCCATCTTCGTGACGCCGATGGGGCATCGCGAGTTCGTGGGCACCACTGTGAACGACACGCTCCTGCCATACGCGAACGCGATGAAGGATGAAGCAAGCCAGAAGACGGTGGAAGTCCTCGATCTCAACCTGCGCAGCGTCGAGTACTACCAGATGGTCGGAAACGCCTTCCTGGCAACGAACATCTTCGATACGGGGACCACGCACTTCATCAAGGCCGGCGCGGTCGAGATGGCGAGCCTGATCGTAGGCGAAATCCGCAAACAGGGCGGCGCCTTGGCCACGCTACTGAAGTAGGCGCCAGCGCCGCCGCAGTGCACGGCGCACAACATAGATGAACCGATCGAGGGTTCTGGCGCCACCTTGCTCGATGTGATCTCTGGAGTCCTCTGTCCTCTGCCCGGATCACGCCGAGAAAGGACGATTGGTGCTGACGCGGTCTCTCTCGAGAAATGCGAGCAATCTGCTGCTGTTCGTGGGCGTGGCTCTGGCGGGTGGGTGCGCGAATCGGTCGGCCAGCGGCGGTCGGCCGACGAATGGGTCTGGCGGCGGGGCTGGCCAGAGCTCTGTCGGGGCGGGCGGTGCGATCGGAACCGGCGGTGCGGCGGGCGGCGCCGGCACAGCTGGTACGTCAGGCACTGGGGGACGCGTCGGTAGCGGTGGCACGGGCGCCGGTGGTGCAAACGGCACCGGTGGCGCCGGAACTTCTGCGTTTGTTCATCCCGGCCTTCTGCACACCCAGGCCGACTTCGACCGCATGGGCCAGAAGATCACCGCCAACGCATCGCCGTGGATCGACAGCTGGAACCTCTTGATCGCGAACAGCCATGCGAATCTGGCATGGAACCCGAATCCGCAGGCGGTGATCTCTCGCGGCAACGACGGAGTCCACCCCGACAACTCAGCCACGTTCTTCAACGACGTCGCAGCCGCGTACGCTTGCGCCCTGCGCTGGAAGATCTCGGGCAACACCGCCTACGCTGACAAAGCGGTGCAGATCATGAACGCCTGGTCGTCGACGCTGACGGCGATATTCGGCACCATGGGGACCAACGGCGACTACGACGGGATCCTGATGGCCACCTACCAGGGTTATCAATTCGCCAACGCGGGCGAGATCATGCGCACCTATTCAGGTTGGGCGGCCGCGGACCAAGAGAGGTTCAAGTCCATGATGGCGAACCTGTTCTATCCCATCGCCGTTGGCGCGCTCCACATTCCCACCGGCAGCAGCCTCCTCGTCTTCTCGAGCTGGGATCTTGGCTGCGTGGCCTCGATGATCGCGATCGGAGTACTCACCGACGATCGCGCCAAGTTCGACGCGGCGATCGGTTATTTCAAAACCGGCCTCGGCAACGGCGGCATCGCGCAGACCGTCTACTACATCCATCCGGGCTACCTCGGGCAGACACAGGAGTCTGGACGGGACCAGGGGCACAATACGCTCAGCATCGCGTTGCTCGGTCCCATTTGCGAAATGGCCTGGAATCAAGGCGTCGACCTTTATGGCTACGACAACAACCGGGTTCTCGGCGGCGCGGAATATGTCGCCAAGGGTAACCTGATCCAGTCGGGAACGACCTACTACGCTGTTCCGTTCGCGACCTACCGGAACGCCAGTGTCACCGATACCGTGTTTGCGACCGGGGGGCAGGGCAGCCTGCGACCCGAGTGGGCGTTGATCTACAATCACTACGTCAACCGCAAGGGTCTCGCGGCGCCATATACCCAAAGGTTCGTCGCGCTCACGCAGCCCGAGGGAGGCGGAGGCAACTACGGACCAAACAGCGGTGGCTATGACCAACTCGGCTACGGCACCCTCGCTTTTACGCGTGATCCGATCGCCGCCGGCGCGCCACCGAGCGGTCTCACTGCGATCGTGAACGCAGGGCAGGTCGTCCTTTCCTGGTGGGGCACCGCCTACGCGACCAGCTACAACGTCAAACGAGGGACCAGCGCCGGTGGGCCCTACACGATCATCGCCACCGGTATCACAGATCTTCTCAGCTACAAGGACGGCAACCTTGTCGCCGGCACGTATCACTACGTCGTGTCGGCGGTGACGCCTGCCGGCGAGACCGCTCCATCGAGCGAGGCGACCGCCATCACGGCTGTCCAACCGCATACGTACCTGCCGTTCGACGATGGTAGCGGCACCAGCGCGACGGATTCGAGCGGCAGCGGGCACGCCGCCACGCTCATCAATGGCGCCACCTGGGCTCCTGGGAGGAGAGGGGACGCGTTGGCGCTCGATGGCACCGATCGCTACGCCGCCCTGCCGGCTGACCTGATGGTCGATGTGGGCGACTTCACGATCGCGGCGTGGATATTTTGGAACACGGCGCGCACCTCGGAGCGGGTCTTCGATTTCGGCTCCGACATCGATCACTACGTGATGCTGACCGCCCGCGGTTCGACCGGGGTCGCGCGTTTTGCGGCCACCCTCAACGGCGCATCCGGTGAGCAGGTCGTAGATGGTGCGGCGGCTCTACCCACCAACCAGTGGGTCCACGTCGCCGTGACACTGTCCGGCGCAGTCGCCACGTTATACGTGAACGGCCGCGCCGCTGGAACCAATGCCGCGATGCTGTTCCCGCCTTTTCGTTTGGGGGCCACGGACCAGAACTGGATCGGCCGGTCCCAATACGCTGCCGATCCCTATTTCAACGGTTTGATCGATGACTTTCGCATTTATCGGGGGGCGCTCAGCGCCGCCGATGTCGCCGCATTGAGCACGAATTGAGTTGCCGCCGCTGCGCGGCGCGATCCGGGCCCCCCTCGTCCGATGTGCGCACACACCGTTAGGTTCCGAGCTCCGTTGATCGGCGATGGCGCACCCGATCCTGGTCCACATGAGGCCAGCCACACGGCCAGCGGCAGATACCACGAGGCCGAGATCTGGGAGCTCACGGGAGAAGAGAATAGAAGCGACTCGTCAGGGAGCACCCTTACCCCGTAGGCGTGGTCGTACGCGTGCGTCGGATCGGCGCAACGTCGTCAGGGCGGCTGCCGGCGGCCGAGGCTCCAGCGACGGTACCGCTCTCCTAACCGCGTCCGCGTGTATCCCACGCGCGACGCCTCCTTTGACCTGAATCTGCGCGCCGAGGCTACTGAAGGACACGCGCAAAGGTCGTCGTCGTCTTTGTCCAGAGGAGAGCAACGGCATGGTGTGTCCACGGTTCGCTTGGTTCCTCACCGGAATCTTCGCAGTTCTCATCGGAACGCCGATTGTGGGCTGCAAGTCGAGCGCGTCGGGGCCTGCCGGCGACTCCGGCGCGCTAGCGGGCCGCTCCGGGGGAACAGCAGGTGCGCCGGGCGCCGGGGGCGCGGCGGGAATCTCTGGTGCATCCGGGGGAGGCGGCGGTTCGGACGGAGGCGCCGCTGATGGCGGGAGTGGCTCCGCAGGTTCGACCGCTACCACCGCCTGGTACGGTGGAGCCTTCCACGTCGATGCGGCGAGCGTAGTCCGCCAATCGAATGTCGTTCTCCTGCATCCAAACCTGAACGGAAACCAGTCGATGCCGCTTGGCAACGGCAAGCTGGGAGCCGCGGTCTGGTCCGCCAATGGCCTCACCGCCCAGCTGAATCGCGTCGATACGTTTCCAAACCGCCTGTCGGCTGGTCAAGTCGTCGTCCCTGGGCTCGCGAGCCTCACCGGCGGAGCATCCTTTGGAGGATCGCTGGACATCTACGATGCCGTCTTCCGTGAGTCCGGCGGCGGCATGTCCGCAGCGATCTACGTGCTCCACGACAAGGACGAGCTCGTCATCGACGTCACTGGCGCGAATCCGAACAGTAGCCAAACGGCCCAGGTTCGACTGTGGGCGGGGCGCTCGCCCGCAGCGACGGCCAACGGTGCCTTCGCGGCCCTGTCTGAAACGTTCGTCGATACGGCGACGTGCTGCGGCGTCGGGTTCTCTGGCCAAACCTTTGGATCGTTGGCCGGGATTACCGCCGCGGGACGCAACGTGGTGGCCTCGGTTGTCAATCCCACGACCGTGCAGATCGCCTTCAATCCAAATGTCGACGGCTCCTTCCGGATCGTGGTCGCCTGTCCGTCGTGGAGCGGAAACGGAGATGCCGTGTCGACTGTGACCAGCCTCGTGGGCGGCGATGTCACGGCCAGCACCGTGAGCCTACAAAGCGCGCATCTGGCATTCTGGCACGATTTCTGGGCGAGGACGGGACTGCTCGAGATCAGCTCCCCGGAGGGCGCCTACGTACAGAACCTGCGCGACATCGACCTCTTCGTGACCGCCGCGTCGAGCGGGGATGCCTTGCCGGGGCACCACAATGGAGCTGCCGACCTGTTCAAATGGAACCAGGACGCGTGGCATGCGGGTTGGCCAGTCTATGAGTTCTGGCACTGGAATCTGCGCATGCAGGTGGCCGCCAACTTGGCGGCGGGCCATCCGGAGTTAAACGCGCCCTACTTCAATTTGTATACCGGAAATCTCGGCCGGCTCGAGACATGGACCCAACAGAGCTTCAGCGGCGACGGAACGAATATCTGCGTTCCGGAGATCATGCGCTTCAACGGAAATGGTGCCGGTGGCGGCGGGAATCAAGCGTGCGATCAGTCGACGACGACATGGAACGGAAAAACCCTCAGCACGGGCGCCGAGGTGTCGCTTTGGATCTGGGCTCACTACTCGTACACCCGCGACGGGGCGTTCTTGGCCCTCAACTATCCATTCATGGCGGCATCCGCCCGCTTCCTGCTCGCGCGCGCCGCGGTCGGCGCGGATGGCAAGCGGCACACGAACCCGTCGAACGCCCACGAAACCCAGTGGGACACGCAGGATCCCACGACGGACATCGCGGCCATGAAGGCGCTCTTTCCCATCGTCGTTCAAGCGGCGGGCATCCTCAATACCGACGCTGCTCTAGTCGCGCAGCTACAAGCGGCAGCGGAACAGATCCAGGACTTCCCCCGTACCGACACGTCGACTCAGAGTCAGCTGCTCAGCGCCGCCAGTGATGCCGCCGGGCAAGACATGCTCGGCATGTCCTACAATCCGGCGGCGGCGCGACACAACACCGAGAACATCGGCCTCGAGGTCGTGTGGCCTTACGGCTTGATTGGAGACAATTCGGGAGCCTTGACGGCTCTGGCGCAGCGCACGTTCACCCATCGTAGCTACGTCAACACGCCGGACTGGACCTATGACGCCGTTCAGGCCGCGCGTGTTGGAAGCTCCGTCGACTTTCACACCACATTGATCAACCAGATCCAACAATACCAGGTCTGGGCCTCCGGGTTGGGGAACTGGTCCAACGGTTCCGACAATCTGCCCTACGATGAGCTCAATGGCGACGTCGCCAATGCCGTCCAGGAAGCGCTGGTGCAGGACTACGACGGCCTTTTGAGAATCGCTCCGGCCTGGCCATCGGCGTCGTGGGATGTGTCGGGAACGGAATACATACACGGCAACAGTCGAGTTCACGTTCAGATCGAGACCGGCAAGTTGGTCACGGTGGTCGTGGAGGCAGGCTCGACCGGCGACATTCTGCTTCGCAATCCCTGGGGGACCCAGAGCGTCCGTGTCGTCGACGGCAACAACGGCGCGACGGTCGTGCCTGCCACCGCCGCCGCCCAGCTCACTATCCCCGCGCAATCGGGCGGTGCGTATGTGGTCGAGCCGGTATCCCTGCCCAACGGATCGCTGCAACAGACGCAGGTCGCCGGCACGGCGAACGCGGCCCCCCGCAGTCTTGGTCCGGTCACGATCGGCGTGCGATAGCCCGGTTCGTTCGCATAGAGACCAGTGTCCCGTGACGACCGGCGTAACGAGTTTCCGCCAGCGTGGTGATGCCTGCATCAGTTTCGCGACATCCCTGCCCTTATAGACATTGCGGGCTCTTCATGAAGCATTCGACGACTCTCGGAAAAGTTGGGATTCTGGGCATGGGCGTCGTGATATCCGTCGCCGTAGGCTGCGGGCAAGGGGCGGGTAGCCCAGGTGGTGTGGGAGGCCGAGCCGCGAGCACGGGGGGGGAATCTGGCACCGGCGGCGCCTCGGGCACTGGGGGAACGACCGCGACAGGCGGTAACAGGGGCTCTGCCGGCGCCTCGGGAACAGGCGGCGTCCCCGGCACAGGCGGCGACTCCGCCGTGGGGGGCGCTACCGGGGCAGGGGGCGGCGGGGGACAAGGCGGTGGCCCAGGGACCGGCGGCTCGTCGGGTTCGACCGGCGCGCTCATCCAGAACGACGTCTTCTGGAAGGACACGTCGGGCGCCACTCTCTATTCGCAGAGCGGCAACGTCATCAAGGTGGGCAACACCTACTACTGGTATGGCAACAAGTATCAGGGCGCGGTCGCCTACGCCGCAGCGCCGACCGGAAAGAGTGGCAACTCGACGTTCGATGGGGTGACTTGCTACTCATCTACCGATCTCGTGCACTGGAAGTTCGAGAACACCGTTCTTGTGCAGGGCAGCATTCCTGGCTCCACCACAGCCGACTGGTTCGGCCGGATGGGCGTCGCGTACAACGCAACCACCCGGAAGTACGTGCTCATCATGGAATACATCCCTCCAGGGGCGTCCTTGGGCGAGGAGCTCTTCGCGACCAGCGCCTCTCCCACGGGAACCTTCGCCTTTGACCACTTCCAGACGACGCTCGCGAACGTCGCGAACGGCGCGCCCGGAGACCAAACGGTGTTCACTGACGACGATGGGCAAGCGTACCTCATACTCTCGAGCGCCGATGGACGGTCGAACCTTTACGTTGCTCGCCTGAGGCCATCGGATTTTCTCGATGTTGAGCCGGCGACGCGGATCTTTGGCGGGGCGGGTCGCGAGGGCAATTGCATGTTCAAGTACAACGGTCGCTACTATTTCAATTCGTCCGATTTGCACGGCTGGAACGCCTCTCACACCTATACGATCTCCGCGACAAACATTCTTGGGCCATATTCCGCGGAGTCTGTCATGGCCAATACCGACGCGGACTTCTCTCATGTCACGCAGACGGGCTTCTTCGTGACAGTAACCGGGACGTTGGGAACGACGGTGATCTTCGCGGGCGATCGCTGGAGCGATTTCGCAGGCAACGGCATCGGGTTCAACCAGTGGGTTCCGGTGACCTTCAACGGCACGACCCCGCAGTTCCAGTCGCTCAGCCAATGGTCTCTCGACGTCGTCACCGGGACTTGGGCCGTTGGCCCGGGCAACAACTACGCGCTGAATCCATCGTTCGAGGCCGATCGTGTGACGATGACACAGCCGGCGGGTTGGACGACGTCGACGACCCTAGGCGGCGGAGCCACGCCATACACAAATTTGGCACGCGGCCACACGGGCAACTGGAAATGGCGGCTCACAGACACAGTATCGTATGAGGCGAGCATAGCCCAGACGATAACGGGGTTACCGAACGGTACGTACACGCTCTCAGCGTGGATCCAGAGTAGCGGCGGGCAGCCTACCGGGCAGCTATCGGCGCGAAACTTCGGCGGACCGGAAATGGACGCTGCCGTCAATTCCACGATTGCGACCTGGAAGCAAGTATCTATCGCCGGAATCCAGGTAACGAATGGGGCCTGCCAAATCGGCGTTCAAACGACCGCCAATGCCAATCAGTGGATCGATATTGATGACGTGACGTTGGTGAAAACATCGAATTGACCGGGTTCCGGTGACCTGCGTGGTCGTGGGGTTCCGCGGTCCAAAATAGTTGAGCCCGTTTTGACCGTCGTCGCAACTGCCTTGAGCGTGGTGTCTCTATTGGACGCACAAGCATCTTCGCGCTGGCCAAGGCGGAAAATGTCAAAAGGGTGTGAGATGGTCACAAGGAACGCGGCCAAGTGTTTTGCGCTGATGGTTCTCAGCTCTGTAGCGCTCAGCGGTTGCGTATCGAATGGCGCACAATCTGGGGCGGGTGGGGCTACTGGAACGGGCGGCCCGAGCGGAATGGGGGGTGGGACAGGAACCGGCGGTGCAGGTCCGAATGGAAGCGGTGGACTGGGCGCGGGGGGCAGCGACGGGGGAGTCGGCGGCGCGCCCGATGCCGCCGGGACGGGGGTCGACGGTGGACCGCCACCTCCATTCACCGGGCCTTCCGTCGCTGGAACGGTTGTGGTCACACGCACGACTACGATGGGCCACCTCGGACCCGGGTTCGCCGGGTTCAGCTTCGAGAAGACCCACATGACCGATGGGTTCTTCACCGGAACCAACGCCCCTTTGATCGCGATGTTCAAGCTGCTCGGCCCGAGCATCGTGCGGATCGGGGCCAATGACGTCGACAACTCGACATGGGTGCCGACCGCCACGCCGGTGGTCGGCGGTCAGACCTCGCAAAACATCGGCACGGCCGACGTCGATGGCTTGGCGGCCTTTCTCGCCGCAACCGGTTGGAAAGCCATTTACGGCGTGAGCATGAGGACGGCGACGCAACCGTCCGTCGACGAGTCGGTCTACGTGATGTCCAAGTTGAGCGGAAGCCTGCACAGCGTCGAGATCGGAAACGAGATCAATTTCTTCGCCAACAACGCCGTCGGAACTCCCATGATGCAGTGGGAAGGCTTCGAGGCTGCCATTCACGGCGCGCTCCCGACCCTTGCACTGGCAGGCCCCGCGGCTGCTGGCGCTGTCACGACCTTTACCGTGCCGTTCGCCAATGCCGAGGCGGCCAAGATAGTGCTCTTGACGGAGCACTACTACAAAGGGGCCGCGTCGAGCAATCCGACGATAGCGCAAATGCTTGCCCTCGATCCCAGCGTCGTCACGCAATCGCAGGCGCTCCTGGCGTCGGTTCAGGCGAACCACATTGCGGACGGCTTTCGGTGGGGAGAGATGAACTCGTATTCCGGTCATGGCGCGGCCGGCGTCAGCGATGTGTTCGCGTCGGCGCTCTGGGGTATCGATTTCATGTTGACGACCGCCGAGTACGGAGCGGTCGGGGTCAACTTCCACAGCGGCGGCCAAAACATGGACGGCAATGTCTGCACCAACGGCGTCGCCTCCTGTACGCGACCGTTTCGGTATTCGCCGATCATCGAGGTGGACAGTCGGGTGACGTCCGCCGCGCCGCTCTTTTACGGAATGCTGTTCGTGTCGCAAGCAGGAGTCGGTGACATGCTGCCCACACGTGTCACTGCGGGGAGCTTGAACTTCACCGCATACACAATCGCGCTAGTGGATGGTTCGACGAACATCGCGCTCGTCAACAAAGACGCGACGAACGGTGTGAACGCAAGTATCGATGTCGGCGCATCCGTCGCAACGGCGACCGCGGTGTACCTTCAAGCCGCCGCCCTTGGAGCCACCACCGGGGTGACGCTCGCGGGCGCGGGTGTCGAACCGACGGGCGCCTGGGCGCCGAAGGCGCCGTACAGTCTTCCGGCCGGCGGGAATGTCGTAACTCTGGTTGTGCCGCCAGCGACCGCCGTGCTGGTGCACGCGCGATAGCGGTGGTCCCGATTCGACCGTTCCTGTCACTGCAGCCTCTGGAGTCCTCGTCATGAAGCCGATTGGAATCCGCCTTGCGCCCGCGAGCGCTGGGCTCATCTGTCTCTGGGTGACGGCATGCTCCCCCAAGAGCAACGATGCCGGTGCAACTGGCGGTGCTGGGGCAAACGGTTCCGCCGGCAGCCTCGGCGCCGGTGGCGGCCAGGTCGGCGCGGGCGGCGCGGCCGACGCCGCGATCGAAACCGACGCGTCGATTCAGGACGCGCCCGCCGACACGCCACCGGGGCAGGGCGGCTCGAGCCCGCCGTCAGACGGCGGAGGGAGCGGCGTCGGGGGATTCACCGGCGGCAGCGGAACCCTCTGCACCACGGCTGCCGGCGCGCCCGGCGCGGGCGCGGTCCTGATCGACGGGGCCGGCACGGGTCGGCTCTTCGACGTCATCGGTGGTCTGAGCGGCGGCGGCGGCACCTCGCGGTTGCTCTACGACTATCCGACGGCGCAACGAAGCGAGATCCTCGATTATCTCTTCAAGCCAGGTTACGGGGCGGCGCTGCAGCTTTTGAAAGTGGAGATCGGTGCCGACACCGACTCGACAAACGGCGCTGAGGCGAGTCACCAGCGTAGCGCCACTGATCAGAACTATCGACGCGGATACGAATGGTGGCTGATGCAGGAGGCGAAGGCGCGCAACCCCGATATCAAGCTTGCCGGTCTGGAGTGGGGAGCGCCCGGCTGGATGAGCGGCTTCTTCTCGACCGAGAACATCAACTACATCGTCAATTGGGTCAAAAACGCCCAGTCGATCTACGGCCTCAAGATCGACTACGTCGGCGGTTGGAACGAGAACGGGTTCTACGGACCGTGGTTTGTCAGCCTCAAGGCGGCGCTGGTCAACAACGGGCTGTCGGCGCAAATCATCGCAGCCGACAGCTTCGGGACGTGGGACATCGCTACGGCGATGAACGGCGACGCCGCCCTCAACGCCGCGGTCAGCATTATCGGCGCACATTACCCTTGCGGTTTCCAGTCGAACGGCTCGCAGTGTGGTGGTCTGCCGAATCTCGCCGATGCCCGCGCCAATGGAAAACCCATATGGGCCAGCGAGGACGGCGCACTGGCCTACGACACGGGCGCCGTCGCAATGGCGCGCGCCTACAACCGAAAATACATCCAGTCCAGCATCACCGGTTCCATCAACTGGTCGCTGGTCGGCGCTTGGTACCCGAACCTCCCCTACGGCGGCGTCGAAGGACTGATGCTCGCCAATCAACCCTGGTCAGGGTCTTACGGGGTCGACAAGTCGATCTGGGTGACGGCGCACACCACTCAATTCGTGCGACCGGGGTGGCAGTACGTCGATAGCGGCAGCGCGTTGCTGAACGGCGCCGGCAGCAGCGTGGTCCTCAAGGCCCCCAACAATCGAGACTGGACGGCGATCATCGAAACCACCGACTCCACTGCCACCAAGACCTTCAACTTCACCGAGACGGGCGGCGTTTTTCAGGGTCCGATACATGTGTTTGCCACGAATCTCGGCGCCACCAGCTCCGGAGAGTGGTTCGTCCAACAGCCGGACATCTCGCCCTCGAACTGCGGGTTCACGTTCACGGCGCTGCCCAATCGGGTCTACACGCTTACGACAACTACGGGGCAGGGAAAGGGCGTCACCGCTCCGCCGGCCTCCGGGGTCTTGCCGCTGCCGTTCAATGACACATTCGAGACCTACACGGTCGGTGCCATGCCCAACATCCCCAAGTATTTTTCCACGGTCCAGGGCGCGTTCGAGGCCGAGAGCTGCGCCGGTGGACGCAGCGGCAAGTGCCTGCAACAGGAGATCACCATCGCGCCGATCAAGTGGCAGGGTGCCGCCGAGACGAGCCCGCTGACCGTGGTCGGGGACGCCTCCTGGACAAACTATAGAGCCGAGACAGACGTGCTCTTGCAGCACGCCGGTTCCGTCGATCTCATTGGCCGGGTGAGCTCGCAGAGCCAGGGCGGCGGCGGTGTGCTGGGGTACCACTTCCAGGTGAGCGACGCCGGCACTTGGATTTTGGCCACGCAGGACGCCAACATGGTCAACACGACCCTCGCCTCAGGCACCTTGTCATTCCCGCTAGGCTCCTGGCACCGGCTGGCGCTCGATCTCAGCGGGACGACCATCGCGGCGCTCTACGATGGTGTCACGCTGACGACGATCACCAACGCCACCTTCGTTCGAGGTAACGTGGCGCTGTCGACCAGCAAATGGACCGACGCCCAGTTCGACAATTTTAGCGTGGTCGCTCGGTAGCCGCTTGCGAGTCGAGTTTGCTGCGGAAGATGGACCAGTTTTCGGAGCTCTGTAGAGATCGGAACCATCGTTCAGCCCGACTATGCCGATCGGGCAAGCATTGTGGAATTCAAGGCGTTCGAGAGCGCCAGCACGGCCCGGAAGGCCGCGACCAGGATCAGCCCACGCGCTCGAGGAGATCGATCGGGCGGTGGTGAATTCTCCTGGCTCACGCCAGTGCGTTTGCCTCGTCGACCGCGAGCGACGATGACAGGTCGCGGAATGCGTCGATCGTGTGGGGTCATCGCGACACCGGGACCATCCTTCACTTTCTTCAAGGACTCGGTAGTCTGGCTACATAATGCGCCGACGCACCTTCGAGTCGCTCAACGCTTTTGCGACCATCGTCGAGCGGGGAAGCTTTGTTCGTGCGGCGGCCCGCCTCGGCGTCACCCCCTCGGCGCTGAGCCAGACGATTCGCGGCCTCGAAGAGGAGCTCGGAGTTCCGCTCCTTCATCGCACGACCCGGAGACTCGCTCCCACCGCGGCAGGTGAGAAGTTGCTCGCGCGTCTCGCGCCGACGCTGCGGGAACTCGACGCGGCCGTGGCCGAGACCACCGCCAACCGGGCCGACGGTAAGCCCGCAGGACGCGTTCGCATCAGCACGTCGCAGTCGGCCTCCGACATCGTCATCGCGCCGCGACTGGGGCGCTTCCTGTCTACCTACCCCGACGTGGTGCTCGAGGTGGTGACCGACGAACGACTTGTCGACATCGTCGCGGAGCGCTTCGACGCGGGCATTCGCCTCGGGGAGCAGGTCGTGCGCGACATGGTCGCGGTCCAGGTAGGCAGACGCCAGCGGTTGGTCGTCGTCGGGACACCCAGGTACTTCGCCCGCCACGGACGACCGCGGCAGCCGAAGGACCTGCTCGCGCACCGGTGCGTCGTGCACTTCAGGTCCGGGGGCGAAGCGTATCGGTGGGAGTTGGAGAAAGCGGGCCGCGAGCGTCAGGTTGCGGTGACGGGCGCGCTGTTCGAAAACGACCCCCACTTCGCCCTGCTCGCGGTGTTGACCGGCGAAGTGATCGGCTTCGCCTTCGAGGCGCAGGTGACGCCCCATCTCGCCAACGGCACGCTCGAGATCGTGCTCGATGACTGGTGCCCGAGCTTCCCGGGCTTTCACCTTTACTATCCGAGTCGCCGCGAGGTCACGCCGGCGCTGCGAGCTTTCATCGAGACCATGAAGGGCGACGGCTAGCACGCAACCAGAGGGCACGCCGGTTGTCGCCCACCTGTCGCCCAGACGAACCGGTTCTCCTGTTCCTGTGATCCGCCTTGTCGTTCGATTTCCACAGAGACGTCGGCGTTTCGACGCGAAATAAGTCGCGGGTCTCGCGTTCTGAGCTTGTTATGCCCTTGCGTCGAAATCCGGAGCCGTCTCTTCCCTCCTTGCAATTTGGTGTGGGTGTGTTGCGGAACCTGGTGACCTCGCTCCGCCCCGTGGCGTGGCCAATCTTGCTGTCAGTCGCGGTAGCGGCCTGTGGATCCTCGAACGGAACCCAGGACACGGACGCCGCGATGGGCGAAGACAGTCGCGGCGGCACGGGGGGCGCGTCGACGATGGGTACCGGTGGCGAAAGGATTGGCGGCGCCGGTGGAACCGCCGGCGCCGCGC